>DATGXQ010000665.1:0-25257 GCA_035298905.1 Nostocaceae cyanobacterium | reverse complement strand
CCTTGTTCACATAATTAACTGTAACAAAATTTTTTATATGAAGATTTTAGTTGTTGAAGATGACGAGTTAAATGCTTATGCCCTAAATGCTGTTCTTTCTGAGCAAAATTATGCTGTGGAAGTGGCTACAGATGGAAATGCGGCTTGGGATTTAATCGAAACTTATGATTATGATTTAATACTCTTAGATGTAGTCTTGCCTAAATTAGACGGAATTAGTTTATGCCGACAAATCAGGTCTAGCGGTCGGCAAGTACCAATTTTACTCTTAACTGGTTGTGATAGCAGTCATGAAAAAGCAGTTGGTTTAGATGCCGGTGCAGATGACTATGTAGTTAAACCCTTTGACCAAGAAGAGTTAGTGGCACGGGTGCGGGCTTTATTACGTCGTGGTGGTACAAGTTCACAACCGATTTTAGAATGGGGTAATCTGCGACTAGACCCAAGTAGCTGTGAAGTGAGTTATGGTCAAAATCCCCTTTCCCTGACTCCCAAAGAATATGCGCTATTAGAACTGTTTATGCGAAATACCCGTCGGGTGTTTAGCTGTGGAATGATTTTAGAGCATTTGTGGTCTTATGAAGACACACCAGGAGAAGAAGCCGTACGCACCCATATCAAAGGGTTGCGAATGAAGCTCAGAGCCGTTGATGCGGCTGGTGATTTGATTGAAACAGTATATGGGATTGGTTATCGTCTCAAAGCTTTAGAAGAAGAAGGGGAAACAGGGAAAGTTGCGGCCAATAAAGGAAAATCTGCAAAACGGGAAGAGAAGGGAAAAAATCAACCACAAATACAAGAGCAGATTGCTGAAGTTTGGCAGCGATTTAGGGGCAGGATAGATGAACAGGTGGGGGTGTTAGAACAAGCGGCCGAAAGTTGCCAAGATCAGAACTTTACCAAAGAAGAGCGATCGCCCGCCATCACAGAAGCCCACACCTTAGCAGGTTCTTTGGGTACATTTGGCTTACCCCTAGCCTCAGAACTAGCCAAAAAAATCGAAAAATTACTGAAATCTCCTAAAAACCTCACCACTAGCGACAAAACCAACCTACAAACTTGGGTTAAACAACTGCGTCAAGAAATCGAGAAAAAGCAGCAAAAAACAACTACTCCCACCGCAAATAATGTAAGAGGACAATTAACTAAAGAAGCTCCCACGAATAGTTTAAAAGTACAAGAAGCGAAAATTTTAGTTGTAGACGATGACCCGCAAATTCTCGCTTTATTACAAATCTTACTCACACCTTGGGGTTTAAAAGTCATCACCCTCGAAGATGCACAAAAATTCTGGACTACTCTAGAAACAGTAAAACCAGATTTATTAGTTTTAGATGTAGAAATGCCCCATGCCAATGGCTTAGAACTATGTCAAGCCGTACGTAATAATTCCCATTGGGATGAATTACCAATTTTATTTTTAACAGTCCACAATGATGCAGAAATTGTTAACCAAGTATATAGCCTTGGTGCTGATGATTTTGTCAGTAAGCCGATTATTGGCCCAGAACTTGTTACCCGCATCATCAATCGATTAGAACGGGTCAAACTATTACGACACGTAGCACAAACAGCTAAAATTTCCTCATCTGAACAGGAAAATCGCTGGCGTGCTATCTTTGAAACAGAACCGGAATGTGTGATAATTATCGCTGCTGATCAAACATTATTAGCAATTAATCCTGCCGGCATAGCATTACTGGAAGTTAATAGTGCTGCTGCCGTAATTGGTAAATCTTTTGAGCATTTTATTGCTCCCGAATATCAAACTGCTTTCACTCAGTTAAATAATCGTGTTTGTCAAGGTGATAAAGGTAGTTGGGAATTGGAGATTATTAGCAGCCAAAATAATCGTCGCTGGATGGAAATGCACAGCGTCCCTCTACCTCATACCGAAGATCACAAAATAGTACATCTAGCAATCATGCGGGATATTAGCCAATACAAACGGGCAGAGAGAGAAATTCAACGCATGAACCGGACATTACAAACATTAAGTGCTTGTAATCAGGCATTAGTCCGAGCCAAAAATGAATCTGATTTACTCCAGCGAATTTGTCAAATTATTGTCGAAGTTGGTGGTTATCAATCAGCATGGGTAGGCTTTGCAGAACATGATCAGCAAAAAAGTATTCGTCCAGTAGCACAAGCAGGTTATCCAGATGAATATTTTGGCTTTCTTCATCTCTCTTGGGCAGATACAATCAATGGTCAAAATCCCACAGGTACAGCTATCCGCACAGGTAAACCTGCAATTATTCAAAATATTTTTACTGATTCCCATTACACAATTTGGCAATGTCAGGCCAGTAATCAAGGTTTTGCCGCACTCATAGCTTTACCTTTAATAGCAGAACAACAAACTTTGGGAGCATTAAATATTTATTCTGCCCAAGCAGATGCTTTTGATGCTGACGAAGTTAAACTACTCAAAGAACTAGCCAGAGATTTAGCTTATGGAATTGCTGCTTTAAAAAATCAGAGTGAACGCAGATTAGCAGAAACAGCCCTCCACCAAACTCAAGAAAACTATAAACAATTAGTAGAACTTTGTCCAGAAGCAATTTTTATTGAAAGCGAAGGTAATTTTGTATTTTTAAATAGTGCTGCCGTTGAGTTATTTGGTGCAAATCAACCAGAGCAATTACTCAATAAACAAATAATTGACTTTGTTCATCCCAACTTTAAAGCAGAAATTAACGAAAGTATTCACCAATTAAAAACAATTAATAATTCTATTCCTTTACATGAAGTACAGTTTTTACGTCTAGACGGTAGTGTAATAGACCTAGAAATTGTGGGAGCAGCTTTTACCTATCAAGGAAAACCAGCATCACAAATTGTCGCTCGTGATATTAGTCAACGTAAACAAGCAGAATTAGCACTACAACAAGCTAATAATGAATTAGAATTGAGAGTTGCTGAACGTACAGTAGAATTAATTACTGTCAATCATCAACTACAAACAGAACTGGATGAACGCCGAAGAACCCAAGAAGAATTAAGAATTTCGCAAAATCGATTTGAGGGCATTTTGGGTATAGCCGATGATGCAATTATTTCTATTGATGGCAGCCAGAAGATTACCTTATTTAACCAAGGAGCAGAGAAGATTTTTGGCTACACTGCCCAAGAAGTTTTAGGAAAACGTTTAGATATACTCCTACCAATGCGTTTTGCTCAAGTACATCGTCAACATGTAGTGGATTTTGGCAAATCTGCCAATTCGGCGCGAAAAATGGGTGAACGTCGGGAAATATTTGGACGGCGTAAAAATGGGGTAGAATTTCCCGCAGAAGCTTCTATTTCTCGATTAGATATTGGTAATGAATGTGTTTTTACAGTAATTTTACGGGATATAACTGACCGTAAACAAGTAGAACGGATGAAAGATGAGTTTGTTTCTGTAGTTAGTCATGAATTGCGAACACCTCTAACCTCAATTCATGGTTCTTTAGGAATGTTAGCTAGTGGTTTATTACCCACAAATTCAGAACAAGGTAAACGCTTACTGCAAATTGCTACCGATAGCACCGAAAGATTAGTAAGATTAATTAACGATATTCTGGACATTGAGCGCATTGAATCAGGTAAAGTAAAAATGGAGCGAGAAACCTGCAATGTGTCAGATTTGATTGCTTCAGCAGTAAATGTGATGCAGCCTTTAGCTGACAAAGCAGGAGTAATTCTCAGTGTCTTTAGTATATCTGTAGAATTGTGGGCAGATCCCGATCGCATTGTGCAAACTCTGACTAATTTATTAAGTAATGCCATTAAGTTTTCCTTAGCAGGTGCGACAGTATGGCTAAAAGCAGAGAAACAAGGAAACGAAATTTTATTTACAGTTCAAGATAGTGGTAGAGGAATACCTACCGATAAATTAGACAGTATTTTTGAACGATTTCAACAAGTTGATTCTTCCGATTCTCGTAATCATGAGGGTACTGGTTTAGGTTTAGCTATATGTAAGAGCATTGTTCAACAACACAATGGACAAATTTGGGTAGAAAGTGTTTTAGGTCAGGGTAGTACATTTTACTTTACACTACCAATTGTAGAAGCACCAGTTGTAGAACCTGAACATCCTAGTTTGTTAAAATCTCCCAGAATTAAACCCCAACACTCACCGCTAGTTTTAGTTTGTGATGATGATTCCACTATTCTTAGTGAGCTAGAAAAGTTACTACAAAAAGGAGGTTATCGAGTAATTACGGTAGGGAATGGAGAAGAGGCGATCGCTAAAGCTGTCACCGAACACCCCGATGTGATTTTACTAGATTTACTCATGCCAAAAATGAACGGTTGGCAAACAATGGCAGTCTTAAAAGCCAGAGAAGATACACAAAACATCCCCATTGTGATCTGTAGCGTTTACAGACAAAATAAAAGCCATGCCCCAAATACCGACTTTGCTGATTGGGTGAGTAAACCAGTAGAAGAAAGATCCTTGTTAGATTCTTTAAAACAAGTCATAGCTGAACATTCCAAACAAGCCAAAATTTTAATTGTGGAAGATGACAGCGATTTAGCAGATTTATTAGTCACTTTATTTGAGCGACATGATATTGAAACTTTTCTCGCCAAAACGGGTAGAGAAGCAATTCAAATTAGTCAAGAAGTCAATCCCGATTTATTAATTTTAGATTTAATTTTACCAGAAAGTGACGGCTTTACTGTAGTTGATTGGCTCAAACAACATAATCAGCTTTGTAATATTCCCTTAGTAGTTTATTCAGCCAAAGATTTAGATGAATCTGAACGCCATAGATTGAAATTAGGACATACAGAATTTTTAACTAAAGGCAGAGTTACAACTCAAGAATTTGAACAGAAAGTTATAGATTTACTACAACGAATTACTCACCAAGAATAATTTAACAGGATAAAGAATATGAGTACAAAAAGAATTTTAGTAGTTGATAATGAGCAGTATATTCAAGAAGTAGCCAAAGTTTGTTTAGAAACCGTCGCTGGTTGGGAAGTTTCTACTGCTAGTTCAGGAAAAGAGGGAATAGTGCAAGCAGAAAAATATCAACCCGATGCCATTTTATTAGATGTCATGATGCCGGACATGGACGGATTAACAGCATTTGAACATTTACAAGCTAATCCTCATACAAAAGAAATTCCCGTAATTTTATTAACTGCTAAAATTCAAGCCACAGACCGTAGACGCTATGCACAACTAGGTATTAAAACAGCTATCGCTAAACCTTTCAACCCCCTAGAATTAGCCGGACAAGTTGCAGCCGCTTTAGGTTGGAATTTGGTTGGATAGGAGGTAAAAACTACAGAAATTTAATGAACATCACATAGCAATGATTTCAAAGTATAAATACAGATAGTTAACCATTGTCTTTAATATTTTCTTATTACAGATCATCCTCCCAGCAATTGCTAAGATCAGAGATGTAGGAAGGAAAGTCTATTAGTGCATCTATATCTTCACGTTTAGGTAATTTTACACCTAAATAATCTTTAAATGTAAAATTTAATATATCAAAAAGTTTAAGTACAATACCTTCTGGTAAGTCAAGATTTTGCTTTGAATTTCTAGCTTTTTTTTCATCAAAAATAAAGTCAATCACATATATCATAAAACTAATAGTATCGCGTTCTGCTGGTGATAGAGGTTCAACATTCTGTAGTTCTGAGTCTAAAGTATAAGACAATCCCTCTCTAAGCGTTATTAGAACTTCCAAGAGAGTATTCGAGAGGAATATTTCGCTATCTGCTTCTAGGTCAGATGTAATTACTTTATAGCCAAAATTTTTAGAAATTTTCATAAAACCTTGGTAAGATGCCCATAACTTTGCGCGTGCATAATCGTCAATTTGATCTAAATCTTTATCAAAGTCTTGAGAAGGTAGTCTATACGCACAACGAAAGAAAAGTTCAACACATTGATATAAATATCTCTTTTTTTCCTGGGGAATATGTTGTCCTTCACAGATGAAAAATCCTTGTATTTTTCTAAAATACCAACTGACATATTGAGATGGTACAGGTTGGTGCATCCATCGTAGAAGTGGGAAGGTATGAGCGCAAAAACTGGCTAAGTCTGTGAGTTGAAGATATTTTTTTTCATAATTCTCAAACTTTTTTAGAGGCTGTTTATCTAAATCTAAAGCAGAATCTTGAATTATATAATTGTCCTGATTGTTACTTGTCTTGGACTCTATAAATTCATTAGTTTGTAATGACTGTATTTGTAAATTACAATCATGAATTTTTTGTTTAATTTCTTTAATATCATTAGAGTATTTAGCTTTGCGACGTGGATCATCTTCATAAAGTTCTTTCTCTTCCAAGTCCTTAAGTAATTTATAATAAATTTTCAAATTTTCATCTAAATATTCTCGATGTAAATCCATACTTTAATATATCCCTAACTTAGATTTTACCCAAGTCAAAACTGTTTTAATATTGAAACCAGTTCCTAACTCTAACTCACCTTCGTAATCCAAAATAAAGGGAATAATGGGGAGTGCAATTTTTAGTCTATGTTTTGCATCTAATTCAGGATTTTTAATAATATCTGCTACCTCTATCTGACCGGAAGGTAAAGCTGGTATTCTTGTTGCTAAAATTACCAATATTTGTTGTATTTCTGTTTCAGAAAGTTGGTTATTTTCTAAAGCATCAAGTAAAGTTTGAGTTAATAGTAATTGATTTTGATTCAAATTTTGAGCGACTGAACTAATAATTAATTGTTGTGTAGCATCATATCTAGCCAGTAGGGTTTGTTGCATTTGATTCAAATTTTGGGAAATCGCTACTTGGCTATTTAAGATTAGGTTTAATTTGGTGTTCATCTGATATAGCTGCACACCTAGATTTTGTACTTCTGATGATTGTTTACTGTTTGTAATTTGCTGCTTGAGATTATCGTATTCTTGCTGATAACACTTAGCAGATTCTTTTAACTGTTTAATCTCTCGATTGTATCTAGCTTTACGTCTAGGATCATCTTCGTAATGTAAAGCATCCTCAAAATCCTTTAGTAAGGCTATATCTTTGGCAACATTATCAGCTAAGTCTTGCAATCTTTGATACCAAGTTAGAGATGTCATACTATTAATACTAATGTAGTATCTGTGTTAAAGTAAAAATATTCTGTATAAAATATATATATCTCCAACAGTATAATTTCTTTACTTAGATAAGTCAACAGTATCTTACCAGTTGAGTAAAATAATTTTATATAGTTTTACTCTCCCAAACTTTAATAGTTGTATCACCACTACTAATAATATTTTGGCTATCTGGAGTAAAAACCAACCCAGTGATATCTGCTGAATGTGCTGTGAAACTACACAATTCTGTTTGAGAATTGAGATCCCAAAGTTTGATTATCCCGTCTTCATCTCCACTCGCTAAAATCTGTTTATTTGGACTAATAGTTATCTTTCTCACTCTTCCTAAATGTCCTGTTAAGGTGACTGTTCTTTGAGCGGTTTGAGAATTCCACAAATGAATCTTACCTTTGTTGTCACTAATGTATATTGTTTCACCATTAGGACTGACAGCAACTGAGCAATTGTTAAAACCTGTGGTGATTGCCGATCGCTTTTTTCTTGGTGGATCAAATATATATAAATTATCTAAATAAATACCAGCAATTGTTCCCCCATCCCAACTAATATCTAGATGTGAACATCCGGTAGACATAATGCCCAAATTTCCTAGTTTCTGACCCGTATTCACATCCCAAAAGTAGGTGCTTCCACCTTCAGTTGCTGTATAAATATTTTGGCTATCTAAACTAAATAAAACACAGGCAATTTCCTTATCTACTTCTTCACCATAAGTTTTCAACGTATGCTTTAAATTACCTGTATTCAAGTCCCATAACTTTACAGTTTCATCTCGACTACCACTAGCAATAATTTGTTGATTGGGACTTATTTTCACAGCACTTACTGCTAATTCATGTCCCGCTAATGTTTGCTTGAGTTCTTTGGTTAATAAGTTCCAAATCTTGATAGTTCCATCTGACCAACTCCCACTTACTAAAGTTTGTCCATCAGAACTAATATCAATTGACTCAACTGCGTCTGAATCACCAGGGAAAGTAAAAATACATTTAAGTTGCTGATACTGCATAAACTCTTTGAATCTAATTAACTTTTGTTCTTTGTCAAATAAGATTGGGCTTGTAAGGTTACATTAACCTGTAAATCTAGAATTTTCTGGCTAAATTCAGTTGGATTTCTACCTAATAATGATGAATTAGCTTGAGCTAAATTTTTGGCTGCTTTATCTCTTTCAGAATCCTTGAGGCTTTCATTCTTCTTAATCTTTTTCAGTAAATTATCTATCAATGGATTTAATTTATCTACTTGATTCTTAACTTTTTGACTAGGAACAGATCCATGAGTGTCTCCATCTATAGCTTCTATAGCTTTTAAAAGTCGCTCAACATATTTAGCAGTCTTCCATAATGCTCTACCGAAGTTACCATGACTATGATGAATTTGTTCACCAATAAAAGCAACCTGCTCATTAATGGAAGTTAGATACTGTTCTACGGGAATTTTTACACCTAGACCTATTTGTTGATTTAGTACTACTTGTTCGGCAGCAGGGGCAGTTAAATAAGCTTCATTAGCAAAGAATAAAGCTTTACTCTGTAGTGTCTGCAATTCTAGTTTCAAGGTTTTTAATCTATCAGATGATTCACTTTGTCCTTCTATTGCTTTAATTTCAGCTTTCTTATTTTGAACACGCTGAAGATACTCAACATAGAGTTCATTGTTAGCCTTCATCTCTAAATTGGCATCTTGTTGATTTTTAGCTTTACTGTTGTAACTTGCTATTTTTCTGCGCCGTTCTTCAAGAAGTTGATTATGAATCTTATTCGCTTCCTTAATCCTAGCTTTGTTTACTTGCTTCAAATGGGCAGGTAATTTTTGGCTAGTCATACGTTTCTTATAATAATTCCAGTTTGCACCGGCAGATTGTCCCTGCTGCCAATACTCTTTCATGTGTAACAATGACATGACGGTAGCTATTTCATCAAATTCTTCTCCAACTCCATAAGCATCCTTACTTTCTTGATACTGCTCTTTGACAACTGTTTTTAAATCTTTTTGTAAATCTTTCAGCTTCTTAACAAAAATAGGTAACTTGACATTTAAAGTACCAATATCCAGTGAGAATAATTTAGTAGAAGTTTGCTGATCAGGAATAGATTGAATTTGAAAGACTAATTGATTAATTTCTAATATTTTATCTTCGGTGAGCGGTAGACGTTTATCCTCTAAATTCTTGAGGATAGCACTTATTCTGTTTACTAGGTTTAGTTTAGAGCCATGACCATGAAAAGCTTCTGGACGCATATGACCAGATGTATAAACATTGGTATCAAAAACTAAGCCTGACTCTTTACCCCATTGTTTTCTAAACAAATCATTGAATTTATCAACTGCTAGAATTTCTAATGATTCCTTACCCTTTTTCGCAGAAAAGGTAATATCATAATCAGATGAAAGATCAGTGCTTCCTGCGGCTACAGCGTCAATTAATTTTATTCTCACTACTCCACTATTATCACCAAGAACCACGTCTAAGGTCTGAAATTCTGGATTGATATCTAAAATTTGAGTTATAATCTGTTTAACAACTTTTTCTCGATAATTGATGATTTGCTTCATTAATTCAGGACAGTCATCAATAAAACGAGATTTGATGTTATTCCAAGTTTTTAAATGTCTAACTACTTGCCCTAATTCTAATTCATTTAGCAGCTTCCCTTGAGCAGCAGCTTGAAGTTCTGCGGGATCTAATTTTCTTTTCAGGGCTGGAGCAAGTATGCTGTTAAGCTTATTCCATTTTTGTTCACCTGCATTTCGTTGTACTGGAGAATTTTGTTGAGCTTGAGAGTTACCCTGGCCTTCAGATTTTTTATCTCCTTGTTGATTGGCTTTTGATTTGTTCTTTACACGCTGCCACGATGATTTTTTTCGTGCTAACTGTATTTGTGGAGAATCACCAGATGTTTGTACAGCAATGGTTTCACCAGGATTCTGAAACCTAGCTTTAAGCTGATCCCAACCAGATGAGGAGTATTCAGGCATAGGCCGTTCTGACTCTGGCTGTGCTTTGGTGCTACTGTCAACTTTCTCACCAGATTTTACAGATACTTCTTCATTACGCTTTTGCACTACAGCACGCACAGAGGGGCGGGTTTTGCTTAACCTGGTGTAAACCATATTCCGGATGAGGCTAGGTATAAGGTACTATCTTTAATATATGCTTTCTTGGACTTTGTGCCAAGGAAAACCAAGATTTTTATTAAAAATCTTACTGGTAGCTCAATTGATAATTGTGGGTGGAGCAAATACTATGAACGCAACAATAACTC
This sequence comes from Nostocaceae cyanobacterium, assembly GCA_035298905.1. Classification (GTDB taxonomy): domain Bacteria; phylum Cyanobacteriota; class Cyanobacteriia; order Cyanobacteriales; family Nostocaceae; genus DATGXB01. The sequence goes on along the minus strand of DATGXQ010000665.1, from coordinate 14,891 downwards.
AAGAGTGGTATGACAATAATTTGCAACACTTACTGGCAGCAACTGATTATATCAGAAATGTAATTATTAATGAAGTAGAAGATATTGATATTGAGTTAGATGAAGTTGACCCACAAACGCAAAATATTCAATTTCCTATCACCACTTCACTATCAATTACGCCAGCATTAGAGCAGCTTTGCATTACTTTTGATTTATCAGAGTTTGAAAGGGATGTGTTGCTCATGTGTGTGGCGATGGAACTAGATCGCAATTTTGAAGATTTATGTGCTAATGCTCAAGATAATTCCTATTTAAATTATCCTACTCTCAGTTTAGCTTTAGCTGTTTTACCTCAACCTCTTTGGCGAATTTTATCAGGTGATTGTCCTTTACATTATTGGCAATTAGTAGAAGTTTCGCCCAGTGAGACTTTAACAAAAAGTAGATTAAAAATCGATAAATCTATTCTTTGCTATCTTTTAGGTGAAGCTCATTTAGATGAACAATTACGGGATTTAGTCAAGCCTATAAACATCAAGAATAAACAGCAAATTCACTTACAGCCATCTCATCAAAATTTAGCTGAACAGTTAGCAAATCTTTGGTCGGTTGAATCTAACAATTCAGCTAGTCCTGTAATTCAATTATTTGGACAGGAGCTAACAGCTATCACTAATATTGCCGCAGAGATTTGTAGTCAATTAGGCTGTAATTTATATGTAACAAAAGCCCATAGATTACCTCTAAATGCTAATCATTTAACTCAATGGCAACGGAGATGGGAAAGAGAAGCAAAATTAAGTAATAGTGTTTTACTACTAGATTGCTATCAGTTCAGTGGGGAAGATGTTGCGGTAGTAGCAACTCTTGAACAGTTAGTGGATAATATTAAGAGTAGATTAATTATCGCTGGTCGAGATAGACTACCACTGACCCAATATAATTTTATTACTAGAGAAGTTTTATCTTTAAGCAAGTCAGAGCAATATGCTGTTTGGGAAGAAAATTTAGGAACAAAAGCAGCAGAACTGAATGGACATATAGAAAAGCTAGTTTCACATTTTAATTTAAGTCAAGTAGCCATTGAGTCGGCTTGTGCAGAGGCTTTTAATACTTTTAAGGCAGAGAGTAAAAACAATTTCGCTAAAGTTTTGTGGCACAGTTGCCGATCGCTTGCTCGTCCCCAACTAGACGACTTAGCTCAACATATCCGCTCATCTGCTACTTGGGATGATTTAATTCTACCAGAAGAACAAAGCCAAACCCTACGAGAAATGGTTGCACATGTCCGTCAAAGAATGAAAGTGTATGAAAAATGGGGTTTTGCTAGTAAAGGTGGCCGTGGTTTAGGTATTAGTGCTTTATTGGCTGGTGCCAGTGGAACTGGTAAGACTTTATCAGCAGAAGTAGTAGCAAATGAGTTAAATCTTGACCTCTACCGCATTGATTTAAGTTCTGTAGTCAGTAAATACATTGGTGAAACAGAAAAAAACTTACGTCGCATATTTGATGCAGCAGAAATTGGTGGTGCAGTATTGCTATTTGATGAAGCTGATGCTTTATTTGGCAAACGAACACAAGTAAAAGATAGTCATGACCGTCATGCCAATATTGAGGTTAGTTATCTGTTACAACGAATGGAAGCTTACCAAGGGCTAGTAGTTTTAACTACTAATTTAAAGGAATCTATAGATACTGCCTTCTTACGGCGCATTAGATTTATTTTGAATTACTCTTTTCCAGATGTGAATGAAAGAACAGCAATTTGGCGGCGAATATTTCCCCCTGGTGTACCTACTCAGGATTTAGATTATGAACAGTTAGGTAAATTAAACGTTTCAGGAGGGAATATTCGCAATATTGCCTTGAATGCCGCTTTTTTAGCGGCCGATGCCAATCAACCTGTCATGATGAAACATATCAGAATCGCTGCCGATACTGAATACCGTAAAATTGGCAAAGTATTGACTGATAATGAGGTAAAAAATTGGGTATTATAAACTTCCTGTCCTGCTAAAAATTGTTGTGAAACAAGAGACTAAAATATTTGTTTATTCAAGCCTGATGAACACAAAATCACTACTTTGATTGGCAACTCTCTTCCTATCATGTCCGGTTAAATACTTGCCATTGCCTTAGTCTGGCTTTACCGTAGAGTACAGAGCGTTTTACTTCTTTGTACTCGCACGGAGATATGACAAGTAATTTACCGGAGATGATATCACCTAATACCCATTTCCTAAATTGGACTAGATATCAATCACTGCGTCTTTCTAGTTGTAGCAGTTTAAACTGAAACCTGTATAATACCAATTCTCTAAAATTCAGCAACAAATACAAGACCAGAAACCCTTGCTACACCTGGGTTGAGATTGCGTCGAGAACCTCGCAACGCTGCGCGATTTTGAATTTTGTTGGCGTAAGCCTTGCCACAGGCTATTTTGAATTTTGAATTGGTATAACTCTTTAGATTCGTGATTGAGTCACTTTTAAAACAACCTTTGATCAATAAAATGAGACTCAAGTTGTCATGTCACAATTTAGGAATAAGTCTATTGCTAGTTAAATGCGAAACCGCTCGCTCCCTGAACAGGGGCAGAACCTAATGCTACATCACCCCAACGCATCACCGTAGCACAAGCACTGCTGGCTGCACCAAAGCCATAGATCAAAACCAAATCATTTTCACGAATCTTACCCAACTGGGCAGCATGGTAAAGATTAGCTAAAGATAGTACTGGTCCTATATTGGCGTAGGCAGGATAGCAGCTAATTATGCGGTCTGGATCAATTCCCAGAACACGGATACAAAAGTTAGCAAACCAAGCAGTGGATGTATTGACGATGAAAAAATCGATATCATCTAAGGTGACACCAGCAGCAGCGACTGCACCTTCACAACATGTCCGCAACAAATCCGTAGCTGTTTCGCTCATAACCTTGTTCAGAGACTTGGAGACTTTTACACGTAGTTGTGGATTACTCTGTTCATCATCTTCAATCTCAACATAGAGGCTGTCACATAATGCACTTGTGTTAACTGTCTTAGTACCTAGAATGCCCTGGTTGACACCCAGTGAACTGACTAAGAAGGCTCCAGCTGCATCGCCAAAAAACCATGAGAGGGTGCTATTTTCATCAACCAAACGAGAGAAAGTGAAGGAAACAACTACTAGTATATTACGGTACATTCCCGTTTGTACCAAAGCACAGGCAGTTTGTAGTGCGACTGGAGTACTAGCACAAGTGGCATCGAGATTCCACGTAGCACTTTGTATTCCCAGTTCAGCAGCAATATAGGCAGCACTACCATATACAATACGTTCTGGTAAGACCGAGCAGCCGATTATGAGATCAACGTCACGAGGAGAAAGCTTTGCTGCTACAATGGCATCTTTGGCTGCACCATATTCTATTGTCAGAGAAGTCTCCCCTGGTGCAAGTACTCGCTTCTCGACCATACCTCGGAATGGATCTGACAGATATGGTATCATTTCCATCTCAAATTCACTACTGGGAGTAGGTTTTACAAGCGACATTAACTTTGCCAAGCTTTTTTTCTCAGATTGAGCAACCAACTCAGGATATTTTTCCTTGTAGTAATCTTTGGTGCGAATAATGCTGGGAAAACTGAGAGCCAGTGAGCGAATACCTACTGGATTATGCATTGTGAAAAATCTCCTCTGAACTTCTTAATTTTTGCGAGGTTAAAGGCTCTACTTAACTTTTAAAGTCTGCTGTAATTCCTAAAACCTGACTTATTTGGGCTAAGTAACACTATTTAGTTTTCAACAAACATGCAAATTTGTTAGGCACAAGTATGACTTATACTTGAAGTAAATCCTCTAAAATTAATCAGCAGCTTTGTTTGATTAAGCTAGCTATTCGTGTACCAATTGGTGCAGATTCATTGGGATTGATTTTGACATCAACAACAAACGGAACTTTAGAATTCATTGCTTTTGTTAGTGCTGTTTTGAGTTCAAATTCTCGTGTTACAGTCATGCCATCTGCGCCCATACTACGTGCAAACATGACAAAGTCTATTGGTGGAAACTTGGTTTTTGCGTTACTGTATCCTTGTTTTGCATTTCCTTGGCTACACATATTGTATTGGGCATCGTTGAGGACAATCCAAACGGCAGGAATATCGTATTGAACAGCAGTATTGATTTCGTTATTCATCAGCATCGAGCCATCACCGACGATCGCTACTGCTTTACTATTACTTGTGATACCAGCCCCAACAACTCCGGTGGTGAAGTGTCCCATCGAGCCAAAACCAGTACTGATCCGCCATCGCTTTGCTTGGGTAAATTTTAGGTAGTGGGTTGCCCAAGCAAAAGAATTACCTCCGTCAGCCATCACTATGGCATCACTGCCTTCTACAACTACTTCTTGAATGATGTTCATCAGCACACTGGGTCTAACTAAACCTGTGTAAGGAATAACATGCTGGTTTTTGGGTATAAGATGGTGGGGATTTGGTAATGATTGTGCTGGAGACCAACTCAGTTTTTGAGGTAATTTTGTCAGTAATCTACTTAGAAATGTTTTGATTTCTGCACAAATAAGAAATGTATCTGCTGTCGGATAGGCTGCTCCTGGAACTGATGGGTCAACATCTACATGAATAAAGCCCTTGGGTGGGATCATTACAGGATTCCAGAAAGAGGCGAATTCTCCCAGGCGTGTTCCCAACACCAGAATACGTTCAGGAGTTGTAGATTGCATATATTCCACAACTGACTGATGTCCAGCAAATCCAGTAACACCAACGAATTGGGGATGGTTTTCAGGAAAGATGCCTTTACCGCGAGGTGAACACATGACTGCTGCCCCTGTATGTTCTGCCAATTGACGTATTTCTGCGGCAGCGTCACGGGCGCCAAAACCTAGCCAGATAGCAAACGGGGCAGAAGACAATAGTTCAACAGCTTTGCTAATTAACTTTTCATCTGGAACTGACAATGATTGCTTTAGTTTTGGTATGGAAAAATTACGACTACTCTTTGTTTGAATGTCAGTCGGAATGCTGATATGAGCTACAAAGCTCCCTGGTCGGGCAAGACCAACTGCAAGTTGCCTGGCTAAATCTGGTAGTTCATCCTCTGATTCTAAGCATTTTGCATAGTGAAATATCACGCCAGAGGTAAAAATTTCTGCTGGCATTGTGTTTTTACTTGTTTCTTGCAATGCCCACTTTCCATGAAGTGTTGCTGGTGTATAAGCTGATAGTAAAATTACCTTTGCTCCTTCCCATCTCGCAGCTGCGACTCCCGTTAAGACATTGGTTATACCCGGCCCTGTAGTGGTAAATACAACCGCAGGGCGATTGTTAGCAAAATAAGCTTCTGTGGCCGCAAAAGCAGCTCCTGCTTCATGACGAAAGTGCTGCACTTCAATAGAGCTTTTTTCTAAAGCTTCCCATAGTGCTGCTATTGCACCACCTCCCACACCAAAAGCATGATGTACTCCTAATGCTGTCAGCATTTGTACAATGCGATCGGCAACAGTGGAATTAGCTACAGTTGATTGCATTGTGATTTTGTTTACGCCTTTTGAGGAAGTATCGCAGGCGCTATAGTTCTCCAGCACAGATGTTGTTACAGTGGTCATAGATTTAATAGGGATACACTAATTAAACAGAATCAGATGGAAAATGAAAAAAAGATTTGCGGCCTCTTGAGGTCAGGTAGTTTTTGTAGGCTAAAAAATCACTAAATCTCTAAATCTATGATTTAGGATATTTAGCGGGGCAATAACTTTTGTGCTTTTATTTTTACAGCAGATTCCAGATAAATGAGGTACAAATTTTAGGAATAAAGCTTTACGCTAAGAGACTTTCAAGCCTGTTCTTTGTTCCCTGTTCCCTGCTGTAGTTAAGACAAATTTGAATGCCTAGCTACAAGGAGTTTAGACATGATGAGACTATTTGGTTGGAAAAATGAAAAATTATTTTCGGTGTCTCAACAATAGTATTTGAACTGTAGAGCATCATCATGAATTAACGTTAAATTATTTAACCAAAACTATGAAGATTCTCAATGTTGATCAAATACGATACCTGGGACTTACATAGTTATGAGTCCTGGGAAGAAATCGCCATGTCTTAATCTCCTGGTATTTTTACTACCCTAGCCACAATAACATACTTACGTGTAAAAAAAAATATTTAGTTTGATGAAATAATTATGAAGGAATTACGGCAGTAAATATACTGGAGCAGAAAATGATTGTTTAATAATTAATAAATATAGTTTAATTGACTCTCTATTAATATTAATTATATATACTTATTTGTCTATCTCAAGATAGATGCGCTTATGCAAAGATAGATAAAATTAAGTACAGCAGTCTTACTTGAGTTGTGAATTTATCAGTGGAGGCAGTGCTTTGCTTTGGTTCCCTCCATTGTTAGCAACTGCCTTCTTCCCAAAGCATCTGGCACGCAATTTCCTCGCATTTGGTATTGTTTGTTGTCTAATCTGTATTAGCTCGCCAAATTCGGCAATATCGCCAGGATGGTAAAGTCATGTACCTATGTCTGGCTGTTGGTTTATCGCTATTTGGCGAGTTTTTCACGTCAATTACCCACCTGCTGAAAACCGCTTTAGTCCCCTGTTGTCAATTTTGGTTTTGGTTTTGGTTTGGGAATTGGTGCGGAGGTTGGATCTTTTTTATGTGCTGGTGGTGCTGGTCTTGCCGCTTTCTTCGCTGCTTGCTGTACTTCCGCTTTATCCTTTTTCGATGCTTTGAGGAATTTGGGTGCAGTTTCTTGAGGTGGAGCTAATAACGCCACAAAACCGAAAACATCACGCCCTGGTAAAAATTTTGCTTTCAGGGTGACAAATGCCGGATGCCCTTGTTTTTCTTTCTCTATTTTTGGATTAAATCTAAAGGGGCGAATCGGTGCATCCTTCCAAAGCAAAGGTACATGGCTTGCCTTCATAAATTTTACCTTGCGGGCTGGTTCGGCCTGCTTGATATAATCCAACCTTTCACGAGTAAAGTTGCGGAAAACTGAGATGCAAGGAGTTTGGCATACAGGAATAAACTGCCATAGTCCAGAAAATTTAAATTCCAGATCATCTAATTCCTTTGAAACTGCCTCTTGTTCTCGCCCTCTATCAAAGCCCACTAGCTGAAAAGCCATTTGGTGCGGTTGCTCTCTACGCGGAAAATGAATTACTTTTGGATAAACTACCAGTCGTTGAGTATGATTACCAGTAGCTTCTATCTCTTTCTTGAGAGCGTCTAAGACTCTACGTTTTGGGGGAATATGGAATAGCGGGTATTGATGGCGACCAATAGTAATAGTGTTTTTTCCATCCTCACCTAAGTTGACCTCCCCAACAATTACCCCAACAGCTTGAAATATCGCTCCTGAATCTTCAATATCTGTTGGATTGTTGGTGTCTAGATTAACTTCCTCGCCAGGAGATGGGGTTTGAAGTGAAGGAGCTGTAAGGGTAGGCTCATTGGGGGTAGGTTCGGCAGATCCCATAATTGTAATTTTTCTGTTTAAATCGCTAATTATTCCATTTTAATTGTCTACATTTTGTCTACGTTATGTAAACGGCAATGTAGATTACTAGTGGACAAGACCTGACTATATCTGAGCAAGTATACACGTTTACTCTATATACAAAGTGTAAACGATAAATGACTTTCTCTGGTGCGATCGCCTCAAGTTGGTCTCTACACCATCACTCTTGTTGTCACCCAGACTATATCTGTCGCTCTTTATTGAATCATAACTACATTGGTTCTGATCTGGTAGACTTGCTTGGTTGATTGATGGTTTTGAGCAGGTCTTGAATGAAGCTGTCAATGGCTTTACCTACTGTTGATTGTCTGCCTAATTTCAATTTGTTTAAGGTTTGGTCACGGCTGGTTTCAAAATCCGCCTGAGAGAGAGCTTGGCAGTTGTCTCTCAGGCAGCGAACTCCCCCAATTGCTCGTTGATTTCTTGCTTTAGCTGGTTGATGCTAGCTGTTAATTGGGCTTTTTGTTCTTCTAATTTGCTGGTGAAGTTGTTTTCTATTTCCTGTTTGATTTGGTCGATGTTGATTAATGTAGACAGTACAGAAAGTTGCCAGTTTTCTCTGTTCTGCTGGGTATTTAGGGTGTTTTCTATTTCTTTTTTGATTAGTTGGGATATGTCTACGGGTTTGTTGACAGGGTTGGAAATGTTAAGATGTTGTCTTAGCACTCTTACGGCCGTTTGGTTGATTGATGCGTCAGCTTCTGTCTGTAATGCTTCTAGGGCTTGTATTTCGGCTTCGTTTAGCCTAAATGATATTACTTTACTAGCCATATGTTTACAGGTGTAGACGGATGTTTACAAAATAACTTAAAGTTGACAATATGTCTACATCGTCAAAATTTTTTGTTACTCTTTACAACCAATTATTACAGCGCAGGACTAACACTACCCTGATTTGGCTACAATCCCTGCCTGATTAGCTTTTTAAAGTTACTGTGAACATCACAACCGTTCCCTCTTTGATTCTACAATCCAAGGCCAGAATACTTACGTAATTTGTGATTCGACATCAGGCTTTCAGTCTTAGTAAAATTTTTTGTGTGCGATCGCTACTAAAACGCCATCAGTGGGAATAATATCCCTATAACTTATCCTACAAGGCAGCAACGAGGCAGTAGTTCCCGACAAGTTTAGGTTTTTAAGCGTGGTCAGAATGGCCTTTTTACATTGCCAGCCTACTCAACTTCTAGTTGTGAATTTTACACTCAAGAACGAAATTTCCTTCTTTGAGCGACTTTCTCAACTAAGTTTCAGAGTACCAGCCCAATCCCCCATTAAAAATTTATACTTGTCAGAGCAATACCTATGGAGTAAGGAACTTAGAGTGATTTTTACTCAAGCAGTTTCAATAGTTTCAACCTTGTGTCCTACTTAAATTCAGGTAGGATACATGACTAAATGGAAAAGTAATTACTTGAGCAAAATCACTTACACAGCAGGGTTAACGATTAACAAGGGTTTCAGCAAATTTAAATGGATAACTGATTTTAACATGATACTTATACCTCTTTCATCACTTTCGGATCACTTAAAAAAGTTGCCTCATTTCAGTCAACGAAAAATTAAGGTTTAACTCCACTGTGATGAAAGAGAGTGATTAGCCCACAAAGGATGCTTTCGCAAACTCCTGGTAAAATCCGGTAACACATAACACATCGATTGAGAGCAGTTTAGACATGATGAAACTACCTGGTTATACATTTCTTGAACAAATTTATTCCAGTAGCAAAACTTTGGTATATCGTGGCATTAAAGAAGCAGATAAGTGTCCCGTAATTATCAAACTGCTGCGACAAGAATATCCCACCTTTAACGAACTTGTTCAGTTTCGTAATCAATATGCTATTGCTAAAGATATAAATCTCCCCGGTGTGATTACAACCTATAGCTTGGAATCTTACCAGAACAGCTATGCACTGGTGATGGAAGATTTTGGGGGAATTTCCTTGAAAGATTGGAAAGCACAGAACAACTCTAATTCCTTAATTGAGTTTTTTCACATTGCTATTCAAATAGTTACCACTCTCAACGAACTTTATCGTAATCGAGTAATTCATAAAGATATCAAACCCGCTAATATCCTAATTAATCCAACTACTAAACAAATCAAACTCATCGACTTTAGTATTGCTTCTCTTCTTCCTAGAGAAACACAATCTTTAATATCTCCTAATGAATTAGAAGGCACCCTTGCTTATGTTTCTCCTGAACAAACTGGACGTATGAACCGAGGAATTGACTGGCGCAGTGATTTTTACTCTTTGGGTGTTACTTTTTTTGAACTTCTTACCAAACAGTTACCCTTCACAAGTGATGATCCAATGGAGTTGGTATACTGCCATCTAGTCAAGCAACCACCCTTGGCTCACAGTATTAATCCTGACATTCCTCCCATTCTTTCTGATATCATCGCCAAACTGATGGCGAAAAATGCGGAGGATCGTTATCAGGGTGCTTTGGGATTAAAGTATGACTTAGAAAAGTGCTTACACATCTTCCAAACAACTGGAAAATTCACCTCTTTTCAGTTAGGAACTAAAGATACCTCTGACCGCTTTACTATTCCTGAAAAACTCTATGGTCGTGAGGACGAAGTTGAAACGCTTCTGACTGCCTTTGACCGTGTAGCATTGGGAAGTCGGGAAATAATATTGGTGAGTGGTTTATCAGGGATTGGGAAAACTGCCGTTGTTAACGAAGTTCACAAACCAATTGTACGGCAACGAGGTTATTTTATCAAAGGTAAATATGACCAGTTCCAACGTAATATTCCCCTTTCAGGATTTGTGCAAGCTTTCCGTGATTTAATGGAACAATTATTAAGTGAAAGTGATGCCCAATTTCAACAATGGAAAAAGAAAATTTTAGCAGCATTAGGTGAACAAAGTCAGGTAATTATAGAAGTTATTCCCGAACTTGAAAGAATTATCGGAAAACAACCCCCTGTTGCTGAACTTTTTGGCAGCGAAGCAATGAATCGCTTCAATTTATTATTTCAGAAATTTGTCCAAATTTTTGCAGCTAAAGAACATCCTTTAGTCCTATTTCTGGATGATTTGCAATGGGCAGATTCAGCATCTTTAAAGTTAATGCAGTTATTATTGTGTGAAAGCAATACACAACATTTATTACTAATTGGTGCATATCGAGACAATGAAGTATCATCTGCCCATCCACTAATACTGACCTTAGAGGAAATCGCTAAAGCAAGAGTAGATGTTAATACAATTATACTCAAAACTCTATGTTTAAAGGATCTAAATCATCTAGTTGCCGATACCTTAAATTGCCCTCTAGATATTGCTATACCATTCACAGAATTAATACTGCAAAAAACCAAAGGAAATCCTTTTTTTAGCCATCAATTTATTAAATCTCTATACGAAGATGGGCTAATTGTCTTTAACTCTAATAAGCAATATTGGCAGTGTGACATTTTTCGTGTTAGAGAATTATCTCTCTCTGATGATGTAGTTGAATTTCTAGCAAAGCAGTTACAAAAGTTACCACTTACATCTCAAGAAGTTTTGAAGTTAGCTGCCTGTATCGGCAACCAATTTGATTTAGCAACCCTGGCTATTGTTAATAATAAATCTCAATCAGAAACAGCAGATGATCTGTGGAAAGCATTACAAGAAGGACTGATCATCCCTACAAATGAAGTTTATAAATTTTTCCGAGAGCAATCACAAACTCAACATGTTCATAACAATGAGCTATTAGAAAACAATGGGATACAACTAGAAATAAATTATAAATTTCTTCATGATCGTGTACAACAAGCAGCTTATTTTTTGATTCCTGAAGATCAGAAAAAATCAACACACTTAAACATTGGTCAACTTTTATTGAAAAATACACCTAAAGCTAAACAGGAAGAAAGAATTTTCGATATTGTTAATCAATTGAATTACGGTGTGGAGTTAATCAACAGTCGGGAAGAACTGGATGAACTGGCACGAATGAATTTAATTGCTGGGAGAAAAGCAAAGACTTCTACTGCTTATACAACCGCAGTTAAGTATTTTAGTTTAGCAATTGAACTTCTGGCAGAAGATTGTTGGCAAAATCACTATCATCTCACTTTAGCTTTATATGAAGAAGCTTGTGATGCTGCTTATCTCTGTGGTGAATTTGACCAAATGGAAAAATTTGCAGAGAAAGTGATTCACTCAGGTAAATCTCTTCTAGATAAAGTTAAAGTTTATGAAATTAAAATCCAAGCCTGTATTGTACAAAATAAACTAGCAGAAGCTGTAAAAATTGCTTTCTATGTCCTTCAATTAATCGATATAAAATTCCCTGAAGCACCAACTCAGTCTGATATTCAACAAGCATTTCAAACAACAGCAGTCAATTTAGGTGATCGAAAAATTGCAGATTTAATTAATCTGCCAGAAATGACAGACCCGAATATATTAGCAGCTATGCGGATCTTAACACCTATGGTTACGGCTGCTTACCTTGGATGTCCCAATCTTGTACCATTGATTGTTTTGAAAATGGTGGATTTATCGATACTATATGGAAACACTGCAAAATCTGCTTATGGTTATTGCAATTATGCCCTTCTTTTATGTGGTGTAGTGGGTGATATCAATACTGGTTATGAATTTGCTCAATTGTCTTTAAATGTATTGTCGAAAACTAATGCTGGCTCACTACAAGCTAAGGTTTTACTTGCCTATAATAGCTTTATTTTGCATTGGAAAAAGCATGGAAAGAATATCTTAAATCCATTGCAAGAAGTTTATAAAGTCGCCTTAGAAACTGGTGATTTAGAATATGCCGCTTATGCCTTAACTAATCACTCCTACAATTCTTACTTCACAGGTCAAGAATTAACAGAACTTGAGCGGGAGACTGGTGCTTATTGTGAAATGGTCAAGCATCTCAAACAGAAAACTTGTCTTGCATATATCCAAATTTGGCAGCAGACTGTTTTAAATTTGATGAATCAAAGCCAAGAAGTTTGTTGTTTAACTGGCACAGTCTATGATGAAAAAATTATGCTGCCCATTCATCAAGAAATGAATGATATATCAGCATTACACATGCTATATCTCAATAAATTTACTCTCAATTATTTATTCGGCAATTTTTCATCAGCTTTAAAATATTCAGTAGAGGCAGAAAAATATATAGCAGGCTTAATTGGCTCATTAAGTGTACCAGCTTTTCATTTTTATGATTCTTTGGTGAGATTAGCAGTATATCCTAATCTAGCATCTCTAGAACAAAGTCAGATTCTAGAAAAGGTAAATTCCAATCAAGATAAAATGCAGCATTGGGCAAATCATGCTCCGATGAATTTTCTACATAAATACTATCTTGTTGAGGCGGAACGGCATCGAGTTCTAGGTGAAAGAATAGCGGCGATGGATTATTATGACCAAGCCGTGACTCTGGCTAAACAAAATGAATATGTTCAAGAAGAAGCACTTGCCAACGAACTTGCTGCTAAATTTTACCTTGAATGGGGTAAAAAAACTATAGCTCAAACTTACTTAGTTAATGCTTATTACTGCTATGTTCGGTGGGGAGCATTAGCTAAAGTCAATGATTTGGAAAATCATTATTCTGAATTACTTACTCCTATTCGCCAACGAGAAGAAGTGCAATTAAATACTTTAGAAACAACATTTGTAAAAAACAGCACTAGTAAGGTCGATCCAGCTAGCAGTCGAAAAATTTCGGATCTACTAGATTTGGGAAGTTTTATTAAAGCTTCTCAAACCATTAGCAGCGAAATTCAACTTGATAAATTACTCGCCTGTTTAATGCAGGTTTTGATTGAGAATGCTGGAGCATCTAAAGCTGTTCTTGTCTTGGTAAAATCTGATAAATTAGTGATTGAAGCTATTCATTTGGCCACTGAGACAATAACAACACTATTGCAATCAATTCCAATTGAAGAAAGCGGAGAAGTTCCAGTTAGTTTGATTAACTATGTCTGGCGTACACAAGAACACCTAATTTTCAATGATACTGCTGAAAAAATTCAAAATTCAAAATCTAAAAGCCAATATCTCAATGATCCCTACATTATTCAACAACAGCCAAAAAGTTTGTTGTGTAGTCCAATTCTCAATCAAGGAAAGCTGATCGCTATCTTATACTTAGAAAATAATCTCACTATTGGGGCATTTACCAAAGACAGACTACAAGTTCTCAACTTACTTTGCTCCCAAGTGGCTATTTCCCTGGAAAATGCCCGCCTCTACCAACAAGCTCAAGACTATACCAAACAGTTAGAAGATTCTCTTGAAAACTTGCAGCAAGCACAATTACAACTTATACAAAATGAAAAAATGTCCACTTTGGGGAATCTAGTGGCAGGTGTAGCACACGAAATTAACAACCCTGTTGGGTTTATCAGTGGTAATCTTCGTCATGCTGCTGAATATGTACAAGATTTACTCAATCACTTAAAACTCTATCAACAACACTATCCTGATCCCGTGCCAGAAATTTTTGAGGATGCAGAGGCAATTGATCTGGAGTTTTTAATTAAAGACTTACCACAGATAATTAACTCGATGAAATTAGGTGCAGAACGCATCCGCAATATTAGCACTTCTCTGAGAACTTTTTCTCGTGCTGACACTGAACAAAAAGTTGCTTTTAATATTCATGATGGACTAGATAGTACGGTATTGCTGCTCAAGCATCGTTTGAAAGCAAATGAACAACATCCAGCAATTGAAGTCATCAATGATTACGGAGAATTACCCTTAGTGCAGTGTTTTCCTGGTCAACTGAACCAAGTGTTTATGAACTTGCTTGCTAATGCGATTGATGCATTGGAGCAATCAAATGTTGACCGTAGTTTTGATGAAATCAAGGCTAATCCTAATCGTATAACCATCAGCACTCGTCTCAATGAGCAGCAAAATCACATTTTGATTAGTATTAAGGATAATGGGGTAGGGATGCCACCAGAAGTCAAATCTCGAATCTTTGACCACTTGTTTACGACAAAAGGTGTCAATAAGGGAACGGGGTTAGGACTGGCAATTGCCCGTCAAATTGTGGTAGAAAAACACGGTGGAAGCATTGAGGTAATTTCCGAGCCAAATCAAGGAGCTTGTTTTGTCATATCTATTCCTATTGAGTAGATATTACAATTCGAGAATTATCTTCTCAGGACTTACGCAAAAGGTATGAAAAATCTGGTTAAAGAGATTGCTTCCCGACTGTGGTAATGACGAAAATACCTTCATCTTGCGTAAGTCCTATTGGTTAATTATGTTTTGGGGGTAATAATAAATATGTAGTGATAAAATGACTAGACGGCTATGCAAGAATTATAATGATGGATAAAATACCAAATAGCCCCAATATGGTTCTCTAATTTTTT
>DATGXQ010000664.1:0-3224 GCA_035298905.1 Nostocaceae cyanobacterium | reverse complement strand
ATCACAAGAGATAACTTTAAATTGTCAATTATCTCTTTTATTTCTTCCCTCCGGGAGTGCGTCCACCTTCGTCGTTGCTACCACCACGAGGACGAGAATTTCCGGGATCACAACCTTCTGCACCGTTGCCGATACCTTGGTTACAATTGCGACGTTCGGGTTTTACTTTTCCTTCTCTATCATCGTCGTCATCTCGCTCGATTTCTGACTGTTCAACGGTGGGTTTAACAGCGTATTGAGATGAAATATCAACAACTTCACCACTGCTGGCTAATGCTTTATATAATAAAGCACAAACTTCGGCTCTGGTGGCAACTTTTTCCACGTTCAATTGTTTGACATCTGGATAATTGACAACTACACCTCTTTCTACAAGTGCTGCAACAACACTGCGATATTGTTGACTAATTTTGGTGTAGTCGCTGAAGACAGATAAAATATTGGTTGTTGAACCAGTGGTTTTATAGTTAAATGCTTGTGCCAAAGCCACTAAAATTTCTAGGCGGGTGAGGCTTCTGGTGGGGTTAAAGTTTCTACCTGAAATGTTAAAAAATCCCATTTCGTAGGATTCGCCGATCGCATTATAAGCCCAGTAACTGCTAGAAACATCTCTAAAGGCGATCGCATTTCTCACTTTACTCTTACTAAAGGCTTTCCGCAATAGTGCCGCAAATTCTGCACGAGTTACAGGTGCATCAGGACGGAAAGAACCATCGGGGAAACCTTCGATAATTTCCATTGCTGCTAGTTCAGCAATAAAATCTCTAGCCCAATAACTGCTAGATATATCAGAAAAGGCTACTTGAATACCTTTGGCTACACCCACCTCACGATAAGCGGTTAACAATTGACCCAATTCAAAACTAGAATTGTCGCTAACTTCTGTTACTTGTACTAGGCTACCAGGAGTCACCAAGAAAGCCTGTGCTAACTCAGAGGTAAAAGCAGTAATGGTTTGACGTACTAAAGAATACTGACCTTGAGCGAAGGAAACGGGATAAACGCTATTTGTAGCAACTTGTGAGTAACCTTCAACTTGGAATTCACTCACTTTCACGCTTTGAGCGCTGCTGAGGAAAGTAACTTTTTGGTCTTTAACTTCGGTGAAGTAGTCGTAAGTATAACTACCTTGATCAATAGTACCATCCTCATCAGCATCCACACCATAAACGGTGCGAACTACTTGATACTCACTGGGGTTTGCAGACAAAATCAAGTTAACTACATTATTTCCAGATAAACACTCAAATTCGCTGTAGCCAATGAAACGATTGCTAGTATCAAACAAACGGACAACAATGCGATCGCCTTCTTTAAAGCCCTTCACAAATTTGGCTTTTTGCTTGATTTTGTATTTATAATCACCTAAATATCTTTCTTTAAGATACTTCTTACTGTGCTTACTCTTAATAGAAACACGCGCAATAACTTCAGAAAAACTACCAGCAGGTTGCCAAATTGCTAAAGTAAAGCCTGATTTTTTTGCCTTTTTGTAACTGGTGGTAATTACACGGCGTTCTTCAGTGGTAACACGACGGCGGATCACCCGACTTCCTTCTTTATCATCATCTTTGTCAGCTAAAAGCTGCTTTTGGGAGGAATTACTTAACTTAGTTTCACCATTCCCAGATACAGATGCTACTGCGAAAGTAGATGATAACGGCGAAAACAGCACAACAAAAGAAGTTGCAATTAGGACTTTGCTCCAATGGGTTAAGCTATTTAATCTCATGGTAGTTTCTCTCACACCCTACAGAATTAGCTAGAATGTAAGATTTACCACAATGTTCCTGATTTTAGACAATTTTTTGATACTAGCGTTAGTTGACATCCAAAGACGCGATATGTACGCGATCGCCTCCTACTACAAACTATCTTTCCTGACATCTATCTGAGGATATATCAGATAGAAACAGTTTAATAGACATAAATAGACCAAATACTTGAGCTATTAGTACCATTTCTCTATGAAGAGACAATTAATTAGTCTGCTCCCGCCAGGCTTTGTTTTGGTAGCCCCAGGCTTCTAGCCTGTAGGGGGAATAAAGCGCAACTTCACATAAAATTGGTATAACCTGAGAATTCCTTCTCAAGTTAGAGGACAACAAACATAATATTTTTAAAGATTAAAAATTAAGGTGAATACCTGAAATCCCTATCAAAAATTAATGCTGAGTGGATAAAAACTGAACAAACTTCTACTCAGCACTAATTATTTAATCAGATGACTAAAATCAAATTCAATTTCTTTTACTCTGATTTGACAAACTGCTGCACTTCATCCTCAGTTAAACTGAGAGCTAATACTACTTGTTCCACACTCAACCCCAGACCCAATAGACGAGGTATCGCATCTAATCTAGCTTGTTCAGCAGCTAATCTAGCTTGTTCGGCGGCTAATCTAGCTTGTTCTGTTTCCCTATGACTTAATAACTTTTTCCCGGTTTGAGGTTCAAAAAAACGCAATTCCCCATCAATTAACCTTAAATCTAAACCTAAAACTTGACTGTGAATTGAGAAAATTCCATCTGTTAAAATATCAGCAACAATGGGTTGATATTGACCATTGACTAAACGAGAACCTTTTAATTGTGGTCGGAGATAATCGCCCGTGGGGTCATACTGAAAATATTCTTCAACTCCCAGCCTTGCATATTTGATGGGTTTTTCTTCCTCATCATTCTTTTGGGTAGTAGCGGAAGTAATTTCTAGGACAAAATTAGGTGTTTTTCCCCCTTCCTCCCACACCTTATAAGTGAGACGTTTCTTCTTTTCTACCCCAAATACTACAAAAGCATCAGGCGCTACCACAGCACTAGGCACATTTTTTGTATAGTAAATAAAAAGATTCCCGGACACATAAACATCATCCCGGTTTTGAAAATAAATATCTAGGGCTTCTACTGCATAGATTAAATAATCCCGTGCTGGGTCACTCTCGGCCATTGGTTGTCCATCAGATATAGGGTAAAAAATTTCAGTTTCGAGTTGGTTGGGAGTAATGGTCATGACGTAAACACCTCAACTCAAGTGGGGTTATTCACAAAATAACATTTTGTCAGAATGCTGGAGGTCTGGGAAAATGTAAGGATTCAGAATTCAGAATTCAGAATTCAGAATTAAAAAGACTTTAAGAGTCAAGCTGACTGAGATTCTCCAAATATCACTACTATCGATTCCTCTTTTGGTAACTATTCTGGCTCCTGGCTCCTGACTCCTGAATT
>DATGXQ010000663.1:0-16305 GCA_035298905.1 Nostocaceae cyanobacterium | reverse complement strand
TGTTACTATAGAATAGTAATCCTAAATGAGATGTGAACAGTCCCAATACCCAATACCCAATACCCAATACCCCGCCTCCACCAGTAAGTTCATGACTCAAATCGGATTACTATAGTTCTCAATCATTACGCTTCTGATTCTACAGCTTTAGAAAAAGCTAAAAAACAAATAGAATTGGCGTAAATTCGCTGGCAACAAGTAAGAACGGCAACAAAATCAGTCAATATCTATAGCTTCATAGCCGATAATCGCTCACTTAGATGCCCAATCACAGGGATAAGTTTCTGCTCAAAATACCAAAATTACTTATTTAAAAGCGGTATTACGAAAGGCATAATTAATCATTTTTTTTATTTAGCAGCAGCCAAAATTATGCTATTCTCATTTTCGCATATAATAACTGCATTTTAAATTGGGTCGATCGCACAATTCATTTGGAAGATAGAAGGCTAGAAGATTTTACATCGATCGCCTCATTTGGTGTTGTTGCTGTTGCAACTGATGCATGTGATTAAATAAAGACCAGCAATACTCCTCTGGTAGTCCACAAGTTACTGCACCCCGCAACACCACATTAAAATACCAATCATTAGGTGCAACTTCTTTGGGTAGTTTATTCACTACTGTATAGGTGCGAACATTTCTGTATATTTGGTTATGACAGTGAATATGGACTATTTCATGGCGATATAGTCCTTGAGAAACTCCTTCTCGTTGATCTAAATGTTCACTTAGTCGCCAAGGTAACTGATAAAGTACACCTTTAACTGCTTGTTGGGAATCAACAACTACATCTAATACTCCGCATTTACGGTTAGGAGAATAAAGATAAAATCCTAGACGATAACCTTTTAAGATTCCTGTACCAATGACATAATTATGGGTGTTTTCCCCAAGCGATCGCTTTAAATCTACCGGACACATACAAGAGCCATAAGCAAAATAATAAAACATTGGCTCATTTTGTGGCATTTGTTGCAGTTTACCATCCGGTTTTATAGGATCATTAGACTTTACCCAATGGTGGTTTGTTTGTCCACTTTGACTAGTCATCTATCCTGAGAATTAATCACGACGGTATTAATTATAATACTCACTCTCAAAAAAATACAACCCTAATCTGATTGACAAACTGGATTTGAACAAATCAAGACATTGAATTGTAAATAATTGCCAAGTTGTTCATACCACATCGATGCTTTAACACCTGAAAAGATACAGCACAGTTCGGGTAAGTGAAGTACAAACGCTAATCATAAAGCCTGATAATAAAGGAGTTTCAACCCTGTTCTTTGCTGTAATAAAAAAGCTTTCTAATCAGGTTATTCTGCAATAATTAAATCAAATGTATTCTATCTTTTTTGAATTATTGCCATAAATTCACCTTCTCTAAATATCCTTAATATATTAGTAGGGCGACGTTTTTGTTCACCCTGCTTAAGATAGATATAATGACATATTACCTGCTCAAATTCTGTGTCACTGTTAATATTCCAATCTTCTATACAAGCACCTGTGAAATTCGCTTTTGTAAAGTTTGTATTTAATGCTTGAACTTTGCTTAAATTAGCATTAGTTAAATTAGCTAATGTCAAGTTGGCTAATGTCAAGTTAGCCCCTTCCAAGTTAGCCCCCTCCAGGTCAGCCATTTCCAGGTTAGCCCCTTGAAGATTAGCCCCTTGTAGGTTAGCACCTTCCAAACCAGCCTGTAATAAGTCAACTCCTTGGATATCAGCTTGTTGAAGATTAACACCTTGCAGATAAGACCATTGGAGGTCAACCCATTGCAGATTAGCCCCTTGAAGATTAGCCCCTTGAAGATTAGCCGCTTCAAGGTCAGCTTGCCGCAAATTAGCGCCTTGGAGATCAGCCTTTTGCAAGTCAGACCATCGTAGGTCTGAGTCTATCAAATTAGCTTCTTGGAGATTCGCTTTTTGAAGATCAATTGCTATGAGATTAGCACTTTGGAGGTTAACACCTTGGAGGTTAACACCTTTGAGTTTAGCCTGTTCAAAGTCAGGTATTATTTCTGGATTTTCTCTCCTCCACTGATTCCAAAATGTTATTCCTTTTTTTAATAAATCTAGGTGTTGTTGATTTGGCATTTGCAATTGATTATTTTAGTTTTAGCATAATTATTTAGTGTAAGTGTATTTTATTTTCATTACCAATCGGAGAAAAAAATGAGGATTTTAGGCAAAAAAATTGGTTCTACCGCTCCCCTGATGGTAAATAATATTAATTTAATTTTTGTAGGTTGGGTTGAACAGAGTGAAACCCAACATTTTCAAACATTTGTTGTGTTTTGTTCCTCAACCCAACCTACTATAAATCTTGTTTTGCATAAAGGGAACGGTAGAGCCGAAAAATTTAATATATAGCAATCCTAAATCATTTATGAACGCTACCTGTTCCCTGTTAAGAGTTCCCTTTTTTCCAAAAGTCAGTTCACAACTCAGATCGAATTGCTATATAGCACTACTATTTAATTTGTGAATATTGTAAGAACTAGCTCCCCAACTTCTCAGAGAAATTGGGGAGCTAATCATTATTAGAGTGATTGTGCGCTATTTTTTAGTGCATTCCAAGCTGTCACAACTGCCTTTAATTTATTAGGCAAGCTCTCTTGAGAGATATCATTGTATTGGGTTGTAGCTTGTTGACTGGTGAGGGTGTAAGTAATAAAGTCAGCAGCACCACCAGGGGCTGGATAACTTAATTTGTCGAATTTCTCAAAATTCTTTTTGTCGAGTAATTTTTTAAATTGTTTTACTTGTTCTACACTAACGCGGCGGACGCTACGTTCTGAGTCATTAGCATCACCAATGCGTACCCGAATTAAAGTACCATCGTTAAGTAAAACAGTTTCATAAGTGAATCCAGCAAAGCCACCACTAGAAATTTCTCTAAATACTACACCAGCATCTAAAGGAGGTGGTAATTGATCTTTAGGAATGGGTACGGGTTGAATTTTATTAGCTTTAACAGCACTAACTTGGGGATTAATTTTATTAGCCAGAGCAGTGGTGCTATTAATAAATGTAAGTCCACCAGCTACGGATAAAATGGCAGTTAAGGTTAAGGCAGAAGCGATTTGTTTACGGCTATCCATGATGTTTTCCAAAGTTTGTGACAGAATAACTAGCCAAACTAATGGTAAAATGAGATTAGTTTTGATTAGTTATTAGAAGTTGTTACAAGTATTAATTACCTGTAACTAAAGATATAAAAGGGTTTAAATCAAGACAGAAATCAATTAATTTTTCTGCCTATGATCAACACTTGATTCAGTTATCATCAACATCTGAACAATTTATGCACAAACACCAAAGTTTTGATTTTTTAATCAAGACTTTGAAAAAACAACTTTCCTCAAAACTGATTTAACTAAAACAGTTAATCAATCTTTAGGTAGAGTTTATACCAATTCAAAATTCAAAATTCGTCTTGAAAAGTTTCCGGGGCGTGGGAAACCCGCCTACAGAACTTTCCGCAAAATTAAGAAAGCCAGGTTTAGCAAGAGTTTCTGATTTTGAATCTGTTGCTGAATTTTAGAAGATTGGTATTATCTGTTATTTCCGAGTGTAGATAAGAGCTTAGACGCTAGGGTATTAGTTTTTTGTTCCTAAGCTAATTTATAATGTTTAATTTATATTCTTTAATTTATATTCTTTAATTTATATTCTTTAATTATCTACGCGCTGAGTACAGCTTCTTGCATTAGCGATGCTTCAAATCTGATTGTACTTGCTGCCCAGTTTTTGAAATCAGGTGCTAACCAGACTAATTTAGTCAGAATTTCGTCATTAACCCACAATACTATGGGACAATGGAAGTACTTGCGAAATCCGTCCCGCATCATATTAGTGCTGATCAGCAGTTGGTTGATGTCGTTGACTGATTCTAAGCCACGAATCATTAAGACTGGGGGCTGAGATGTGCCTAGTTTATTAACTATATTGCTATATAATGTTTCAGTTTCGGGTGAGAGGATGATTTCTTGAATATCTGTTGATAATGATTCTCTTAATAAATTTATGATTTGCTCTTGATTAGAAATTGAATTACAGCAAGCTATGACAAGGGAAAACTCACCACAAGCAAATTTAATTGCTCTTTCTAGTCTTTTGGTGGGTAGTGTGTTGTTTTGGGCATCATTTGGACTATTCATTCAAAATCCTGGATTTTCATTTGGAAATTTATCGAGGCTAATTAGGCAAATTATTCACTTTAAAGCTGCTTTTTCCGGGTTTTTCCAAGATAGCACAATAGGTTCATGGATGTGATGGTTTGACGATCGCAAAGCGTTCACTGTAGGCTAATCGCTGACCAAATTTCCAAATTTATGCTTATAGCGAAAATCTGTCTACAGGATGATGTTAAATTGCTAGGCAACTATTTTTCAGTGATGGAAGTCACTACCCGTACATTTTATTGAGCCTGTAGCCAATGATAGAAAAATTTTTTAATTTCCATCTATCCCCAGATAGAAAAATAAAGTTGTTGGCAACTGCCAAAAGCAAGCGTTTTGCCATTGCTTTTTTGAGTGTGATAATTGTGATGTTTTTATCCTTGCCCTTAAATGCTCAAAAGGCCAGTTCGTCAACACCTACGGAGTTGAGGGGGGTATGGTTGACTAATATTGATAGCGATGTTTTATTTGGACGAGAAAGACTGAAAACAGCTTTGCAACGTTTGGATGACCTGAATTTTAATGTAGTTTATCCGGCTGTATGGAATTGGGGATATACACTTTATCCTAGCAGGGTTGCGGCTCCAGTAATTGGGCGATCGCTCGATCCCACCCCTGGATTGCAAGGACGTGATATGCTCCAGGAAATTGTCAGCGAAGGACATAAACGGGGTTTAAAAGTGATTCCCTGGTTTGAATTTGGTTTTATGGCTCCTGCTGATTCCTCTTTAGCAAAAAACCGTCCCCAATGGTTAACCAGTCGCAGCGATGGGACAAAAATCGTCAAAGAGGGAACACATGACAGGGTGTGGTTGAATCCCTTTCGTCCAGATGTGCAAAAATTTATTCAAGATTTAATTGTGGAAATCGTCAAAAACTACGACGTTGACGGGATTCAGTTTGATGATCATTTTGGCTTACCCTCAGAGTTGGGTTATGATGCCTATACTGTGGCACTGTACAAAAAAGAACACCGAGGAAAAGCACCATCAAAAGATCCTAAAGATGCCGAATGGGTGCGCTGGCGAGCTGATAAAATTACCAGGTATCTGCAACAGGTGTTTAAAGCCATTAAAACCGCTAAAAAGAATTGTCTAGTTTCTGTTGCACCAAACCCGCAGCGTTTTTCCTATGAATACTTTTTAGCTGATTGGCAGAAATGGGAAAGAATGGGACTGGTGGAAGATTTAGTGTTGCAGATATACCGCAATGATTTAAACGTGTTTGTGAGCGAGTTGGAATATCCAGAAGTGACAGCAGCGAAAAGCCATATTCCTGTCAGCATCGGCATTTTAACTGGATTGAAAAATCGCACAGTACCGATGGAACAGATTAAAACACAAGTAGAAAAAGTACGCGATCGCAATTTTGCTGGTGCTTCTTTCTTCTTCTACGAAACTTTGTGGAATCTCAGTCAAGAACCATCATCACAACGTCAAGCAGCATGGCAACAAATTTTCCCCAAACCAGCAACCTATCCTAATTTACTTGCTGATTGGCAAGCGGGAAGATAATATCAATTCAAAATTCAAAATTCAAAATTCAAAAAACTTTTGTAGAGACGTTCCATGGAACGTCTTTACGTAAGAATTCAGGAGTCAGGAGTCATACCAATTCAAAATTCAAAATAGCCTTCGGCAAGGCTTCGCCAACAAAATTCAAAATTAAAAATGGGAAATACCAGATTTGACAAGGGTTTGACGATTTATATCTGTTACAATCTTTTAGTGAATTGGTGTCAGAATGCTGAATCCAATAAGGAATAGATAGGGACAGCTGAAAAACGTGGAAACAAGCACAGATAAGGATTACAGAGTTTTTGAAGCTCAAAAAGTGCAAAGTTTTTGCTAGGAGGGGTTTAAAAACCCTGCATTTTGGTCTGACGAATAGGGAAATTTACGCTTAACAGATAGTTGAAACTGTTCCCTGTTCCCTGTTCCCTGTTCCCTGCCCTCACTAATAACTTATTCAGCAAGCCCTAGATAGTAGTAATATTTCTTGAGAATAATTCAGCTTGAATGTAAAAGTCTCTTGAATGCTGAATGCTGGATTCTGTATTCTGAATACTTCCGTCTTTACAGACAAATTCGTAATTTAGTTCAGCACCTGCTATTATTTACACTTCAAAGAATTAAAAACTTGATTGGCATCATCCTGAGCTTTTTCGCCACTTGTTTGCAGATAGATATATAATACTTTACCTTCATGGTTGATGTTAGCTTCGTAAGTAATTGCAGGTATCCTAGTTAAAGTATTAGTCAATTCTCCTTCTGAAATAGTTATACTGGTGTTTTGTCCGCACAATTGTTTCTTTTCTTGGCGTTTTGATTTAGACTCAAATTGACCAGTGTTTTGATTTTTTCTACTTTGTTCAATCGATTCTTGCAATTCTTCAGAACTGAGATTACCTTGATTGGGAGCTTGTAAAACCATCAGCATCACTGCTTGGGCATCGCTGGCACTAGCCACTCCTGCTATTTTCATTCCCTGAATATCAAGAGCTACCAAACCACGAGAACCACCCGGTATCTCATAATCAACTATACTCTTAGCTATTTCCTCTGCTTTTTGCGGATCTAAAGATAAGTTTAAAGTTTTTTGCACTGTGTAGACTAAAGCAGCTAATAAACCGATTCCTATAACTAATGCTCCACCGCAACCAATACCAACCCATTTCCAAACGTTACCGGATTTTTTTGTTTGTGGGGATTGTGAGTTTGTCATAACAATATTTCAGTATTATTTTTGATAATTGTGTCAATCTTATCACATATTTTTTGAAAGTAAAGTGAGACGGCGGGCATTTCGCCATCGCTATATTGCCTCCAGTTGAAATTTAGATATCACATTATGCACACATATAATATTTTTTGTAACAAAATTTTGCAATTATTTAAATTGTAAATTATGTGATGAAATTTCTGCGGAAATTGGACTTTGATATATTTGATATATAGCAATCCTAAATCATTTATGAACTCTAACAGTTCCCTGTTCCCTTCTCTCCACAAGTCAGTTCACAACTCAGATCGGATTGCTATATTTTAGATTTTGTAGGTGAAAAGATGAAAATTTCTATTGATTCTACTCCAAGTGCATCTGTTTATAGTAAAACTGTACTTCAGATTTATGATTTTTATGTACTAGTGGCGTGACACGGCTAAAATGATGCAATAGATTTTTGAGCCATTCATTGATAAATCAGCGTTTTCGGTTTTTCCTAATGCACTATTTTAGCCTTGCTATGCCAGTAGAAATATTTTCTATTTTTTGTGTAAATTACTCAGCAAAATTCCATGTCTAGGACTGAAAAGTAATGCTAAAATAAATAAACCAGAAACTACTAATACAATTGCTGGACCAGATGGTAAGTTATAAAAATAGCTGAGATACATACCGCTAATACTAGAGAATACGCCAATCACTGCACCTAAAATCATTACTTCGTGTAGGCGTTTGACTAATAAATAAGCTGTTGCACCTGGAGTAATTAATAATGATAATACTAAGATTACTCCTACGGCTTTCATACTGGCAACAATTGTTAAGGCAATTAACAACATTAAGCCAAAATTCAGGCGGTTTACTGGTAAACCTGCGGCTTGTGCGCCTAATGGATCAAAAGTGTAAAATAGCAGTTCTTTGTATAATAAAAATACTACTATTAATACAATGGCGGCAATAATAGCGGTGTCTCTGACTTCATCAACAGTTACCCCCAGAATATTGCCAAAAAGAAAGTGATTGAGGTCAATTTTATTATCTTTTTGAATAACTGTAATTAAGGTGACACCAAGGGCAAAAAAGGCGGAGAAAACTATGCCCATTGCTGCATCTTCTTTGATTGGCGATCGCACTCTGATCACATTGATCATCACTGTACTCAAAATACCCGCGATAAATGCACCTACAAAGATGTTACCACCGACCATAAAGGCGATCGCTAGTCCTGGTAAAACTGAGTGACTGATAGCATCTCCCAATAATGCTAGGCGCTGTACCATTAAGTAACTACCGACGACAGCACACAGTAAACCCACTAAAATGGCAATGATTAAAGAACGTTGCATAAAGCCATATTGCAACGGTTCTATTAATGCTTGAAGCATGATATCAATTCAAAATTCAAAATTCAAAATTCAAAAAGTAAGAAAATCAGCCAATTCCTGCAAAAAATATTTGTATGGTGTGTTAGCACAGTATGAACACCGCAATATTTAGAGGAATTTTACAGTAAATTTCAGGTAAATGAGGTGCAACCTAAAGTTAAAAGTTCAGACATGAAAAGTTTTTCCTTCCTACCTTCTGCCTCCTGCCTCCTGCCTCCTGCTGTATTGTTAAGCCGCTTCTGAAAAGTAGATAACTTTACCACCGTAGGCGCGTTGTAGATTTTCTTCTGTCAGGACTTGTTCACGGGAACCTGTGGCGATCAGGTCACAATTTAGTAAGATTAAATCATCAAAATTGGTGATAGATTCGCCTAAATCGTGATTAACTACCAAGACAATTTTATTATTATTGGTCAGTTCTTGAAAAACTTCAAAAATTACTGTTTGGGTTTTTTGATCAATCCCTACCAATGGTTCATCAAAGCAGAAAATGTCGGCTTGTTGAGTTAAAGCACGGGCTAAAAATACCCGTTGTTGCTGTCCTCCTGACAGTTCCCCAATGGGGCGATCGCTATATTCTCTCATCCCCACTCTATCTAGCGCCTCTCTAGCAATCTGCCGACTAACCGCCGAAAAACTGCGTAACCAGCCCGTTTTTTTGACTCTTCCCATCATCACCACATCCCACACCGTTGTGGGATAAGTCCAGTCAATTTGGCTACGTTGGGGTACATAAGCAACTCTATCTAACTGCTGTTTTAAGGGTTTATTTTCGTATAAAGCATTACCGCTACAGGGAACTAAACCCAAAATTGCTTTGATTAAAGTGCTTTTACCTGCACCGTTGGGGCCAAAAATTCCTGTTAATCGTCCTGGTTTGATAATACAGTTAACATCACGCAAAGCTTCGTGAGTACGGTAGTTGACCCCTAAATGAGAAATGTTGATGGTAGAGTTCATAGCTGCGTTTTCGCTGTTTGTCACAGATTTTGCTTGTGGCTTTTGCTGAGAAAGCCCCACTTTCCGGTAAAAAGAGATATTTTGCATACGAGTGTTTAAATATTTATTTCTTGAGCTTACTACAAAAATGAGAAAAATATGAAAAAATCTATAATTAGCTGTAATTCTTTGGATAAATGAGAGTAATACTTCACAAGCAAGACGACAATACACCAGCAAATACTAGGACGAAAACCTTATGTCTGGGGCTGCTTTTACCTTTACTGTTATGGGGTTGTACCGTTTCTAACTCCCAAACAAAGGAGAATGGTAAACCGGATGTAGTGGCGACTAGTACCATCATTGCAGATTTGACCCAAGAGGTAGGAGGAGAGGAAGTTCAAGTCAGGGGGATACTTAAACCAGGTACAGATCCCCATGTTTATGAACCTGTACCCGCAGACAGTCGAGTTTTAGAAGAAGCTGACTTAATTTTATATAACGGTTACAATTTGGAACCAGGGCTGATCAAGTTAATGAATGCAGCAGGAGGGAAAGCGCGGAAGTTAGCTGTAGGGGAAGTTGTCAAACCGTTACAGTTAAAGAAAAAAGAGGGGGAAGTAGTACCAGATCCGCATGTTTGGGGAAATGCCGAGAATGCGATCGCTATGGTCAAAGCCATTCGAGATGCTTTAATTGAGTTATCACCAGAGGACAAGGAAAAATTTACTCAAAATGCCCAGAAAGAAATAGCAGAATTACAACAATTACATCTTTGGATTCAACAACAAATCGCCACCATTCCCCCAGAAAAGCGTAAATTAATTACTACTCATGATGCTTTTCAATATTATGGCAAAGCCTATAATTTAGAAATAGCTGGCACATTAATCGGCATTAGCACCGAAGAACAACCAAGCGCCCAAACTGTCAAGAAATTAGTAGAAGCGATTAAAAAAACAGGAGTCCCGGCGATTTTTGCTGAAACAACAATTAATCCCGCTTTAATTACCACTGTGGCACAGGAAGCAGGAATAAAATTAGCACCTAATCAACTTTATTCTGATTCCATTGGTGCAAAAGGCAGTAATGGCGATACTTATATTAACATGATGGAAGCCAATACAAAGGCGATCGTAGAAGCTTTGGGAGGGAAATATACACCATTTCAGAGGAAGTAGAAAAAAGAGCGATCGCTCTTACTGTTAACTACTCTAGTTCTACAGCCTTTAAACGGGCAAGTTTCTATTCAATTTAACAGTAATCAGAATGCTAATATTACAAGTCATCAAAATAACTTTTTACTGATCAACCATTTAATAAGGTTCGACTAAAAATCCATACTTGTAAATTCCGGGAATACCTTCTACATCAGTAATTGAACCAAAAATCTCTTCCCAGTTTTGCAAGGCTTGTTCTAGCAAAGGCTGATTTAATAATTGTAATTCATTATCATCTAAAGTCACGATAAAATCTTCTTCAGGCTCTGGATATGGACCCGTTAAGGGACTAATTTCTTTAGTTGCTGGTCCGAATAATGTATAAGCAACATCAAAGTGAATATATGCTTCTCCGTGACCCAGACCACCATGAATAAAAAAGCTATTATCAGGTAGCCTCACCCAAGTTTTAATTGGTTGCGTTGGAGATGTTGACGTGCGAATATGTATAAACAACTCAACATCTATACCTATCTCGAAGATTGGAGCAGAATAATTTCTTATGATTTCAATTACTTTT
This sequence comes from Nostocaceae cyanobacterium, assembly GCA_035298905.1. GTDB lineage: Bacteria > Cyanobacteriota > Cyanobacteriia > Cyanobacteriales > Nostocaceae > DATGXB01. The sequence goes on along the minus strand of DATGXQ010000663.1, from coordinate 5,325 downwards.
TCTATATATTCCTGATATAAACTTTCTTGTGTCCACTCTAGGTTAATAACTTCAATATCACATCTCTTATATGGACCAAAATGAATTCTCCATGCTCGTGCTAAATGAGAGAATGAATCTAATGTTTTAATTAATACGTTTATATACCATAAATTAACCTCTTGTACTGAATAATTCCTAAGATCATCTGATAAAACAATGATCCAAGAGCCAGTATTTTGATCCCGAATCCAAGTATCTTTTATTATATCTACTGAAGATAATTCTCTATTAATTATTTTGTCTTGCATCTTTAACTTTCCTATGGAGAAACAACTACTTGACCCTTTTGAACTGTAAACAAAAGTTTTTGCGGGTTTCCTAGATTATCATTATAGAGAACTTCGACATATTCAATAAAATCTATTCCTCTTTGATCATTGTCCTGTAATCTATCAATAACCGCATTAACTATGTCATTACGTGATATTGCAGTTGGAGGTGCTTGACTAGCATCAATACGAATATATCCTCTTTTTCCCTGCAATTGTTTAATTTGTCTAATAGCTGTCTGAAGATTTCTATCAATACCATTTTTACTTAAAGGTTTTTGAATAGTTTTTACTTCCGCGATAAAACTATCGCCACTAGGTGTAGTAACACGAAATTCAGGGACTTTTTCATTTTGAACTTCTTTTCCATTTTCAATTCTGGGAACTAAACCTTCAACTTCCAAGTTATTTCCTCGCGCTGTTTTACCTTCCAGAAAATCTTGTGCAAAAGCAATTTCATTGGCAGCATCTACTGGATCAGTCTTAGGTCTAAATTTACGTCCAAAACGGGCAGGAAAATCGCCAGAAGCTCTACCTAAATATTTTTGTAGAAATGTCAAAATTTCAGTTAATGCTTGCTCCAAATTATTAGTTGGAATTAGCACTTTACTTGGAGGTAATAAGTTAATTAGTGCCTGACGACCTACTGTATCATTTCCTACTAACTTCCATGCTTGAGAGAACTTTTCAATAACACTAGGACTGCGTTTAAGTAAAATTCCAAAAGTTTCTTGACTAAGCCCTGAGTGCAATTTTCGTAAATCTTCTGGTTGAATTACCTGAAGTGCTTGATTAATGTATTGTACATCCACCCCTAATTCGCTTGAGAGTTTTGATGCTAAAGCAGGATTAGGAGTTGGTGTACCCCCAGGACTACCAGTTATTTGCATTGGTTTAGATCCTGGTCGTACTTCATCTAATTGATTACCAAGAGGTGGCCCACCCGCAGTAACAAGCTGTCCATTGGGATCTATTCGTTTTCCTAATTCCTCGAAAACTTCATCAATTATTGACTTAATTTTGGCGAAAGCTTCATCTAGTAAACTATCACTTAAACTCAGGACTTGATCTAATTGTGATAATATTTTGCGCTTTTGTTCAGCTATATCTTCAAATCCTGGAATTTTGCTAATAATATTTTCTGGAACATTATCAGTAATCTTATTTTTCAGCCAAGATAAGAAATCTTTCCAACGCTTTTTACCAGCCAATAATCCTTTATTCCAATTATTAGTAATTAACTTCTGTAATTCTTGAATTTTTATGCCAGGGAGTAGTTTATTAATAACAGCTAAAATTTCATCTGCACTTTGTAGTGCTTCTTTTGCTCCCTTGGTTAATACTTTATTCAAAGACTTAAGCGTACTACCAATAATTGGTACAAAACCAATGAGAGTAAATCCTAAGCCAATCCAGCGTTCTAACTTACTCAATTCTCCCTGAAACAGCATATAGTACAGGTGTGCGGCTAAATCTCTAGTATCAGCCACCTGATCTACTCCAGGGATAAAATTGAGACCCAAATCAAGAGCAATTTCAGCCAAACTGGGGTTAGGGTTAAATTCTCCCATCAACGCACCCAGTATAATTTCTAGGACGTTTTTTGACTTCCCTTGTTCAGGATTTTTTGCACGTTGTATCAGTTTGTCGCCAATGCTACAAATTATGTAGTCATTTACTTGATATTCTTCTATTTTTCCATTTGCACGTTGAACTATAGATAAAGAATCTTTAGTTACTAAAAATCTGTCATTACTAGGATACAGTTTATTTTTATAAATGCGTCCAGTTTTTAGACTGACAAATGTAATTGTATCGGGTACTCTTCCTGCTTTCACCACATAAATTGAAATGTATTCTCCATCATTGACAGTTTCGTTATTATTAGCCACTATTTGCGGTGGTTTCTCAGTAGATTCAGAAGAATCTCCTTTTTTAGTTTCTCGTTGTACTAGATTCTGAACTTTACCACCTTGCTGCACTACATGAGTTAGTTCATGAGCGGTCAATTTATTCTTACCAGGTGCTTTTCCTTCACCATAAAAAATATCACTGCCATGAGTAAATGCTTGCGCTCCTAATTGCTGATTCATTTGCACGGCAGTAGAATCGGTATGCACTCGCACTTTATTAAAATCAGCACTAAAACGCGACTCCATAAAAGAGCGTGTTTCTGAATCTAAGGGGCTACCCCCACCTTTTTTACTGTTTAACGTATTCTCTAAATTTGTAGAAGCTTTGGGTTGTAATGTGTCTTTAACTATTCTCTGAATGCGTTGAGAGAATAACTGGAAGATTAGGTTATTAGGTTGCGCTAGAGTTTGACGCTGTATAGCTGGCTGTTCAACAGTTGGCTTGTCTTATGATTTGGTGAATAATAATGTGGTGGGCATTGATTTTAATGCTCTCGTGATGTGATAAATTTTACAGTGTAATGCCCACCCTACAAGATTGGCTGAAGTTTTTTGTTTTGTTGTTAATTAACATCTATCAAGATGTGCGATGGTTCTACTGTTAAGCCATCATCAACAACTTTATAAACAAAGTTTTTCTCCCCATCCTCTCCCTGAGCATGGAAATAACCTGAAACTTGTAAATTCATACTTGTAATATTTTTTAAAACATTCTCCAGTAAATCAAGTCCTTCAATGCTAACTTCTGCTCCATAAAACAAGTATCCAGACCAATTAATAGGTGTTTCATACCAACACCATCCCTTCATATATAACCCCAATTTTTGATCTTCAAGGTAACTAACCTGAAGTGATTTTAGCTTTTCAACAATCTTTGTAAAATCTTCAGGAGATACTTCTAGCCATCCGCGAAGCGAATAGTAGTATGACATTTTGTAATCGTCTCTTTCAAATTTAATAATCTGCTCTTTACTTATTAAAAATAATTATGAAACATTAAGACTGTTGGATATAGGAAAAAATTCTTCTAATTTCGTCTGTACATCATCCACTAACATAAGAGGATATTTTTGTGTTTCTTTAAGTTTGCTGAAAACTTTGTCAGTAAAATCATTGCGCCACTTTTCTCGTTCTTCTTCTGTTTCTATATTCCGCGCTCTTATGGAAATAAGATAACGATAATCTTCAAAGTTCATGTCCCTATCATTCTCAAATTCATGACCTCCCAATATCAAGTGAATATTTGAATCGTGGTACTCATACCAACTTTCATATTCGTCACGGATAAGTTGTAATTTGATATCTAATAATGATTCTATCTGCTCTACAAAATCCATTATTTGCATCTCTGATGCTACAAAAATATCTAAACTTCTCGACATAAAGATTAGATCATATATAAAGTGATAATTTTTATATTTAATTAGCTGTGGTTTTACCTGTTCATCTTCATTTTATTGAACTTTTGATTAAATTTGGTTCACATCCGAAATATATTTGAGTAATTTTGTAAAGTGATGCAATATTAAAATAGGACACAGCATTGCTGTGTCCCTACAAATTGATTCTATTTAAGCAGTGAAATTTTAGCGATAATCTTGGTTTTGAATACTCCGTAAACGGGCAGCATTTCGCATTCCATAATCGGCACGGGTGAAGCGGTTTAGCTGGGATTCAAAAAACTCGCGGTTGGCTTGCAAATGTTTGGGGTTGGGGTCGTCTAAGGGATATAAAAGGGCTGTTCTTAAGGCTTGAATAACGGCAGATGTAACATTATACATTGACCGTTGGAAACTAATTCCTAACTGAATCAACATGTCTTCTTCACCCCGACAATGTTGTTTGTAGTAATCTACAAGATATGGGGGTAAAAAGTGTAACATATCTTGCATTAATAATGTGGGGGGAATACCTGCTGTACCTACGGGGAATACGTCAGCATAAAGAATACCGTAGTGGAAATCTTTTTGGTCTTCGGGTACTTGTTTGGCTTGGGCGTTGTATGATCTCGTACCTCTGAAGGGGGCGGTACGGTAGAATACAGCTTCTACGTAGGGAAGTGCCGCTTCATACAACCAGGTAAAACCTTTGGATTTGGGGATAATTTCGTAGCATTCCCCATCTATATATACATGATGATAAATGGGACGACCAGCGATCGCAAAAATTCCATTGACTAAAAAGTTCATTGCGTCGGGTACACCTTTAAACCCACCTTCATCATAAATATCGGACATTTCAAAGAACACGGGGGCCATGACTTCCCAGAATAAGCCCAAGTTAGCATAGTAGGACATTTGGCGACACTGTTCTAAGAACATATCAGGGAACAGTTTATAAAGTCCCAACATCACGGGGTTCTTTTTAAAGAAGGCTTTAATGGCTTTATCTGCGTTGGCTTTATATTCTTCTGAGTCGAGATAGGCATCAAACTGGTTAACAGGGGCGTACATGTGCCGATGCCACAGCATAGCCCGCATACAAGCCTCGGCAAATTCCATATTAACGCGATCGTGCAACAAGTGATGCAAAATTGTTGGCATTTTTGTGGTTTCGCCTTTTTCCATAAATGCCAATAATTCTGGATGGGCTGTGGCTGGCCCCCGCCATATTCTTAAATCAGCATCATCACCAGCATAATGATTATGCAGGTCTAAATACTCTTGAGGTAGGAAGTATTTAAAAAAGGAAAAAGGTTCTAAAAATACTCGTTCAGCAATATAAAGTAAGTCTCGCCAATAAAAATCCATCGGTACAGCATAAGCTTTATAAATACCGATAATTTGCATTAAGTTTTCTGGCGTATCTGGTAACATTGAACCGCCAGCTTCTAAGCGATGAATTACTTCGGCAAATTCATGTTGGGAAGGTGGAAGTTTAGTTTTTGGTTTGTCGGGAGTTTGTACCATGATGGTTTCCTGTAAGTTGATGAATATAGTTTTGAGAATTCAGGAGTCAGGAGTCAGGAGTCAGAAGTCAGAATATTTGTCAAGCAAGGGCTGGTATATTTTTTTGTAAGAATTCAGGAGTCAGGAGCCAGGAGCCAGAATAGTTACCAAAAGAGGAATCGATAGTAGTGATATTTGGAGAATCTCAGTCAG
>DATGXQ010000662.1:0-8591 GCA_035298905.1 Nostocaceae cyanobacterium | reverse complement strand
GATTGGGTATTGGGGAAAGAAACACTCAAGAGGGGAAACACTTTGTTCGCGTAGCGTCTGTGCAAGGAGAGGGGAGAGGGGAGACACGGGGAGGGGAGACAGGGAGAGGGGAGAATATTCCATTTTGGATTTGCGATTGTGGATTTTAGATTGTTCAATCCAAAATCTAAAATCTAAAATCTTTTCTGTCACCGCGTCTCCGTGTCCCCATGTCCCCGCGTCCCCGCGTCCCCGCGTCCCCTCGTCCCCGCGTCTCTTCTGCCCCCTGCCCTCCTGCTCCTTTGCCCCCTGCCCCCCTCCGGTTTCATGAACATTCCGCAATTTGTCCTTGCTTCCGCTTCTCCTGCTCGTCGTCGTTTGTTGCAAACTGTAGGAATTGAACCGATAGTTTGTCCTAGTGATTTTGATGAGTCAAAAATTCAACTTACTGATCCCAGCCAATTAGTACAAACCTTAGCCCAATGTAAAGCCGAAACCGTAGTTTCCCAGTTCCCAGAGGCTTTAATTATGGGTTGTGATTCAGTGTTAGCAATAGATAGCGAAATTTATGGTAAACCTGCTCATGCCCAAGAAGCGATCGCCCGTTGGCGGTTAATGCAGGATAATGTTGGTGATCTCTTTACTGGTCATGTTTTAATTGACACTACAAAAAATTTTACCATTGTCAAATGTCAAGTGACGAGGGTATATTTTGGCAAGATGAGCGATCGCTCCATTTCTGCTTATGTAGCCACTGGTGAACCTCTAAAATGTGCCGGTGCTTTTGCCTTAGAAGGTTTTGGTAGTTTATTTGTGGAAAAAATCGAAGGTTGTCACAGCAACGTCATCGGTCTAAGTTTACCTCTTCTCCGCCAAATGATTGCAGAATTAGGCTATGAGGTAACAGATTTTTGGCAATAGCTTTTCATTGTGTGATTAATCCAGCAATAGTATTAGTTGGAAAATCACCAAACAAGTTCTTAAATTTATTTTTAAGGCAACCATTGGGGATTAAAACCGACTAAAGGTAGTTGTTCTGGTTTAATTTCTGCATTATCTGCATCCGCAATTGGTAACAAAGGCATTAACCATAAACTACTACTAGCAATGGGTTCACCATCATCAGTTTTAGGAGTATTGGCTGGTAATTGTACAGAATTGTTTGCTGGTACAACTTGATCAAATAATAAACCTAACCCATCAGGTGCTAAACTCATTTGTACATTTCTTTGGGCAGGTGGTAATACTAAGAGTGGTTTTTGTTCTCCAGTTTTTAAGTTAATAGAGACTAAATAGGGCTGTTCTATATATTGCTCTTTAGAAATTAGCTGTGTTAACAAACAATATAATGTAGGTGAGGCAACATCAAACTGACAACTCAGAATTGAACCATTAGTTTTTAATAATTGTTTTTGTGTACCTTGATTTGTAACTAAAAACAAATCCCGCGTAAAGTCAGTATTAAACTTGACCATTGCCGCTTGTGAACCGTCTTTAGAAAAAGCTTGTACTAAACCAAATTGCGGCAAGAAATCCAGAGGTTTACTTGTATCACCTTCTAAGGAAACGATTGCTGTTCCTTGTCCTTGAGCAACTGCTATAGCTTTACTGTCTGGGGTAATGATAAAGTCTCCTCCTGGCTGACTTTTTAAAGGTCTAGCAGTTGGTTTTTCTTCTGGATTTTCGCTAGTTGTGGGTAAATACCAAAAGCCAAAATTACCAGGATTATTTCTTTTTCCACGCTGAATAATAATTACTTTACCATCAGGTGAAAGGTCAAATTTCAAGTTTTGGTATTCTTTATTATCTAAAATTAGTTCAACTCTACCTGCGGGTTCTGTTTCTGTATCAACTTTGCTAGGAATACCTGTTGTCACCGTGTAAATTTGGGCTGAAAGTATATCTGGATCTTGAGCAGAGCGAGCAGAAAAGGCGATTTTTTCTCCATTGGAAAATGGCTCAAAGTCCATTACTACTAAATTTTTCGGAGTTAATATCTTTCTTTGTCCTTGTGTTAAGTTATATAGAACCAGTTGGCCTTGTTCTTCAGGATTAGCACCTATGTAGAGAAGAGAGCGATCGCGTGTGCTAAATTTACCGTCAAACGGCTGAATCACCCTTTTTTTTCCCTCGCGCTGGGAAAATTTATCTACAGCATTTTGTAACTGCACTTTATAATTTGAGCCGTAAGGGGGTGGGGTAATTAATGTATAAACCATCCGCCTTCCTGCCCAACTAAATTTACCTGCCAAGGGCGGCTCTATTTTTAAGTTTTCCTCTACACTTTTTGTATTCATCGGACGGCTAAAAGTGAGAGTGAAAGATGTGTCATCAGCACCAATTCTTTGATTTTGCCAAGTAAAATCTCTGACATTTGGTTTAACAGCATCTCCTTGCCAGATGACAAACCCAATTATTAGACTGAGTATGAGCATTATAGCGAGTGCTATCCGATCCAGTGGTTGAATAAATGTGTGAGTTTTAGTCATTGGTCTTGATTTTCTATGTATTAAGCATTCAGGAAGAGGCAGTGCGGTCTTCTCCCAAAAGGAGAGGCCAGCGCCAAGGGGTCTCCCCGCTTTGCGAACTGAATTTTGAATTCTTTAGTAGCTATAAGGGTTTTTAGGCTGAGGGATTTTTTTCAGAGATTTAGCATCAATGGTGAGATGACGTTTACCTACTATTGTTTCAGTGATCATTTGTCCTTCTACTTCTAGCCAAGTGTCTGGCGGATACTGATCACGACTTCCTGATAGTTTGACTGGTAAACCTGCTGGATAGGCATCTGCGGCGCAACAGGTAATGATAAATCGTGCTAAAAACAAATGTTCTTGACTAAATTCTGGTGGATGAATGACGAATCCTTGTACTTTAACTTTTTGTCCTGTGTATGCGTCTGGTTCAGGATAAACATTTAGTGTGCGTACCCAATCAACTAGCGATCGCTCCTCTGGACGAATGGTAGCGCGAAATGCCTGTGGTTGGGAGCGTGTAGCCCCAATTAATTCTGTCACGCCGCGATCGAGTGCGGTTTGACTAGAAAAGACACGAGGAGTAATCAATAGTCCCAATATTGCTGTTATTAATAGTAGTCCACTACCCCAACCAGGGGGAAATAAACTAAAATGTTGAACGTTATTTACTTCAGTAATCCGACGACGTTGCCTCAGTTGCATCCCTTTCAAAAAACCCACAACCAGTAAACCAATCGCCCCAGAAATTACTAACCAAAAGTAATCAGGATGGATTAACAAATTTAATTTATCTGTTAACCAGTATTTCAACATTAGGATTCCCCAGGCTGTAATTGCTATGACATCCAGCCAGGGAAGCAACTTGTTAGAACTTTTTGGTTGAGAATTTGTAGTCATTGGTGATTAGTTATTGATGATTAGTCATTAGCTCAAAACAACCCGCTCGTAACAACTATTACATCACGTGTAAATTCAGGAATAAGGTAGATAAAAGTGTTAATAGTCCGGCTAAAGCAAATAGATAAAATAAAGCTCTGGGTTTAAAAATCGATAACATCAAACCTACGCCTTTGATGTCCACCATCGGGCCAAAAACTAGAAATGCTAACAAAGAACCACTAGTAAAAGTTGAAGCAAACGATAAAGCAAAGAAAGAATCCACTGTTGAACAAATTGATACTACTGCGGCTAAAACGAGCATAGCAACAATAGAACTAACTGGCCCAGCACCCAGGCTAATGATTAATTCACGGGGGGCTAAGACCTGAATAGCCGCAGCGATCGCACTACCCAGAACCATTACACCACCTAATTCTCGTAGTTCTTGAATAATATTATCGAGTACCAGATGTAGTTTGTCGGCTAATGGTTTTTTGCCACTGCTAGTAGAAGCATTAGCTGAAACGAGATTACTATCTAATTTAGTAGTGATACCTGCCTTTCCGCCGAGAATATAACTTCCTGATTGCAACAAAGTGTTCCCAGTTCTGTCTTCTGGATTGGAAACACGTCTACCCCGCCGTTGAGGTTCCGCTTTAGCGGGTGGGTTAAATTTTAAGTAACGCGCGATCGCTGGTTGGACAATGGGACTCAAATCTTGCTGAAAACTAAATACAAAACCCACAATTGTGGCAATCAGTAAAGACAGTACTACTCTTAACACCACTATTTCCGGTTGGTCTCGAAATGCAGTCCAAGTTGACCAAATGACGATCGGGTTAATGGTTGGTGCTGCTAGTAAAAAGCCAATTGCTACTGGTGTAGGTACTCCCTGCATTAACAACCGCCGTGCTACTGGCACGTTACCACATTCACACACAGGAAACAAAAAGCCAATTAAACTGCCGAATAAAGCACCCAGCAGAGGGTTTTTGGGCATTATTTTCACCAATTGGCGCTCGTCAATCAAAAATAACAGCACACTGGAAAATAAAACCCCAAGAAGCAAAAAGGGCATCGCCTCGACTAGCAGACTGAGAAATAAAGTAAAGCCATTGTTGAGTTGATTCATGGGTGTCGCAGTCACAAGCGGTTGTGAGGTTTAGAGTTCTGCCTTGTCATTCTATCGGAATGGGGATTCGGAATGGGGATCAAGTGCAGATTGGAAAAATTAAACTTAATTATAATCACCTATTGAATGGCATTGATAATCTTGAAAGCAATTTGTGAGTCTGGATAGATAATTTTACTGGAGTGTATTTACTAGCAATGATTACTCTTGAGATTGTCCGACTTCAGCAATAGTTCCAAGATACCTAGCCCCAAGATGATCAATACACTGCTTATAGTTACAGTGTGTTTTTGATAGAGATGTTAACTAGGTGGCATTTTCATACAATATTTACAGTAATTTCAATTTTTAGACTTCACTGCTGATTGTGCAGTTCTGTGATTTTTCCTAGTTATAGTCAATTGCACCAGAGGTAGCAATCCTCAAGGATAGGATAGTGGTACTCCAAGAGGAGACCCCCGCAGTTATCGGCTATGGTTTCCGTCTCTCAGGCTTCTAGGGGCAATGTACTACCTGTTTAATGCCCTGTTTGCATAAATATTCTGATTAATCAACCAGGATTTCCCTATCTTGATTGATTTTTTACTACACACATATCAAAATCGCAATATGGGACTCCTATTTATTAGCCAGTAAGTTCAACAATCACACTAAAATATTGATTACGAATCGCTTGTCTCTTCTCAATAGTAGGGTGTATAGTGTTACCAGAATTTAATAATCAAATTTCTGCGGCCTCCTGGACTGCTGATAGCGATCTCAATCTCCACATAGGATCAACTCTCCAAGAACTACCAAGCTATAGCTTCCAAGTAGAAATTAGCTGTACTAGTCAGGATATTACTCAATATTTAGAAAAGCATCCCCTGCTACCAGGAGTAATCTTGCTAGAAGACGGAAAGTACATTGGCATGATTTCCCGGCAGCGCCTACTGGAGTTTCTGATCCGTCCTTACGGACAAGAGTTGTTTTTTCGGGAACCACTCAGCGTCATTTATAGCTATACACGCACACCAATTTTACTACTGCCGGAAACAACGCCCATTTTAACAGCCATGCAACAGAGTTTGAGGCGATCGCCAGAACTTTTAGCAGAACCGATCGTTGTTCACACAGCATCCGATACTTACAAATTGTTAGATGTACAGAAACTTAATTTGGCCTCTTGGCAAATTCAGGACATCGAAACTCAAGCCAGATATGAACGCTCTCAAGCAAAAATGATTCAAGCTGACAAAATGGCTAGCTTAGGTCGTTTAGTAGATGGGGTAGTTCATGAAATCCTCGATCCTGTCAGCTTTATTTGGGGCAACTTAACTCACGTTGCTACTTATACTCAAGATTTACTGAAGCTAATAGCAGCTTATGAAACGGAGTTTAAGTCTAACAGTGAGCAAATAACTACTCTCAGAGAAGAAATAGAATTTGATTTTATTGAGCAGGATTTATCACAGACCCTTGCTAGTATTCGTACTGGAGCAGAACGCTTAAAGAAACTTGTCACCAGCTTACAAAACTTCTGTTACATCGATGAAGTCTATCCCAAACCTGCTGATCTGCACGCTTGTATAGATAGTATTGTCTTATTAATCAATAGCCGTGTGAAAGGCGAAATCGAAATCATTAAACACTATGGTCATCTACCACCAGTTTGCTGCTTCATGGGTCAATTGAACCAGGTGTTAATGAATATCCTTAGTCAATCCGTGGATGCTCTACTAAACGCCTCAGTGCGCTACAAAATAAAATCTGAATCTGGCACTCATAGTCACAAACCACGAATTGAAATCACTACAGAAGTAATTTCTCTACCAGCCACAAACAAGAGTACATCTGATTCTCGTTGGGTTTCCATTTGCATCGCTGACAATGGCCCAGGAATGTCTGAAGAATTACAACAGAGAATTTGGGAATCCTTCACGATTGAACAACGCGCTGATAAAGAAACGAGCTTGGCTGTGAGCTATCGAATTATTACTGCCAGACACGGGGGTAAGTTTTATTTGCGATCGCATCTCAATGCTGGCACTGAGTTTAAAATTCTTTTGCCTTTGGTTTAACTAACAACGGCCAGAAACACAACTAATAACACAATCAGCGTAATATATAATTTATACAATTGCCTGTAAACATAGAGTTGATATTTTCCCTGTAAGTGAGCTGAAGATGGAAAGATAAGAAAGGCATATAAGTTATAATTATGTTAATTGCTACTTGATATTAATCTTAACTTTAAACCAGCAAAAAGATAAAAAGATTACATAAAGCTAATATTTCACACAAACTTTAAATCTCGATAGATGACAGAGCTAATTATCTCAATCTATGTCAGTAAACAGTAATATTTCCATTCTTGAAGTTTCACTAAAATTTAAAAATACTTAAGTAATTTTACCATTTCCTTTAGTAAGCTATATAATAGATAATACATAATGAAAAACATAGCAAGTTGGCGATCAATGATGTCTCTTGCTTCATACAAGGAAAAACATGAAAGCTCGGAAACTATTTATCTCTCTTGGTGTCATGCTGACCACAGTAGCGGCTACATCTAGTGCCGCTCACGCAGCAGCTTTTACCAGCAACGTCAGCCAGAATACTGATGCAAAAGCTAATATCTTCTTGAACTCCATTACCCAAAATGGGAAGACCTTCAGCAATTTCTCCTATGTGAACAGTGCCAAAATAGTGTACAACACCCCTAAAAGCTCACTGGATTTGGCTACTAGTGGTGCGGCTAGTACAGATAAAGGAGATAAAGCTACAGCTCCACTAGCACCTAAAGAAGACCCGACTGCTGCTGACATCGTTGCTTATTTGGGTAATAACAACCTGAGTAACATTATTGACGGTGAAGATAAAGGCGCGTTCATCCTTGACATTTTCTTCGATAGTGAAATAGTCAAAGATAGCTCAGGATTAGACGATATCTTCTACTGGGAACGTGGCCAAAATAGCACCTTAAATGTTCAAGGTCTTGATGCCTCCGGGAATTTGATCGGTAATAATTTGAAGATTAACCAAACCAAAAATCCCCTCAATTACGCTGGCTTCCAACTTGACACAACAGAAATTTACGAAACTCAACCTGTCGGTTCTTGGGGTATCAGCCTCAATTCATTGGGAGTAAGCAAACTCAGTGGTCTACGACTGGTCGCTGAATCTATCCACAACGGTCCTGACTTCAAAGTCATTGCCAGAAAGACAGTAGCTGAACCAGCAACAGTTTTAGGCTTAGGTGCAATAGCTACTTTAGCTTTCTTCCGTCGCCGTCAGTTACAATCAAACTTGTCTCGCTAGTCTGCTGATAGAATATCCCGATCAAGCAGTATTTGATTTACCTGTGCAAAGCAATTAAAGTGGGTTTGATGGTTTATTTACCAGTGAAAACTCTCCTAATTTACTTGCAAAAGACAACATCCTTAACATCCAATATTGAGAACTAGATGCCACGTTAAAACAGCGATCGTCTAGTCTATTCTCTAAAATCCCTGTCCTGTGTTAATAACAAGTGGTTACTAGGATAATAGTCCCACTTAACAGACCTCCAGTGTATAACCGCATCCATACCCATTACCGAAATTCTCTAAAAGTGCATATTTCGCAAGCGGAAGCTTCACTAATTGTCAAATTTAATTGGCCAAAATTAGGAATATCCAGCGATTTATATTAATTAAAATTGCTGCATATTCCTATGTGTTAATTTAGTTGCTTATGAGATTGGTTAATACTGCGTTGTAACTAGGGATTTAATTCACAGCTAATGACACAAATTATTTAAACAATTTTTTCTCAACCCTAAACTTTAACTTGTTACTGATAATAATCAGATTATTGTCTATTTTTAGATATTGGTTATTTCACCTTTTTCATCCATAAATTTAAATTTAGTCAAAATCATTTAGCAATTAAATAAACAGCACTTCAATTTTTTCAAACCAGGTGTTTTCTATTGACTATGTTTGATATAGCAGTATTATAGCAATCCGATCTGAGTTGTGAACTGACTTTTGGAAAAAGGGAACAGGGAACAGGGAACAGGGAACAGGGAACAGGTAGCGTTCATAAATGATTTAGGATTGCTATAGATAATTAAATTCATGATTGGTTAGCTGTAAGAATTTAGG
>DATGXQ010000661.1:0-3906 GCA_035298905.1 Nostocaceae cyanobacterium | reverse complement strand
GGTGCAACCAACCCTCCTTGACCAATCTAGCAAAGACAAAGATCAGCACGGAATAGCGATAGTCGTACTTACCATCTATATCGTGTCTTCTAGCACTTAAGAAATCATGTAACTGCCACATATCCTGAAGCTCGTTCAAAGTGCTTGCTTGTTCACGAACTTCTTGGATCAAAGCATTGATTTCTCGCTCATAGGCTCTGCGGAAAGCTTCTTCAGCTATTTTTTCCTCTGTTTTAGACCACTCAATATCACTCACTTGCATTATTCAGAACTATTTACTTCCAAAAACGGAGCGCTCTTTACCTCAGAGCGCTCTGACTATTATTGACTGTTTATGCTATTTAGCATGTCTCTAACGAACTAGATTTAAAAGTTCTTTGGGGGATGCTAGCAAATCAATAGCCACAAAGAAAATTTTGTTTTCAGGATTGAGTAAGAACCGCCAAGCCATATTCATTCCCACAGCAGCACCAAACCACGGAGTTTGTACTTTTCCAGTGACTTTCACCTGAGTGTAACCATCTTCTGTAGGTTCAGAAACTCCTCTCTCTGGCAACAAGTTGAGGTTCTGACATTCTTCGTTGAAGAAGCGCAGGATGGCATCTTTGCCCACGATTGGTCTTTGGAATGGTGGTTGGAGTGCGCCGTCGTTGGCGAACAACTGAATCAAAGTTCCAAAGTCATTGGCATTCATATTGTCCATGTAGTTCAATATTGTGGGATTAGTAATGCCTTCAATGGACACTTTAGTTCGTTGTGATATTTCTTTAGGGGCAACAACAGGCTCAGAAATTCTAGTGTAGTCACCTAACTTGTTGACATCATAGCCCATATCAACTACAGAACTGCGTAATACTGTAATTTGTTGACCTTGATCCAGTTCTCTAACTGCTTGCAGCACTGCTTCAGCGTTAGCAGAAAGTTGATAACCTGCTGGTATGGGAGTGACAATCCCCTGATCCATCCATTGCCCAAGTTGATACCAAAATCCTAGTTTGATATTCGCAGACCAAGCAGCGTAGGTGCGGCAGATGGGTGTATCGGCGTTGTTCGCTAAGTCACGCATCACCTGTGCTTGCTCACTAAAAGTCATTTGCCGAATTTGATTAAGGGTTGCTTCTGCAAATTGCATCCTAGCTGCTCCAGGTGCGGCTATTGTGATTGTCTTACCCATTTCCAGATAAGCAAACCAAGTCCAGGCTAGTTGGTCTTCAGCACTGAGTTGCTTGAATCTAGCGATCGTCGCTGGTACTGCATCAGCAGCTAAAGTTTTGGGGAAAATATTACGGGCTGAATCAATGGTAATAGCCATAGGTAGAGACCTCACTCCAATAAATCTGCAATTGGCACAAAACAGAACTGTAAATACAGGAAATGTATATTTGTTTTTCTGGATGTTAACAAATTACCACAAATGTTAATAAATTTTCACAATCTTTTACAAACATTTTTACACTAGCAGTCAGGACTCAGCAGATATATGAGGAAAAATTATATTTATCTCCCTCATCTTCCTCTGTACCCTGTTTCCTAATGACTAATGACTTATTAACTGGGCATTGGAGTTGAAAAACTGCCGGGATAAGGCTTTTGTCACTAAGATGGCGGTCAATAAATTGGTGGCTGCAACTAGGAACATCAGCACAATCTCGTAGGATATAGCATCAAGCGGAGATACACCCCCTAATAACTGTCCGTTAGTGAATGGGGGTATTGTTACTAAGCCAATCAGCATCATTTGGTTGAGGGTGGGGGCAAATGCAGTTTTAATGGCATCTTTACGATATTGACTAACTGCTTGTTCTGGGGTAGCACCTAAACTCAGGTGTGTTTCTATATCTGTGGATAACTGGCTGATATTACTGACCAGCCGATCGCCAGCCACCGCAGCTGTATTCATGGCATTACCAAGCAAAATCCCAGCTAGGGGAACAAGATAACGGGCTTCATACCATTTAGCTGGCTGAATAATCAAAAAATTGGCGTAAACCAAGGTTAAAACCGTACTCAAGCCGATTGTTGCCCAAACTATAGGCAAAACACGGGGGATTTTTTGGCTGATGCGATTTCGAGTAACGATCGCCCCAATTGTCAACAATATTGCTAAAATCGCCAAAACTACCCAAGCATTACCGATGACAAAGACAAATTCTAAAATATAGGCTAATACAGCAAGTTGGAGGATGGTTCTACCAGTAGCCAAAGCTAGGTTTAATTCTAGTCCTAATTTTTCCCAGACAGATAAACCAATAGCGATCGCCATCAGTCCAACAGCTATAACTAAATCTACTAAATCTAACTTGATTAACTCTTGCATGGTTTTTCTTTCTTCCGGGCTTGAGCCTTGCCAACAGCTTAAACGGGAATCATTCCAAATTCAAAACAGAAAATTCCCAATCTGTGAATCTATGAGGCCAAACACCAAGTACAGTAGATTTCAGGTAAATGAGGTACAAACTTTAAGACAAAAGCCATATACCAAAAGATTTTCAACTCTGTTCCCTGTTCCCTGTTCCCTGTTCCCTGCTGTATTTTGGATCTTAGGCATATTCTCACTAGCTATGCTTGTTACCCGTAAAGCCCAGTAAAAACCCTACTAAATAAGTATTTTGAGCGACTGTCTGACTAAAGCTTTTTGAAAAACTCAAATAGCAAATTATAGACCGTCAAAGAGAATCCTGTGTATCTTTTGATAAAATAAAAACTCATGATCCAAAGCGTAAATTCCATTCCACCTTTTGATATCAAACAGCAATACGCCAACCTAGAGGCAGAAATCAGTCAAGCAGTTCTGGAGGTTCTAGCTTCTGGGCGGTATATTGGTGGCCCGGTGGTAGAAGGCTTTGAACAACAATTTGCTGCCTATCATGGTGTAAGTGAGTGTGTAGCTTGTAATTCTGGTACTGATGCTCTATATTTAGCGTTACGCGCCTTGGATATTGGTGCAGGTGATGAAGTTATTACCACACCGTTTACTTTTATCGCTACAACTGAAGTCATCAGTGCTGTGGGTGCAAAGCCAGTATTTATTGATATTGATGCTACTACTTTTAATCTAGACGTGGAACAAGTAGCAGCAGCTATTACACCCAAAACTAAAGCCATCATACCAGTCCATTTGTTTGGTCAACCTGTGGATATGACGGAACTGATGGCGATCGCTCAAGCTCATAATTTAGCAGTAATTGAAGATTGCGCTCAAGCCACCGGTGCAAGTTGGCAAGGCAAAAAAGTCGGCAGTATTGGACATATTGGTTGTTTTAGTTTTTATCCCACTAAGAATTTAGGCGGTTGTGGAGATGGTGGGGCCATTACTACCAATGACGGGGCGATCGCTGCTAAAATGCGTATTATTCGGGAGCATGGCAGCAAAGTTAGATACATTCATGAAGAAATTGGCATTAATAGCCGTCTAGATGCCATCCAAGCAGTGATTTTACAAATTAAGTTGCGTTATTTGGATACTTGGAACAAAAAACGCCGTCAAATAGCTGCTTATTACTCTCAATTTCTCGACCAAGTTCCTGGTATTATCGCACCTCAAGAGTTACCAGGTGGTGTAGGTGTGTGGAACCAATACACCATTCGGATTTCTGGAGAAGGGAGAAATGGGGCAACTGCTCAATATCGGGATTGGGTGCGAAATCAAATACAAGAAAAAGGTATTGGTTCGATGATTTATTATCCCCGTCCCTTACATTTGCAACCAGTTTATGAAAATTTAGGCTATCAACCCGGACAGTTACCAATCTCTGAGCAAGCCTGTCATGAGGTGTTATCTTTACCCATGTATCCAGAATTGACACAGGAACAGCAAGAAAAGGTAATTTATGCCTTGAAGGATTGTTTGGGGTAGGAAAGAGACACGGAGACGCGGGGACGCGGGGACGCGGAGAAAGAAAGACA
>DATGXQ010000660.1:0-12753 GCA_035298905.1 Nostocaceae cyanobacterium | reverse complement strand
GAAAAAAGCCTTATGCTAATAGACTTTCAACTCTGTTCCCTGTTCCCTGTTCCCTGCTGTGTGTCATTTTAGCGAATATTTTGTTGCACTTCCAGTTTTTAAATCTCACTGGAGAGAGGCAGGATTCAGGATTTAAGCAGGTAAATCTGGTATTGATTCTGAATTCTGGTTCTTGGATTCTGATGCCGATTAATCATATTTATGATCATGTTAAAAAAGTTGCCAATCAATTAGTAGTGAACAATAATATCCCCGACTTCTCAGAGAAGTCGGGGATCTAGGTCTGGCAATATTCATAAATCAAATACGAATGCTATATTTCCGTCAATTCTGAACTGTTGATGAGAATTGTCAAAGAAACAAAATTATATGTTCAAAGCTTAACAAAGATAAATAAAATGTAAATCTTGAGCATTTGTTTTGACGAAAATTAAAGCATTTTTGCTATTTTTATTAAACCCAGTTCATTATCTACAAAGAATAACAATTAGCAAAATAATTTGCAGCAAATGTTATTTATTTACAGAATCTTCATATAAAACACATAAAAATCTTAAGATAGCTACTGTTAAAACACGCCATGATTAACAATATTAGAACTAGCACCTCCGGCTTAGATATAAATACTAATGCTTGGGGAGCAGAATCATTTGCCAAATCACAAGCTTTGACAACTTCACTTAATAGTTTAAGTTCTGATTCTTTTCCTACAAGCAGCAGTTCTTCATCCACAATTGATAGTCTTTTCCCACTAATTGACCTCAATCCATTAGTTAGCTTTCCAATAGGATCAGTAAATCCTAACCCCAATCCTTACCTCACCAGTGCAGCACTCGTTCCTGATTTTAACGGTGATGGTAAAGTAGATAAATTGTGGGTAAATACCCAAACTGGTGAAATCGTAGTGAGGTTAATGAATGGGACTCAGGTTCAAGAACAGAGTTCTTTGGGTCAATTTGATTTAACTAGTTGGAGTTACAAAATTGCTGATTTCAACAGTGATAACAAAACAGACTTCTTGTTGCGGAATCAGCAAACCGGTGAAAACGTGATTGTATTAATGGAAGGGACAAGAATCGCTAACACAGTACTGTTAGACCGGGTTGATCCCAACTGGACACCTAGTATTGGCGATTTTAATGGCGATCGCAAAACCGATATTTTCTGGCATAATGCCCAAACCGGTCAAAATGCAATTTGGCAAATGGACGGAACTTCGGTGATCAGCGCAACTGTCTTAGATAATACTGATGTCTCTTTAACTCCTACCATTGTAGATTTTGATGGTAATGGTAAGAGTGATATTTTCTGGCGCAGCAGCACCACCGGCGAAAATAGTATTTGGTTTATGGATGGTAGCCAAGCCAACAAATATAACCTACAATCCCAAGATACTACTTGGGGTTACACCCTTGGCGATTTTAACGGCGACTTCAGAACAGATGTCCTCTGGCGTAACACCGAAACTGGTGAAAACAAAATTTGGACAATGAATGGTGTGTTTGTGACTGAAGGTAGTTTAAATACCCTTAGTTCCGACTGGAAGGCCACCATTGCTGACTTTAACGGTGATGGTAAAACTGATATCTTCTGGCGGAATCAAACTACTGGTGAGAACACCGCTTGGTTAATGGATGGTACATCTGTCAGTGCTGAGGCTTTCTTACCTAGCAACAGCACTTCTTTAACTCTATCTGTTGGTGACTTCAACGGTGATGGTAGATCAGATATTTACTGGCGTGATCAAGTAACTGGTCTTGATACTATTTGGACAATGGATGGTACAGATGGAACAAAAGCCACTGAAACCCCCATTGCTACCCAGGATCAGTTAACCCCAGAATGGTACACCGGTTAGTCTTAAACGTAGAGACGTTCCATGGAACGTCTCTACAAATTTTTCTACAAATCTATTGGCCACATTGCCAAACTAAACCAAACTAAAACTTATAACTCAAAACCTGGATTTCTGTATTTTCTGGTAAGCTATTTGATTTAATAGCGATCGCATCACTATTACTGCGACGGACTGGTGTACCCTCTACCAGCTTCAGAAAATCATCTAGAGGTGTAATCTCACAATTAGAACTATCAGCCGCTTGAGTACGGTAATGGGTGGGAATCACCAACTTAGGATTCAAAACACTAATAGCTTGCTTGGCTTCTTGGGCATTATAAGCTTTTTCGCTGCCACCTACGGGAATTAAAGCCAAATCAGGACGACCCATTAAAATTTTTTGTTCGATCGTCACAGGTGCTGCTGCACCGCCTAAGTGTAAGATATTAACTCCCCCTTGCTGCCACTTCCAAACAGTATTTTTCCCAAAGCGCCGACCACCTTTGCGATCGTGATCCACGGCAATTCCTTCTAATTTTATCCCTTTAAATTCGTAAACTCCCGGTTGATTGACTAACTTAGGATTTCCTGGTAATCCTTCTACCCCACCCTCATCTAGTAGTATGCTACTATACAGCACTAAATCTGCTACTACTTGGGGTGGACGATACCCAGCAGTACAGCCAATCTTCCGAAATGGATTAACTAAAATTTTTACACCCCCACCAGTAAACAAAAAGCAGGTATGACCTAGCCATTGCACTGATACACCGCTAGACTGGGCTTGAGCTGGAAAATTCAAGGCGAAATTAGTAGCTAAAGTCGTTACCAGTCCCGCCCCAGCATAGCCCATTAACTCTCGTCGTTTCATCAACACCCGCCTATAAATCTTCCAGAAAATTTCTCAATAGCTGCTTACCCGAAGTGGTTAGCACACTTTCTGGATGAAATTGGACTCCTTGAATGTGTGGATAGTTCCGGTGTCTCACTCCCATAATCATCCCATCTTCTTCCAGCCAAGCAGTAATTTCTAACACTTCTGGGCAAGTTTCTTTCTCAATCACCAAACTATGATATCTGGTGGCAGTAAAAGGACTTTCTAATCCTTGAAACACACCCGTCCCAGTGTGAGACACTGGAGAAGTTTTACCATGCATCAGTTCTGGAGCAGAAACGATTTTACCACCGAATGCTTGACCAATACTTTGATGTCCTAAACAAACACCCAAAATTGGTAAATTAGCTCCTAATTGAGAAATTATATCTAAGGAAATTCCTGCATCTTCTGGACGACCGGGACCGGGGGAAATAACCACTGCATCTGGTTTTAATGCTTGAATTTCTTCGAGGGTGATTTTATCATTACGGAAAACTTGGAGGTCGGCAGCAACTGGGAAATCTGTTGCTAATTCTCCCAAATACTGCACTAAGTTATATGTAAAGCTATCGTAATTATCAATGACAGTAATCATGGCAATACAAAATTCACAATTCACAATTCAAAAATCAAAATAAATCACTTATCCAACCTTTTCTGACTATTTTCACTGTGAGGAGTCAGAATGTACCCTTGGGTAAGAAAATTCAGGGTGTAGGCTTGGTATAGAAAAAAGAATAAATTTCTGTAGGGTCTGTAGGGGCGGTTTAAGGTATCCACCCCTGCTTTATACCCTAACTTAAAAAGCTGACAAAATTAAAGTAACCAGAGGTGGGAGTAACAATACAGATGCTACTACCAAAGAGACTAAAGCAGATACAAGTACAGCACCAGCCGCACAGTCTTTAGCAATTTTGGCTAAATCGTGGTAAGTTTGCTTTACTGTTAAATCTACAATCGATTCGATCGCTGTATTGACCAACTCTAAAGTTAAAACTAAACCACTTGTAATAGCAATTATGGCTATTTCTACGGGTCTAAGCTGTAAAAAAATACTTAGACCAATAGCTAAAGCACAGACACTCACATGAAGGCGAAAATTGCGCTGGGTTTGAAATCCATATCTGATTCCTGCCCAAGCATACTTAAAACTTACAAATAAGTTAGCAGCAACCTGCCAAGCATACTCTCTTTCCTTGGTCACAAGAGTTGTTGGTGCGCGGTGGTTTTGCGTTGGTGGAGGGGAAACTTTTTGGGACATAAGCTAAAAAATATAAAGACGCTGGTGAGAAGGTGGGAGTATTCGCTGATTCTAAGGGTGCGATGGCAGAATGCCCAGAGTAACTAATCACTTTAATGGCAATTCTTATGAGCTAGTATTATTTAAAGAATAAGCAAAACTCACAGATCCTATTCTAAATCTATACTTATACCTATAGATTTAAGTAGTATCACTTGTTGTTCTAACATTTTCACCAAACTTGCTTCGTCCGGGTGATCCCAACCTAATAGATGCAATAACCCGTGAGCTGTTAACCATGCTAACTCAGTCAACAAACTATGTCCTTGTTGGTCAGCTTGGCGTTTAGCTGTATCTATAGATACAATTATATCACCTAAATATAAAGGTAAACTAGCCAACATTTCTTCATTTTGTGGCAAATCTGCCTCCAGTGCAGCAAAAGCTAAAACATCTGTAGGTTTATCTTGTTGGCGATATTGAACATTCAGTGCTTGAATTTCTGTATCATTGGTCAAGCGCAATGTTATTTCGTAACTTGGGGCGGTAGGAAGATCAGAACTCAGAATTTCTAACCATTGTTGAAACCAATTTTCCCAAGTTTGATCAGGAAGCGGTAATTGAGTTTCCCCCATATTTGTAGCTGTTGGTGTAGCTGTTGGGGAAGACTCAATAAAACTATTGTCTACGTATAACTCTAATTGCCCAGGCACGAAATCTCCTCACTTAACGGGTAAGATAAGCCAGACCGACCAGGACTGCTAACAGCCCTATGATGGTGAGGGCAAAATGTTTGAGAGAAGTACCACCCTTTCTCACCATGTTTCGCATTGCTAGTTTGACGTAGCTAGGTTGTGGTTCTGTGGAAGGAGAGTCGCTCATAAATAAATGTTTACATTACATTCTCTTCTAACACTTTAACAGGTTGCTGAAGTAAAGATTGCCAATTTGTGTAAATGAGGAGGATGAGAGAGGTGAGGGGGAGAGGGGAGAGGGGAGACACGGGGAGGGGAGACAGGGAGAGGGGATAGGGGAGAATAAATTGTTTTGTACCTGCGTCACCGAGTCACCGCGTCCCCGTGTCCCCGCGTCACCAAGTCACCGCGTCCCCGCGTCTCCGCGTCATACCAATTCACGAAAAGAAAGTAACATAAGTAAACCAGCAAAACCTTGTAAAATCATACTTTCCCAATTTTGAATTTTGAATTTTGAATTTTGAATTGGTATCACCGCGTCCCCGTGTCTCTTCTACCCCTTTGCCTTACTGACAAGCTAGGGTGTATAAAGAAACAGGTAATAGACTAAACTATTACCTAGTAAGTTTAATTGTTTAATAATGCCGATTAACCAGCAGCATTATCTACCAATTGGTTTTCTTGACGGAGATATGCTTGAATAAACATATCTAGTTCACCATTCATCACATCAGTGATGGCTGTTGTCTCCGAATTTGTACGTAAATCTTTCACCATTTGATAGGGGTGAAAAACATAGTTACGAATTTGATTACCCCAAGAAGCCTCTACCATATCGCCGCGAATTTCTGCAATTTCTTTGGCGCGTTGTTCTTGGGCAATGACTAACAGCTTGGCTTTGAGACGGGCTAGGGCTTTTTCTTTATTTTGCAGCTGCGATCGCTCTTCTGTACACCTGACCGCAATTCCAGTAGGTAAATGTACTACACGGACGGCTGTTTCTACCTTGTTGACATTCTGCCCACCTTTACCCCCAGACCTAGAGGTAGTAATTTCTAAATCCTTTTCGGGAATTTCTAGTTGCACAGAATTATCTAACTGCGGCATCACTTCCACCCCAGCAAAGCTCGTTTGTCGCTTACCGTTGGCATTAAAGGGGGAAATTCTCACTAATCTATGGGTTCCGGTTTCGGAACGTAAGTAACCATAGGCATAGCGGCCAGTAATTTCTAGGGTGGCTGATTTAATTCCTGCTTCGTCTCCCTCTGATTCTTCTGCTAAAGTCACTTTATAGCCGTGTGCTTCAGCCCAACGGGTGTACATCCGCATCAGCATAAATGCCCAATCTTGAGCATCCGTACCACCAGCACCAGCATTGATTGTCAGTACCGCTCCCTGATCATCGTAGGGGCCAGAAAGTAACTGTTGTAACTCCCATTGGTCAAGGTCTCGGTTCAGCCTAGTGACAGTAGATTCCGCTTCCTGCAATAATGCTTCATCGGTTTCTAATTCTAATAATTCCACTACTGCTTTAGTATCTTCTAGACTAGCTTGCCAGTGGTAATACTGCTCTAGGTGGGCTTTGAGGTCGTTAAGTTCTTGCAGTGTTTTTTGTGCCTGGGATTGATTGTCCCAAAATTCCGGCTGGGCAGAAATTTGTTCTAAATCTTGAATTTTGGCTGTTAGTGCAGGTACGTCAAAGATAGTCCTGGGTTTTACCCAGGCGGCCAGACAACAATTCGATTTCGCGTTTTAGTTCTAAGACTTCCATAGTAATTGCTCAAACTGAGAGCTTGTAAGGCTTTTTGAGATAGGTGTTGAATTTTGTGTGTATTTTAGATTTTAGCTGGAGTGCTGAGTTTCTTCTCGTTAAATACATCGTACTACATGAGTAGCACTAAATTTTCCAAAATTTTTAGCCACAAAACCGGATTTTTCTCCTAAATTTTTTAGTCATATTTACTACATACAGCCAGTATTATTTCTGAATCAGCAAGGGTAGCAACCAAGAATTATTTTGCTAGTTTACTGATTAGTCCAGTGTTATTACAGTAATTTCCGTGCAACCTCACCGAATTTTAAACTTGATCTTTTAAGGTAGATTACTGTGCTGATTCGTGATTTAATATAGCAAAAAAACAGCATTTTACTCTTTATCAGAAATAAAGGTCAATTGGTTAAGCATTATTACGCAATTATCTCTTATGCTTGTTACAAAATCAGAGGGCGTGATAAATTTAAGTTGTTTTTGTTAGACTAAAAAAACCTGCAACACTTGGGAGTGAAAAAAGCTGCGTGTTATTACTTAATTATTCACTGATCCCTCTTTTAAGTTCAGTAAAACGACGATGGCTTATTCAGGTATGAATAAGGAAAATAATGACAGCTTTGAAGAGAGTATATGCAACTCCATTCTCTGGGAGAAGGAGTTACTAAAGGGAATTTATATGGCAGCAAGTGAGTCCTCTGTGCAATCCGATGGTATGGAGATGTTACACTTATACCACCAAAGTCCTTCTATTAAACTTCGTAATCAACTGGTACAGTTACATACGGGTTTAGTCAGAAAAATGGCTCATAAATTCAGCCATCAATGTAATGAGCCTTACGAAGATTTAGAGCAAATAGGTTATTTTGGGTTGATCCGGGCCATTGAACGCTTTGACCCCAGTCAAGGATATGCTTTTAGTTCTTTTGCAGTGCCATACATTCGTGGTGAGATGCTGCATTTTTTGCGCGATCGCAGTAGTCTATTAAAGATTCCCCGCCGTTGGCAAGAACTGTACAATGAAGGACAAAAGATCCGTAAGGAACTGGCTTTGTCTTTAGGTCGTCCTCCCAAAGATGCGGAAATTGCCAGTAAGCTTCATATCTCCTTGCAGGAGTGGCAAGAAACCAAACTAGCAGCACAAAACCGTATCCCTCTGAGTTTAGATGCTACCGCAGTTCACTACGTTGACTGTTCAGTAACTCTTGGTGAAGTGCTTCCCTGTCCTCGTTCCACCACACTCCAGCAACAAGAAGAAGAAAGACAACAACTGCATGGGGCAATTAGTATGTTAGATGAAAAGCCCCGTGTCGCAGTGGAGTTAGTATTTTTAAAGGAATTTTCCCGCAAGGACGCAGCTAAAAAAATTGGCACTAGTCCGATGACTGTCACGAGGTATTTACAAAAAGGGATTCATGAACTGATTTCCTATTTACAACCTCAAACCGTAGCCACCGGATCTTAGGGAATTAAAAATTACAAATTCAAAAATTCCAAGTTTTCTGTTCCCTATTCAATGACTGCTCAAAGAAATCAGAAATCAAAAAGCAGAAGGTAAGAAAGCTTGTTTTACTAGCTTTTTAACCTTTTTTTAATGAGTAGTTATTTCCTAAAAGCTGCACGACCTTGATTTTCCATCAGCCACAAGATATTAAGGTCAAAGGTCAAGTCAGCAATGACTAATGACCCATGACTAATGACTACCTCGATTTTATATCAGCGATCGCTCCTTTGGTCATGGCAGCAATGGCTTTATCGGTCGCTTTGGGTAGGTGATAATATTTACCTCCTGCTGTTTGTGCCAGTTCTTTAGCAAAACCTGTAGACACAAATTTGCTTTCCGTATCAATTACTAAAAGCTGTATCCCAGATGCCCTAATTCTGCCGGCAATATCCAGTAATTCCCCTTTAATATCTGGCTTTTCACCGGGTTCTATGGGTTCACCCAAGGAACGAGCTAGAGGAATGTTACCCCGTCCATCAGTAATTGCTACTATGACAACTTGACCAATATCACCGCCCATTTGAGCATTGATACCTACGCGCACGGCTTGAGTTAGACCATGTGCTAAGGGTGAACCACCGCCACAGGGTAATCTTTCCAAGCGGTTTCGCGCTAAAGCGATGGAACGAGTAGGAGGTAATAATACTTCCGCTTGTTCTCCTCGGAAGGGTATTAAAGATACTTGGTCACGATTTTGGTAAGCTTCTGTTAATAACTGCATTACCGCGCCTTTAGCCGACTGCATCCGGTTTAAGGCCATTGAACCAGAAGCGTCAACCACAAACACCACTAAAGCACCGGCTTTCCGCACTAACCGTTTAGTCCGCATATCAGACTGTTCAACAATCACCTTCTTCTCTGGGTGTCTGGCTCGACGTGCTTTTTGATACGGGGCGGCGGCTCTTAATGTGGCATCTACGGCAATCCGTTTGACTTTGCCTTTGGGTAACATCGGCTTAATGTAGCGTCCCCGGTCTTCAGAGAAGATTAAACTCCGGCTACCTGATTTACCTTGTCTGGTAGAGGTTTGTGCAAAATATAACACTTCCGGGTCAAGAATTACCCCTTCTGGATCAAAGATAAACTCTTCAGGAATGCTGGGAGGTTCTTGCTGTTCTTGTTCTTCCTGTTGTTCTTCTTGATTTTCTTCTTCTTGTTCTTCTTCTTGTTCTGAATTATCTTGACTTTCTGGTGGTGGGGGTGGTGGTGGGGGTGGTTGTTCCGGTGGGGGAGTTTGCACAATAGTGGTTCTAGGAACAATCACCAATTCTACTGCGCGTTTTAAGTCTTCTGCATTAACGGTATTACGTCCGTCTAAAGCTGCTGCGGCTTTAGCTACCCGCACCGCGAAAATTTCCGCCCGATGTCCTTCGACTCCACCGCGAATAGCTTCATTAACTAGATAAGTGATTTGTTCTGTGGTGATAACGACATCTTTTAACCATTCTCTGGCTAAGAGAATTTGGGTTTTCAGTCCGTCGATGTCTTCGCTGTACTGTTGAATAAATTCTGCGGGAGATTTAGAATAAGCGATCGCTTGCTCAACTGCGTGTACTCTTTGATCTAGACCCAGAACTCCGTCCGCACTAAGAGCGATCGCAATTCTATCTAATAAATGTTCTCTGAGTGGTCCTTCCTCTGGGTTGTAAGTAGCGATAAACAGAGGTTTACAGGGATGTTGAAAACTTATTCCTTCCCGTTCAATTTGGTTTCGTCCCTCAGACAAAACCGCTAATAACTGGTTACTTATTTGGTCATCTAATAAATTTATTTCATCTACATATAACACACCCCGGTGAGCAGTAGCCAACAAACCAGGTTGAAACACTGTATCACCTTGTTTTACGGACTGTTCCACATCTACAGAACCTAAAAGTCGGTCTTCTGTTACACCAAGGGGAATTTGTATAAATGGTGAAGGGATAACTTCAGTTTCGATATTTTCCCCTGCTTCCCTCAGTAAATCATCCCATTCCTCTGGGTGATTAGGGTCACAATTGCTAATAGAATCCTTAACAACTTCGATGGGTGGTAGTAAAGCATGGATAGCACGCGCCATTACCGACTTAGCCGTACCGCGACGACCTGCAATTACCACACCCCCCAAACCCGGATCTACAGCCACTAACAGCAAAGCTAACTTAATCGCTTCTTGACCGACTACTGCTGTCAGAGGAAAGGTTGTAATTGTTGGGGTAATAGTAGGCGCTGGCATTGTTTCCTTAATAGCTCTCACTTCCTAGCATATCAATTTATGGCACATTTAGTATAGAGGCAGGAGGCAGGAGGCAGAAGGCAGGAGGAAAGAAAGTTCCTTTGAATTGTTTTAGTATTCACCAAGATAGAACATGATGCAAGTTAAACGCTTTTCATTAGCTGAATACCACCAGTTGATTGAATTGGGTTTTTTCCGGGAGAGCGATCGCCTAGAATTAATCAGTGGTGAAATCATGGAAAAAGCACCCCAGAGTAAACCTCACGCAACTTGTTTGCGGAAATTAATGCGGGAGTTCCCTACACTGGTAAGTAATAAAGCCACTTTACAAACACACGCACCGATCAGCGTACCACCCAACAGCGAACCAGAGCCAGATTTTGCCATCATCAAAAACCGTGAAGATAATTATTTATCATCCCACCCCACACCTGCGGATGTCTTGCTATTAATCGAAGTCGCTGACTATTCCCTAGAGTATGACCAAAAAGTCAAACTTCCTCTTTACGCTCAAGCGGGAATTACTGACTACTGGATAATTAACCTATTAGATAACTACCTAGAATGTTACAGCAACCCCTCCCCAACTCAGCTAGGTAAATTTGGATATCTCACCAAGCGCATTGTTTTACCAACTCAGGTTATAGCCTTACCTTGCTTCCCCGATTTATCCCTAGATTTAACTAAGATTTTTCTCCCTAGAAAGTAAAATTTACAACTTTTAATCAATTAATCTCTTGACATGTCTGATTAAATATGCAAGTCTATATTTATACAGCCTAATAAATGCAATCTAAAGCTTAACTTAAAAGGTGTAATGACAAGTTGCTGTCTCAGCAGCAGGACTCCTATTTTACCTTTGACATTTCGTGTTATCTCTTGCGATGAAGATTCACATTAAGCTAGTGTTACTACACTAACTGAGTTATAAAAAAACACGAATAGTTTAGGGTAAATCTTCATCGGAAGACATAACAGGAAATGTTACAGGTAATGTGGGAGTCCTGCTACTCAGACTATAACTAGTTGCACTGGTGAGTAATCATGCTCGCATTGAGGTAAATACTTTTAGAGTATCAATTCCTTAATGAAATGTTAAAAGATTCGTAATTTTATGTAGGCTGTCCTGTTCACAATATCACACTAGGACATCGCTATGAAAACTCCTCATCTACCATCTAATAATCAAACAAATCAGGTAAAAAATTCTATCGCTATCTTTTGCGATCTTCAAAATGTTTACCAAATTCAAGAATTTGCTAATTTATTGCTAGATTTTGCTAATAATGAGGGAAATATAGTTTACAAAAGCCTCTACTATAGCTCACTACATCAAAACCAAATAACTGCTAAAAATAAATTACAACTTCTCGATTTCCGATGTATTGATGTCCCTGATCCTATCAAGAATAGTTTAGATCAAAAGCTAGTGTTTGACTGTGTTAAATTATTTGCACCTAAATCAAAATTAACTCCTAATATAATTATCCTAGTTTTGGGAGATTGGGATTTTGCAGGATTGATTTCCATTCTTCAGGCTATAGGTAAAAAGGTAATTATATTTGCTCAAAGAAATAGTGCAAATTCTCGACTGCCTCATTTAGTTGGTAATGAAAATTTTCACTTTATTGATGAGTTATCCTATCTAGTTGAGAAAACAACACAAGTTCAAAAGTTGATTGAATCGCAAATGAATTATAATGAAGCCGTAGATTGTTTAACTACAGCTATCAAAACGGCCTTAAGTCAAGGGAAAGGAACAGGACTAGGTTACATTAACAATTTGATGTTTAATCTTTCCTCCAAATATCAAGGTGTTTCTTCTATCCGTGCTTCTGATGGTAAAACCTTCAAAAGTTTCAGTAAATTTGTTGATTGTGCTGTGAGAGAAGGTAAAATCAAAAGACTAAATCAAGAATTGCTGTTAACAGATTAGAAACAAGAGTTTAATCAAGTTCTAAATAAATACAGTTGAGTAGGTTAGCTAACTGCTTTTATCAAAAACTGTGAACTGTGTTTTTTATTGATTAAATTCATTCATTTTCGACTAAAAAACAATAGAAATGCACAAAATTCTCATTTTCCATAGCGATAAATTGCTACGACAAGCACTTACACACCGTTCCTTCGTTAATGAAAGTCCGATGGAAACTGAACATAATGAAAGACTAGAATTTCTGGGTGATGCTATTCTCAACTTTTTAAGTGGTGAATATCTTTATCGTCGTTATCCTGATAAAGGAGAAGATGAACTAACCCGTCGTCGTTCTGCGCTAGTTGATGAAAAACAATTAGCTAAATTTGCGATTGAAGTCGGTTTAGATTTGCGGATGCGGTTAGGAAGAGGTGCAATTTTAGATGGAGGTTATCAAAATCCTAACTTACTCAGTAGCACTTTTGAAGCCGTTGTCGGTGCTTATTATTTAGATAAAAATCGTGATATAGAAGCGGTACGTGCTATTGTTGAACCATTGTTTGAATCTGTCCGTCCAAATATTACGGAAACTCGTTCTAATGTAGACTCAAAAAACCGTTTACAGGAATGGGTACAACGTCACATTACCACAGTTCCTCCCAAATATGTCACAGAACAAATAGGTGGACCTTCCCATGCACC
>DATGXQ010000659.1:0-28119 GCA_035298905.1 Nostocaceae cyanobacterium | reverse complement strand
AGCCTCAGAAATATATTGAGTGATACTGGCCAAAATTCTAGAGATAACCATAATTTAAAACTCCTTTGTTTATTTCCTCTAGGGCGATATCTATCACTCTAATTCCCATTTTCTCCGTCAGCTCATATTCTCAATATATTGAAAATTCACGCAATCAACTTTTAGATATATTTGCAATACTTCAATTTAAAAAAATAGTCACTCTATTATTTAATTATAATTGTAAATATAAAGTTATGTAAAGCAAAATATCGCCAGAATTCGGGAGTCAGAATTCAGGAGTCAGAATTCAGGAGTCAGAATTCAGGAGTCAGAATTCAGGAGTCAGAATTCAGAATTCAGAATTCAGGAGTCAGGAGTCAGAATTCAGGAGTCAGAATTCAGGAGTCAGAATTCAGGAATGATTTACAAAGATATCTACTACCCATCAGCGTTTATCTGCGTCCATCAGCGTTAAATATCCATCTCTCTATTCTGGATAGCCTACGACAAAGTTTCACGAACTAAATTTTGAATCCTTCAAGATTAGAAAAATTAGTAAGCTAGGAAATTGCTTATAATTGTAACTTTTTGCTTAATGGCGTTTAAATAAATAAAAACATGATATATAGCAATCCTAAATCATTTATGAACGCTCACTGTTCCCTGTTCCCCGTTCCCTGTTCCCTTCTCTCCACGAGTCAGTTCACAACTCAAATCGGATTGCTATAGTAACATTTTTATTATGTGCTGGCTAATGTAGCTACCAGTAACTAACAAAGTTTTACCTGTAAAAACCATTAACCAGTATTAAGTTAAAGAGTAAAGCACCTAATATAAACTCATAAAACCTTGATTTCTCTAGTTTTACGGCAAAGAGTTGACATTTATTTATGGTAAGTCTTACCATAAATATGGAAGCTCTCTTAGTAGGATGCTTGTCAATGACTACTGCTGTAGATGTGGACTATGTAATAAAAGGCTACCAAAAATCGGAACTGAATCTTAGTGTTGAAGATTACAGCTTACTTACTGACTTGTATCAGTTGACAATGGCAGCTTGTTATACAGGTGAAGGGATAGAACAAAAACGATCGAGTTTTGAATTATTTGTTAGACACTTACCAGAGGGATTTGGCTATTTAATTGCTATGGGTTTAACTCAAGCCATAGAATATTTAGCTAAATTCCGGTTTAGTCCTACACAAATTGCTGCTTTACAGGTCACAGGGATTTTTAACCAAGCACCCGATCGCTTTTGGCAGTTATTGAGTGAGGGTAGTTTTACTGGTGATGTGTGGGCTGTACCAGAAGGAACTGCGGTCTTTGCTAATCAGCCATTATTGCGAATAGAAGCACCTTTATGGCAAGGACAAATAGTAGAAACTTATTTATTAAATACGATTAATTACCAAACCTTAATTGCTACCAAAGCGGCAAGATTACGGGATATAGCTGGAGAAAAGGCGACATTATTAGAATTTGGGACAAGAAGGGCTTTTAGTCCCCAAGCTTCCTTGTGGGCGGCTAGGGCAGCTTTGGCAGGGGGTTTAGATGCAACTTCTAATGTGTTAGCAGCACTACAGCTAGGACAAAAGCCTAGTGGTACGATGGCACACGCCTTAGTGATGGCACTGTCAGCTTTAGAGGGCAGTGAAGACCAAGCCTTTACTGCTTTTCATCACTATTTCCCTGGTGCGCCTTTATTAATTGATACTTATGATACTGTAGCTGCGGCGGAAAGGTTAGCGGCGAAGGTGAAAACTGGGGAAATGCAATTAACTGGGGTGAGGTTAGATTCTGGGGATTTAGTTAGTTTATCTCAACAGGTGCGATCGCTTCTGCCCGATATCACAATTTTTGCCAGTGGTGACATCGACGAATGGGAAATACAACGGTTAAAGTCAGCCGGTGCAACAATAGATGGTTATGGAATAGGAACCAAATTAGTGACAGGTTCTCCAGTGAATGGAGTCTATAAACTGGTGGACATTGATGGTATTCCTGTGATGAAACAGTCTAGCGGTAAATTTACTTATCCAGGGAAAAAACAAATTTTTCGCAGCTTGGTAGATGGTCAAATACAAGCCGATAGGCTGGGATTAGCCCAGGAACATCCCCAAGGAGAACAACCTTTATTACAGTTAGTAGTCCAAGAGGGTAAGCAAGTACAACCACCAGAGACTTTAGCTACTATTCGTCAGCGTACTGCTACATCTGTGGCCAGTTTACCAGCCCAAGTCCGGCGTTTAGAACAACCCCAATCTATTCCAGTGGAAATTTCTCCAGATTTACAGGCATTAACTAACCAAACCAAGCAACGCATTGGCAAGGACACAAAGTAAAATGAAGACGATCGCTTTATTTGGTACTAGTGCCGACCCTCCAACTGCTGGGCATCTACTAATTTTAAAATGGTTATCCGAGCGTTATGATTGGGTAGCAGTCTGGGCAGCAGATAACCCTTTTAAATCTCAGCAAACACCCTTACTGCATCGGGCGGCTATGTTACAACTGCTAATTACGGATATAGAAGCACCAAGGCAGAATATTAAATTAGAACAAGAATTAAGCAGTTTGAGAACGCTGGAAACACTGGAAAAAGCTAAAGCTAAATGGGGAAATGAGGTGGAATATACCTTGGTGATTGGTTCAGATTTATTGAATCAACTACCCCGTTGGTATCATATTGAAGATTTATTACAACAAGTGCAACTACTAGTAATTCCCCGTCCAGGGTATGCGATAGATGAGTCTAGTGTAGAGATAGTCCTGCGACTAGGAGGAAAAATAGCGATCGCCTCTTTAACCGGTTTAGATGTTTCCTCTAGTAACTTTCGTCAACAAAAAGATCCTGGCACTCTGACACCCCCTGTAGTTGCCTATATTCATCAACAGCATTTGTACGAATGCCAACCCGCAATCAAAAAAAGATAACCAATTCGGTACATCAACAACCTTTGGCTGATTTCAAAGTCGGTGTTGATAACGTGATTTTTTCTGTAGATACTGCCCAAAATCGGCTGTTAGTTCTGTTAGTAATGCGACAACAAGAACCATTTTTAAATTATTGGAGTTTACCAGGAACTCTGGTCAGACAAGGAGAATCTTTGGAAGATGCTGCCTATCGCATTATGGCAGAGAAAATAAAAGTCAATAATCTCTATTTGGAGCAGTTGTATACTTTTGGTGGGCCTAATCGTGACCCTAGAGAACAAACTGATAGTTATGGTGTACGTTATCTGTCAGTAAGTTACTTTGCTTTGGTGCGATTTGAAGAAGCAGAATTAATCGCCGATGGTGTTGCTGGGATTGCTTGGTATCCGGTTAAACAAGTGCCTCAATTAGCTTTTGACCATAATGAAATTTTGGCTTATGGACATAGGCGACTACGCAATAAATTAGAGTATAGTCCTGTAGCTTTTGAAGTTTTACCAGAAATGTTTACCCTCAATGATTTGTATCAGTTATATACTACCGTTCTAGGGGAAAATTTCTCAGATTATTCTAATTTTCGGGCGCGGTTATTGAAGTTGGGTTTTTTATCAGATACGGGCATTAAGGTGTCACGGGGTGCAGGTCGTCCAGCTAGTTTATATAAGTTTGATGCTGAAGCTTTTGCCCCTTTAAAGGATAAACCTTTGGTGTTTATTTAATCAAACATCAATAGATAAGGGGAAGAAGACAAGAAAGAATTATTTTATTCCCCAATACCCAATACCCAATACCCAATAACATGAAAATTGCGATCGCTCAACTTAATCCCCTGATTGGTGATGTGTGTGGAAATGCCCAAAAGATTCTAGAGGCAGCACACAAGGCATCTGCCGCAGGTGTACGTTTATTATTAACACCAGAACTTTCTTTATGTGGTTATCCACCTAGAGATTTATTATTAAATCCTAGTTTTGTAGAAGCAATGAGTATAACATTGCAAAAACTAGCTAGAGATTTACCTGCTAATTTGGCTGTGTTAGTTGGTACTGTTACCCCTAATTCTCAAGCTAATGTTCATGGTGGCAAACCTTTGTTTAATAGCATTGCTTTATTGGAAGCAGGGAAGATTAAACAAGTTTTTCATAAGCGACTTTTACCCACCTACGATGTATTTGATGAAAATCGTTATTTTGAACCAGGGTTACAGGCTAATTATTTCACTTTAGATAATGTGAATATTGGCGTAACTGTTTGTGAGGATTTATGGAATAATGAGGAGTTTTGGGGGAAACGTACTTATGCAGTTAATCCCATTGCTGATTTAGCAAGTTTAGGTGTAGATTTGATTGTAAATTTATCGGCTTCTCCCTACACCGTCAGCAAACAAAATTTGCGAGAAGCAATGTTAAAACACAGTGCGGCAAATTTCCAACAACCAATTATCTATGCTAATCAGGTCGGGGGAAATGATGATTTAATTTTTGATGGACGCAGTTTTGCTTTAAATCGGGAAGGAGAAATTGTCTGTCGTGCTAAAGGTTTTGAACCTGATTTAGTGATTGTTAATTATGACGCAACTCAGCGAGATTTACAATTAAATACAGTGTCGCGTCTGTATGGTTCAGCAGATGAAGAGATTTGGCACGCCTTGGTTTTAGGGGTACAAGATTATGTGAAAAAGTGTCGGTTTACTAAAGTAGTATTGGGGTTAAGTGGTGGTGTTGATTCGGCATTAGTGGCAGCCATTGCTACAGCAGCATTAGGAAAAGAAAATGTTTTGGGTGTACTTATGCCCTCTCCTTATAGTTCCCAACATTCTGTGACTGATGCTTTAGAGTTAGCCCAAAATTTAGACATCAAAACGCAGATTTTACCGATCGGCGATTTAATGCAAAGTTTTGATCACTCTTTAGCAGGTTTATTTGCTGGGACAGAATTTGGTATTGCAGAGGAGAATATTCAATCGCGGATTCGGGGTAATTTATTAATGGCGATCGCTAATAAGTTTGGCTATCTCCTCCTCTCTACTGGCAATAAGTCGGAAATGGCAGTTGGTTACTGTACCCTTTACGGTGACATGAACGGAGGTTTAGCGGTAATCGCTGATGTTCCCAAAACCCGCGTCTATTCTCTATGTCACTGGTTAAACTCCAACCAGAAACCCGCACCTATCCCCCAAAATATTCTGACCAAAGCCCCAAGTGCTGAACTCAAACCCGGTCAAGTTGACCAAGATTCCCTTCCCCCCTACGACATCTTAGACGATATCTTACAACGTCTGATTCACAACCACGAATCAGTAGAACAAATCACTGCCGCAGGTCATGACCCAGCAGTAGTAGACCGAGTATTACAAATGGTAGCCCGTGCGGAGTTTAAACGCCGTCAAGCCCCCCCTGGATTAAAAATTACCGATCGCGCTTTTGGCACAGGTTGGCGAATGCCTATTGCCAGCACTTGGAATGCCATGAGACAAAATTATCACACTAAAGTCGCTTCTGCCCAACTTTAACGTAGATTTGTAGAGACGTTGCCTACAACGTCTCTGATCATGAAGCGATCGCCATCACCATACTTTTTATTAAGAAATTTTAACTTTTATATAAAAAAATAACTTAATTTTCTGTATTTATACTGTTAAATCTTATGTTAATTTGACTTCTTCAAAAGTATATTTCTCAAACCTTAATACAGCAACTAATAATCAGCTTTTTATCAGCATCATTAAGATTAAGCTTGAGATACTTGCTACAAAGCTTGTACTGAGGAAATATTTGACAAAATCTTGAATCAGCTTATATAGTTGCAACGGATAAACAAGTTTTACAGCCTTGTTAGTAATTAAAATAGCCGAAATAAGTCAGGTGCAATATGAAACTACAAGATTTTGTGGGTAAAAAAGAGAAATGGAGTTATGAGGCGAT
This sequence comes from Nostocaceae cyanobacterium, assembly GCA_035298905.1. GTDB lineage: Bacteria > Cyanobacteriota > Cyanobacteriia > Cyanobacteriales > Nostocaceae > DATGXB01. The sequence goes on along the minus strand of DATGXQ010000659.1, from coordinate 22,279 downwards.
CGCTGATGATACAGATTTAACACGTCAGATACAAGTCCTATTAATTGGCTTCGGTTTATTAGATCCTCCTGCTGATGGCAAATTTGGCCCCATTTCCACAGCCGCACTCAAAGAATTTCAACAATTAGCAAAAACCGGAGAAATAGAATTTTTAGGCCCCGTAACTGCTGAAAAGCTGATTGAAACTAAACCTGAAGATTTACCCAAACCACCCTTAAAGCTGGGTAATGACATTGCCAGCAGGATTATTAAATATATGCAGGCAGAAGGGTATCAAATTTTCACTAACCCCAGAGAATATAACATCATCTACATTGAGGGCATGACTGAAAATTGGACTCTCAATAGTGATACCCCGAATGAGTTTAATGACCGACGGGTAGTAATAGAGTTTACTAACAGCACACCTAAAATTGTTAATCATTGGCAAGCTACCACAGAACCCGGTAGCTTTTACACCTATAATCCTATGAATCCCAAAGGGGCAGCGAGAATTAAATTTGGACAGTACAAAGCTTGGGCTGTGGGATATCATGGCAATGCCGATCGGCATGAAGCGTTAGTACAAGTTGCACCTATTACAGTTCTTCGAGATTTTAATAAAGATTTTAAACGCACTGGAGATAAACCCGATACTGGTCTATTTGCTGTTAATCAGCACTGGGGTTATGATGCACCGAAAAATGATATTAAAAATGCTAGTGCTGGCTGTTTAGTAGGACGTACAAGACAAGGACACAGAGAATTTATGTCTCTGATTAAACAAGACAAACGTTTTGTAGCCAATAATGATTACGTCTTCTACACAACTGTTATCCCCGGTGATGATTTACTTAAGAGATTTCCCGGTTAAGTAAAGCACAGCTAGAGACACAGTGGTTACTGTGTCCCTATGAATAGTGTTGATGTAGTAATACCAATTCTCCAAAATCTAGCAGCAGATTCCAACCCTGAAACTTAGATTACATCTAGCTTTCTTAATTTTGAGATTGCTTCGCGACCCTCGCAACGCTTCGCGATTTTGAATTTTGAATTGGTATAAGATTTCATCCCCCCAATTCTCGCAGGATGGCTTCAACCCTATCGACGCTTTCTACATCATTACCACGACGGTATAAATCACGGGCTTTTTGCAGTAAGTTGCTGGCTTGTTTAATTTGCCGACGCTGTTTATACATTGAACCCATTAATTCATAGGTGCGGGCATTATTACGATCAAGGTTGATAGCTTGTTCATAAGCCCACATAGCTGATTCATAGTCTCCTAGTGCGGCTTGGGTGACACCTAAACCCAAATAAGCATTGATATTACCGCGATTGAGTTGAATAGCGCGACGATATGCTTCTTTAGCCCCCTTAGTATCGCCTAAATTACCTTTGATATAGCCGACTGCATAATAAAAATCGCTATTATTTGGGTTGAGAGCGATCGCTCTTCGATATGCAGTTAAGGCTTGAGAGAATTGACCTTGTTGTGCATATAAGTAACCAATACCAGAATGAATTTTGGCGTTTTTAGGATCTAGTGCAGATGCCCGTTGATAAGTAGCGATCGCCCCGCTATAATCTCCAGCATCTACTTGTTGTCGTCCTTCTTCCAATAACTGCTTTAACTGTGAGTTTGTGGTTTGGGCTACTAAGACCTCAGCCTGTGCTACCACAGGTGTAGCTATAAAACTTCCTAATAATAAAAAAGTCACTAACAAAGATGCGGGCTTATTCATACTAAATTTGTGGTGATATGAGGAGAGTTTTTGCTTGTACATTAAAACAAAAATATTCTGAGTTGCAAACTGTATTTTTTCAGGTTTTCAGAATATTCATGTTCGGTCTGATTTATTTTCAGTGTGTGCTGAACCAGTAGATGCAATTAGTAAGAATATAAAAAAATGACACCTGGATCAAGAGTTATCAAATTGACAAAATGGTAAAAGCCTTGTCAGCCAAGCTTTTGCTAGAGCCAATGTTGAATGTTTTAGACCGAGTAAGATAAGATTAACTTAACAGGGAAGATGTTCCCGTAATCAGGGGCGATCGCTCACAGAAAAGCTAAACACCAGAACATTTCCTTGGTAAAATCAGGATACTTACTGTTAAGGAACTCAAATTATGATTTTAACTACTACTGATGTTATTCAAGGGGCAGTAATTCAGTCATATTTAGGTATTGTCACAGCAGAAGTTGTCTACGGTAGTAACTTCCTACGTGATTTTTTTGCGGGTATTCGTGATATTGTTGGCGGACGTACTGGCAGTTATGAAAGTTTGTTTGAACAAGGGCAACGCAAAGCATTAGAAGAATTAGAACAACGGGCAAGACGCTTAGGGGCTGATGCTGTTGTGGGTATTGATATTGAAACTGGAACAATTAACGTTGATCAATCAGGAGTATTAATGCTGATTACTGCTACTGGTACGGCTGTAAAAATTCGTTGATACTGGCATCTTTATTGATAATTATTAAGCCTAAATTTAGAGGTACTATAGAAATTAGTGAATATATAAAAAATTGAGAAATAAATCTAGAAATAAATCTAGAAATAAATTTATCAGTTAAGTAATTAGCCCTATTAAATTGAAGACAAAAGAATTTTATTCCCTAATTTTCTTTCGTCTTCTGTATTTTGCTTTTTATCTGATATGGGATTTCTATTTAATTTTTAAAAAACTCACGATAATACCAATTCACGAAAAGAAAGTAACATAAGTCAACCAGCAAAACCTTGTAAAATCCTACTTTCCTAATTTTGAATTTTGTTGGCGAAGCCTTGCCGAAGGCTATTTTGAATTTTGAATTGGTATAACTCTACCTCTCTTCTTTTCTATTTCCTATTAATAGTTTACTGTCTATGCTATGGCAATCATAAATCATTTATAAACTCTAACAGTTTCCTGTTCCCCGTTCCCTTTTATCCACAAGTTAGTTCACAACTCAGATCAGATTGCTATAGTAAGTTCAACAATCAAAGCAGATTCTTATAGCTAAAGACAGAGTGATTAACTCTTTCCAGTGATAGAGAATAAAAACCATAAATAGCAATTTAATTTTAAACATAAGCATAAATTTATCTGAAAAACTTTGCTGTTATAGCAAGGGAGAAAATAAGCTATGTCATACGTAAATCGCGTAGGTGATGAAATTATTCCCCCAGAGTCAGCAGTAGTAACAAGAGTCAGTGAATACCGCGATCGCGTGCGTTGGGGGCCGATAGTTTCCGGTGTGCTAGTGGCTTTAGCGACTCAGTTAATTTTGAGTTCTTTGTTTGGAGCGATCGGTGCAGGTAGAATTGCTGACTCTCTAGCACCCAGAAGCATCGCTGGTAGAGTTATTAGTAATGTTGGTTTTTGGTCAACTTTAGCTTTATTAGGTTCCCAATTTCTTGGTGGTTGGGTAACAACTCGTGCTTGCGGCCCCATGAATCGCAATACAGCACTTCTTAACGGGGCAATTCTTTGGGCTACAACTCTAGCAATTAGTTCTTTTCTATTAGCAAATGGTGTATGGGGTGCTTTTGGTATTGCTGCTAACAATGCAGCCGGAGTGATGAATCAAATCCAAGGACAAAGTACTACCATTCCACAAGAATTACCCGCCTTAGATGCTACACAAACCCGTCAGCTTGCTGCTGCTACTTCGAGAACTTTGTGGTGGTTTGTATTTGGTTCTCTCTTAAGTTTAGCCGCAGCCTTAATGGGAGCAGTAGCGGGCGCTCGCAATGCCAGGACTAATAACTATAATACTTAGCAAAACTTGACAATATGATACCTTGGTGAGAATTCAGAATTTAACAATTTACACCAGGGAACAGGGAACAGGGAACAGGGTTGAAAGTCTTTTAGCATCAGACTTTGTTCCTAACATTTGTACCTCATTCAGCTGGAATCTGCTGTATGTTTCTGAATTCTTTCATCACAATTAAATTGAACTAAATCAATGAGCATTGATGAAGCAATTTATTGATGAAGATGCAATTAATTAGCCTGCGTAGGCAGGCTTTGTTCTGGTAGCCCCAGGCTTCTAGCCTGTGGGGCAATTTTCGAGGAAATATCTCTACCAATCTACCAAAATCTTAACACAACAAAAATGACTTTTATATATTAAATCAGCAATGCCAATTAATTTAATTTATAGCACTTCTTCAAGTGCTTTTTATTTAGCTTCTTTTGGTGGTTAAACGTTGGCGTTGGTAGCGACCGATTAATTCTCCCTTAGCTAAAACATGTCCATCCATTGCTGTCAAAATTTGGGATTTACTAGCACCAGATGGTAAATTTAATTTTTTATCTAAGGCATAGAGGTGGAAAAAATAACGATGTGTACCACTGGGAGGACAAGGTCCACCATAGCCTAATTTATCAAAATCATTTTTCCCCTGCACCCCTCCACTATTAATCGTTTTTCCTTGAGGAATTTGTTCTGGAAGTTGGCGAGAAGTAGGGGGAAGATCATAAATTACCCAATGCACAAATGTTCTAATTGGTGCATCTGGATCATCAACAATTAATACTAAACTTTGGGTTTGGGGTGGAACTTCATCCCAACTCAGAGGCGGAGAAAAATCTTCTCCGTCACAGGTATATTTGGGAGGAATTAAACTATTATTTTCAAAAGCACTACTGACCAATTTCATGGTTTTTGCTGCTGGGGTTAAGGAATTAGTCTCAGTAGGATGAGAACTACAACCAATCAGCCAAAATCCTACTAGCCCCAATATAGCGAAGTTGTATTTGAGAATAACTCGCCGTTTGTGCATATATCATAAGTCAGAGTTACCATTTCAGATAAGCAGCCTCTACTCCCTGTTCTCGCCTGATTTTTGCATCTTTTTCAAACCAAGCAATGATTTGTTGTGTGGTTAATTCTTCAATGGGAATTTGATAATCTTTAGCAATCTGCTGCAAAATTCTCCATGAAGAAATTGTCAGCCTAGTTAAAAACTTTTCTGGAGAAGACAATAAAGCTGCATCTACTTGAGATGATTCTTCCAAAGTCAGAAACTGTGTTGATGATTGGTTCGGCAGTACGTCCATAAACAGGAGATCCCAAAATGTGTGGTAAAGCATATTACATTTTAATTCCTAGCACAAGTTTAACAAGTTTTATTGATTGAACTCTCTAGTCTTGTGCTTGTACCAAATAACCACAGCGATGCTCACCGTTAATAATCCAGTGGGTACGTTCTACTTGACAATCTGGAAGCACAGCCGCAAACATCTCTAATTCATGACCGCAGATGCTAGGAAAAGATTCAGCAACGTTGGAAATAGCGCAGTTGTGTTCGGTAATAATAAAGCGTTCTTTGTTCACTTTCTCCCCATTACCTTCTACTGGGTGACACTCAGCCATAAACCCTTCAGCTTTTCTCAATTCGACCAAATTCGCCACCCTTTCTTTTAAAGAACCATTACCCACTTTTTCCCGGTATTCTTGGGCTTTGCGCTGCCATTGTTTGTGTAAGATGGTTTTTACTTGGTCATGACCAACAGTTTGGGCTAAGGTGTCCAACAAAGAAACTGCAAATTCACCATATCCAACACTTGTATTTGATTGTAGGCGATCGCGTCCACTTCTACTTAAATAGTAAATATGCTGTGGCCGTCCCATCGTCATATCTTCGGAAACGGAATACAGAACTAACTCCTGGGTTTCCAAATCCTTAAGATGACGGCGAATCGCTTGGGGACTCACTGCTAAAACTTCCGCTAACTCTAAAGCTGTTGCTTGTGAGTGCTTAAGCAAATACTCAAGGATTTCCTGCTTGGTTGAGGACTGCTGGGTAGTCGCCATCTTAGTCCCAAAAATTTTTCTTTAAAATTTAACTTTAACAACACTGTTGTTGTTAATCTAGCGTAAAATGAAGATAGGTTAAACAACAGGGATGTTGTTTTAATCTTCCTTTCTATTCTAACAGCCGTGTAACCACTCGGTACAACCAATTGGAAATCGGCTCACTTCAGCCCGTCTCCTATCCTTAAAGAGAAGCTAAAATCGAACACTAGAGAACTACCAATGAGTGCCACTGTCACAACCTTAGTCAACCAACCCTACAAGTACGGCTTTGTTACCGATATTGAAGCCGACACCATTCCGCGTGGACTAAACGAAGACATTATTCGCTTGATTTCCGCCAAGAAAGACGAACCGGAATTCATGCTTGAGTTTCGTCTCCGTGCCTTTCGCCAGTGGCAAAAAATGACAGAACCAACTTGGCCTAGTGTCAAGTATCCACCAATTAATTATCAAGATATCATTTATTACTCCGCTCCGAAACAAAAGAAAGAAAAGCTCAACAGCCTAGATGAAGTTGACCCCACCTTATTAGAGACTTTTGAAAAGCTGGGTATTCCTCTCTCTGAACAAAAACGCCTCACTAACGTAGCTGTTGACGCGATTTTTGATAGTGTTTCTGTGGCTACAACTTTTAAAGAAAAACTCGCTAAAGATGGTGTAATTTTCTGTTCCATTTCGGAAGCACTAAGAGAACATCCAGAATTAGTGAAAAAATATCTGGGTAGTGTAGTTCCCATTGCTGATAATTATTTTGCGGCTTTAAATTCTGCCGTATTTAGCGATGGTTCTTTTGTGTACATTCCCAAAGGCGTAAAATGTCCGATGGAATTGTCCACATATTTCCGCATTAATTCTGGCGACACAGGACAATTTGAGCGAACTTTAATTGTGGCTGAAGAAGGTAGCTATGTTTCCTACTTGGAAGGATGCACAGCACCAATGTATGACAGCAACCAATTACACGCCGCCGTTGTCGAATTAGTTGCTTTAGATAACGCCGAAATTAAATATTCTACAGTGCAAAACTGGTACGCCGGTGATGCCAATGGTAAAGGCGGAATTTACAACTTTGTAACTAAGCGTGGTTTGTGTCAAGGTGTTAACTCCAAAATTTCTTGGACACAAGTAGAAACTGGTTCAGCTATTACTTGGAAATATCCTAGTTGTGTATTAGTGGGCGATAACTCCGTGGGTGAGTTTTACTCAGTTGCTCTTACTAATAATATGCAGCAAGCTGACACGGGTACTAAAATGATTCATATTGGCAAAAACACCCGTAGCACAATTATTTCTAAAGGCATTTCTGCTGGAAAATCTAGCAACAGTTACCGGGGTTTAGTCAAAATTAATCCTACGGCTAAAGGTGCAAGAAATTATTCTCAATGTGACTCGATGTTAATTGGGGATAATGCTCACGCTAATACTTTCCCTTATATTCAAGTGCAGAATAACACTGCTAAAGTAGAGCATGAAGCTTCTACTTCTAAAATTGGGGAAGACCAACTTTTCTACTTCTCTCAACGGGGTATTTCTGCTGAAGATGCTGTCTCAATGATGATTAGCGGATTCTGTAAAGATGTATTTAATCAGTTACCAATGGAATTTGCAGTAGAAGCTGATAAATTATTGAGTCTGAAGTTAGAAGGTAGTGTTGGTTAAGAAGAAAAACACCTGCTGTTGATTGTTGGGTAGGTGTTTGAGCTTTTTTCATGAACTGCAAAAGCGCGAAAAGCGAGAAGGGAAGAGGAAAAAGAAATGATTATCGAAAATAGTGATATTGTGCTGTCAGTGAAAGATTTGACGGCTGAGATTGATGGAACTCCAATTTTAAAAGGTGTAAATTTGGAAGTTCGTTATGGCGAAATTCACGCGATCATGGGACCAAATGGTTCTGGTAAAAGTACCTTTTCTAAAGTATTGTCAGGACATCCGGCTTATACCGTGACTGGTGGTGAAGTCCTGTTCCAAGGACAAAATCTCTTGGAAATTGAACCAGAAGATAGAGCCAGAGCAGGTGTATTTTTAGCGTTTCAATATCCTCTAGAAATTCCCGGTGTCAGCAATTTAGACTTTCTGCGAGTGGCTTACAATTCCCGGAGAAAAGCACAAGGTTTAGAAGAAATCGACACTTTTGATTTTGATGATTTAATTGAGGAAAAATTAGAAGTTGTCAAAATGAATCCAGCTTTCCTCAGCCGCAGTGTAAATGAGGGTTTTTCTGGTGGTGAAAAAAAGCGCAATGAAATTTTGCAAATGGCTTTACTAGAACCAAAATTAGCGATTTTAGATGAAACTGATTCTGGGTTAGATATTGATGCTTTGCGAATTGTGGCTCATGGAGTTAATCAATTAACCAATGCGGAAAATGCCACAATTATGATTACTCATTATCAAAGACTACTTGATTATATTGTGCCTGATTTTGTCCACGTTATGGCACAAGGAAGAATTATTAACACCGGTGGTAAGGAGTTAGCACTAGAGTTAGAATCTCGCGGTTATGATTGGGTATTAGAACAAGCTGCTGTAGGAGTTGGTGTATAATGACAATTCAAGTTTCTCCAAGTCCTATTCCTAATGGCAATTCTCTGAGTGTAACAGCCAGTTTGTTAGATAGAGATAACTATTTAACTGAGTTGTTAAATCGGGTAACTGCAACAAAATCAACTGGTTGGTTACAAGAATTAAAAGATAATGCAGCTAATTGGGTACGTCATTCTGTGATCCCAAATACTCGTGAAGAAGAATGGCGTTTTACCGATTTATCAGACTTGCGTAAGATAAAATTTGAAAATGTAGAGACGTTCCATGGAACGTCTCTACAAAACGAGATGATTTTACCGGAAGCTGAAAATAGTCGGTTAGTTTTTGTAAATGGAATTTTTGCACCTGAATTATCTGCAATTTCTGATTTACCCGTAGGTTTATTTGTTGGTAATTTTGCTAGTTTACCTGAAAGTTACGCGGAAAGGACAAAAAATTATCTAGCGCAAACTGAAGGAACACAAGAAGTATTCACCGCGTTGAATACTGCTGGTTTAAACGATTTTGCAGTGGTTTGGGTGAGTAAGAATGTGGTTGTAGAAAAACCCATTCATTTACTATTTGTTGCTAGTGTTAATGACACAGCAATAATTTCTCAACCCCGTTGTTTAGTAGTTGCAGAAGTTAACTCGCAAGTAACTTTAGTTGAAGAATATCTTAGCACTTCAACTGATGGTGTGTATTTTACCAATGGAGTTACGGAAATCTGGCTAGAGGAAAATTCTCAAGTTAGCCATAATAGAATTACTAGAGAAAGTGCAAATGCTTTCCACATTGGTAAAACTGCGGTAACACAAGCCAGAGATAGCCGTTATATCGGTAATGCTGTGACAATTGGCACAAAATTATCGCGCCATAATTTAGAGATTTTACAGACTGGAGAACAAACCCAAACTACACTTAATGGCTTATCAGTAATTTGGGGAAATCAATTAGCAGATACTCACAGTGCGATCGCTCTCAACCATCCTCACGGAACTAGCCAGCAGATCCACAAAAATATTATAGGCGATCGCGCTCACGCTGTCTTTAACGGTAAAGTTTTTGTTCCCAAACCCGCACAGCTAACCGATGCTGCACAATTAAATCGGAATTTACTCTTATCTTCCAAAGCACGGGTTGATACCAAACCCCAACTAGAAATTACTGCGGATAACGTCAAATGCGCTCACGGTGCTACAGTTAGTCAGTTAGAAGATGATGAAATTTTCTACTTGCAAAGTCGCGGTATTGACGAAAACGACGCAAGAAAACTATTAGTTTACGCTTTCGCAGCCGAAATTATTAACCAAATACCTATTCCTTCCTTACAGCAGAAATTACTTGCTACCGTCAACAGTCTCCAGTCTTCCAGTAATGACTAAAACTAATAAATCCAATGACTTTTACTTCTACCAAAACTTTAGCTGATCAAGTTCGTCCAGACTTCCCCATTTTAAAACAGGAAGTTCATGGAAAACCTTTAATTTATCTTGATAATGCTGCTACATCACAAAAGCCGTTATATGTTTTAAATACTCTCCGTGATTATTACGAACAATATAACTCTAATGTCCATCGTGGCGCTCATGCTTTAAGTACCAAAGCCACCGACGCTTATGAAGCAGCAAGAGATAAAATTGCTCAATTCATTAATGCTAAATCGCGTCAAGAAATTGTTTACACCCGCAATGCTAGTGAAGCTATAAACTTAGTAGCTTATAGCTGGGGAATGAACAATTTACAACCGGGAGATGAAATAATTCTCTCAGTAATGGAACATCACAGCAATATTGTTCCTTGGCAATTTGTTGCTCAAAAAACCGGTGCAGTGCTAAAATTTGTAGAACTGACACCCGAAGAAAGTTTTGATTTAGAACAGTTTAAACAACTGATTTCTGACAAAACGAAACTGGTTTCAATCGTGCATGTTTCTAATACATTGGGTTGCATTAACCCCGTAGAAGAAATTGCCAGAATTACTCACAGATACGGTGCGAAATTCTTAGTTGATGCTTGTCAAAGCGTCCCCCATATGCCTGTCGATGTCCAACAGATTGATTGTGATTGGTTGGTAGCATCTGGACATAAAATGTGTGCTACCACCGGCATCGGCTTTTTGTATGGTAAGTTGGAATTGTTGGAAGCAATGCCACCATTTTTAGGTGGTGGTGAGATGATTGCTGAGGTATACTTAGACCATTCCACCTATGCAGAATTACCCCATAAATTTGAAGCTGGTACACCTGCTATTGGAGAAGCGATCGCATTAGGTGCAGCAATAGATTATCTTACTAATATAGGTATGGACAAAATCCATGCTTATGAAGCAGAATTAACAGCTTATTTATTCCAACAATTACAACAAATTCCCCAAGTAAGAATCTACGGTCCCAAACCTAATGCTAATGGTGAAGGTAGAGCAGCATTAGCCGCATTTACCACACAAGAAGTACATCCTAACGACTTATCTACATTATTAGATCAAGAAGGTGTAGCAATCCGTTCAGGACATCATTGTACACAACCTTTACACCGTTATTTAGGTTTACCCGGTACTGCCAGAGCAAGTTTATATTTCTACAACACCCGCGAAGAAATTGATATTTTTATCAAAGCGTTGAAAGAAACTCTTGATTTCTTTGCTAGTGTGTTTGATGAGTAAATTTAGGGTGGGAAATACCCACCTTTCATATAAAAATAATTGTCAAAATGAGTTATGTGATAGACAGAGATTTTTGTTTAGCAAAGGTTAGGGGTCAAAAAAGCCAATTTTAGAACCAATTAAGACCTTTATTCATGCCCTTGATAACATCCTTGAATGTTATTATACGTTTGTTTGGTTCGGATGGCTTTTTTTCATTTCGTGGTTGTGAATTTCCTGTGCTGGAAGTTTGATTATCTGAACTTTGACTTTGTTGCTCATTAGACATGGAATCACCTACAAATAATAATCAAGATGAATCAAATATAGCATTAATTTATGAATATGCCGAGCAAGCTCTCAAATCAGTTCAGGCAGATATTGATGCTTTAAACACCAAGTTAAGTGCAGTTATAGGGTTTAATGCTGTTCTAATACGTTTCTCATCTGGACTACCTGATCAATCTTTAAAGATTAATGTCAAAATTTTAGGTGTTTGTCTTAGTTGTTATTCTTGTATAACTTTAAAAATTATTAGCTGCATTTTATTAATAATATCTATAATCATCTGCTTACTTGCATTTTTTCCTAAAAGCGGAGGAGAAATTGTACGACCTCGTGAATTAATAGAAAAGTGCCTCACAATTACAGAAGAAACTTATAGATTATCTATAATTAATGTTTGGGATAAAAATCTAGAAAAATTCGATTTTATTAGATCCCACAAAAGCAAAAGTTTAAAATGGGCAGTAGTTGGTTTTGGTATTGCAACTATAATATCAGGAATAGATATAATTTTAGCGGCTTTGATACAATTTTATAATCAACAATAAACAGCATTGATTAATCATAGTACAGTTTCTTCCAGTCTCTACATATCTAAAATTGATAGGAGTAATTCAAATGTCATATAGTGATTTTACTCTTGATAGAGTTAGAAAAAGCTTTGGTTTAACCATTTCTGACAAAATAGACATATTCGCAAATATTCCAGAATTAGAAAGTCCAGTTTTATTAACAGAAATATTAAAAGAAAATCTTCCCTTAGCTTTAGCAAGTAATACAGAAAAATCTCGCTCTGAGATGATTATAGCACCTATTTTAATTGCTGTTAGAAAACTATTAAACAATCAAATTAGCCTATTTTCAGGAATAGATTTTACAGTAGATGCGACAAAAGGCTTAAATGGTAATTGTGATTTTATTATTAGCCTTTCTCCAGAATTATTAATTGTTAATGCTCCTATTGTGACTATTGTAGAAGCAAAAAAAGAGAATCTTAATGCAGGTTTAGGACAATGTGTTGCGGAAATGGTAGCCGCTCAATTATTTAATGAACGGGAAGGAAATAATATTGAAACAATTTACGGAACAGTCACCACTGGAACGAACTGGAAGTTTTTAAAACTTAATAATCAAGTGGTAGAGATTGATTTAACAGAATATTATATTAATAATATCGGTAAAATCTTGGGAATTTTATCTAGCATTCTGACACGGATTATTCCTCAATCGGATGCTGATGATGAAGATATGGAAAATTCACTTTTGATGAAGCTATTTCTTGATTTTGCACTCACAGAAGCATTAAAAAATAATACATTACAACCTTATACAACCAAAATGGCGGAAGCTGCTAATAAATTGATTGAAGGTGTGGAGTTAGAGGATGGCTAAATTTATTAGTAATGCTTGGGAAGTTTACCTTCATCCTCAACTATTTAATCCTCAATATCAACAATTATTAGATCGTGTTGCTATTTTGCGAGAATAATTACCAGAAATGGAATTTAAAACTCATGCAACAGTGAAACTTTTTACAGCGATTAATAGAGCAATTCAAACCAAGATTCCTGCTGACACTTTTGTAAGTCATTTTGCATTAACAGGTGTTCTAAAACGCTATGGTAGAGTTAAAAAAATGGGTTTACCTGAACGGTATCACCTATTTTTTAGAGCTTTTAATACCCCACAAATGAAAGCAATTATAATTTTGTGGTTAGGTTTTCTAAGAAAAGAGGGTGCTAAGGATGATTGCTACCAAGTATTTACTAAGATGGTAGAAAGAGGAACTTTTCCAGACAGTTTAGATGAATTGTTAGCAGTTTGTGAAGTAACACTGGATGAACCTTAAAAATGTAACCTACTAAGTAATTATTTAAGGATGTTTGTTGTTGATTTAACTTTATAAATTTGGATTGGTAATAAGAAAGAAGAAAAATTTATAAAAAAACCTAACTGGAATCAAATAGAGTCAGCTATCAGAGAATTAAATGGTAAAAATCAAACTCTTGTCACATTGGGTTGTGATGATGAGGAAGCTTATATGATGATTGGAGGAGGTAATTTTAGTAAATATATTGTAGTTGCTACTTTGGATAATTTTATTTTTACAGTTTAGTTGATTTGTCAAAATCTGAGGAAGTAGAAAAATTAATTGTTGGAGGACAAGGAGTAAATTATCCCGCGAAAGTCTGTGTTGATTTACAACTGTGTTTAAAGGCTGCAAAAACTTTTACAGAATTAGGTAAATTGGATTCATCACTAACTTGGAAAAATGGGGACTCTCTAACAACAGCCTAGTACAAGGAAAGTCCGTGTCAAAATACATTGTAATTTAATATGGTACAGCAAGGAGCGATCGCCCCTCTTCATCTCTTCCTCTCCAATCTTCTGGCAATTCTATCCACACTACAGCCTTTTCTTTGCGATAATTGCCAAGGGGGTACACTCTCCACTGCTCTGTACAAGGGGGATAGATGACACTGAAGCGGTTTCTTTTACTGTTCGTGCTGACACCTGTAGTAGTTCTGTCGTCGGCTTTTTCTCTATTTGTCAGCTGGCAAAAGCCTCAATTCCAAAATAATCTGGAACTATATCAAACAAATATAGTTTTACAGGCTTTAGCTTGGCAACCGGAAGATCAGGACGGGGAAAATGTCGCTGCTATTCGTAAAAGCATTTTAGGTGAAAATCCCCTTCAGGATGCTACTGAGCAGTACAATAAAGCGTTTATAAGTGTTAAAACAAGTCTTGATAAAGCGAAACAAGAGTTAGGAAAACTCCGCTCTCAAGATATTACTGCTGTTACACCCCCTAAACCCTTACCATCAGACCCCATTGAGACTAAGGTATCTAAACTAGACCAGCAGAAACAATTACAGCAGACTGTTACGCAGCAGCAGAAACTATTAAGTAAATTAGATTTACGTTTAGGAATTTTACAAGCTAAACAAGGTCAGACAGACCAAGCTTTGCAAACTTGGGAGAAATTAGAGAAAATTTCTAACTCGACACCTAACCCAGATTTAATTGAAACTGCTCGTGTTTTAAGCGGTTTGTGGAGTAGTCCACCCCGTTTGTTACCTAATGCCCAAAAACTGATCCAAAATAATTTAGAAGGTTGGTTTCGCTCTACTGCTTTAATTCAACTTTACCAGTTACAACAGCGTCAAGATGCTGTGTTAGGAATACAAGCAGCACAGCAAGAAGCAGCAGCAGAGGCTTTATTAAAATTCGTAATTATTGGTACAGTCCCCACGTTCACAGCTTTTGTCGGTTTACTGTTGCTAGTATTTTTACTTGGTCAACGTTTGGTGAAGGGAAAAGAAGCTTTATTAGCGCAAAATGCTGACCGAACTTGGTCAACTCCTTGGGATGGGGAAACGATTTTACAGGTGTTTGTGTTGGGGTTTTTCTTTATGGGACAGTTGCTAGTCCCGGAAATTTTAGCCCTGTTGCCAATTAAGCATTCTAGCAGCAATATCCGGTTTGAAGCTTTTTATATTTTAGTAACATACTTGCTGGTAGCTGCGGGTGCGCTGTCAGTGCTGTATGTTTCTATTAAGCGGTTTTTCCCACTTCCCGAAGGTTGGTTTCGTTTGAGTTTGCGCGGTAAATGGTTTTGGTGGGGTGTAGGTGGTTATTGTACTGCTTTACCAATCGTGATTATCGTCTCTTTGGTTAATCAAAAACTTTGGCAGGGACAGGGGGGTAGTAACCCTCTCTTACAATTGGCACTGGAAAGCAAAGATAGTATTGCTTTAGGAATATTTTTCTTTACAGCTGCGATCGCAGCGCCATTATTTGAGGAATTATTATTTAGGGGCTTTTTACTCCCTTCCCTCACCCGTTACCTATCCGTAGGGGGAGCAATTTTCGCTAGTAGTTTGTTATTTGCTGCTGCTCACCTCAGTTTATCAGAAATTATTCCTCTGACAGCTTTAGGGATGGTCTTAGGAACAGTTTACACGCGATCGCGCAATCTTCTTGCTCCTATGCTTCTCCATAGCCTTTGGAATAGTGGTACATTACTGAGTCTATTCCTCTTAGGAACGAGTAATAATTAATAGTATTACTCTACGGTTGCTAAGAAACTCAATATTTGCTTACATCTGTCTATATCAAGCTGATAGAAAGACAAATTATCAGCTTTGAAAACATACAGCAGGGAACAGGGAACAGGGAACAGGGAACAGGGAACAGAGTGAAAAGTCTCTTAGCATAAGGTTTTGTTCCTAAAGTTTGTACCTCATTTACCTGAAATCTGCTGTAATTTTTTAGCCAAGTGTTATAACCTGACCAATAGGAACAACAACTCTAATCAAACTGTTTCATAAATCACCAAATCTTGAATAACTTTTAAAATACCAAGTTTACCAATTGTGTGCTGATGATAGTAGGTAGTTTAAAACAGTCCTGACATCATCTTTATAGACTTGTAAAAAGAAATATTATCCGGCAATTTTTGGCTAATTTACGGCTTTAATTCTCTGAGATTTAGAGAAATAAAGCTAATTTTTAGCCAAACTTATTAACAACTATAGAGAAGGTCTATATTTAAATTTTTTCCAGACCTTCTAATTTCCGCTTCGCTTGATACAGAAATAGTCCTATACCAGTTCTCCAAAATTTCACAACAGATTCAAGTCCTGAAACCGCAATTAAATCTTAGTTTCTTAATTTTGAATTTTGAATTTTGAATTTTGAATTGGTATTATTTTCGACTATTGATTGAAGAGAGTGCTTTTACCATCAGCCAATATATCCACTTTTTTCTTAACAATAAAAACTCTCGTTTACACCTCACACATCAAGGAGTGGTACTTGCTATGGCAAATCTCAATCCCTCTCACGCAACTAAACAACTTTTAGCCGGTTACTGTGGTATTATATTCGGAGGCTTTGGAGTACATAAATTTGTTCTGGGTTACTTTCCAGAAGGCTTTATCATGCTCATAATTTCTCTACTGGGAGGTTATCTAACCTATGGTTTTGCATTAATCATTATGCAATTTATCGGTTTAATAGAAGGCATGATTTACTTAAACAAAAATCATGAGGATTTCGTTAATACTTATTTTGTAAATAAACAAACCTGGTTCTAAAGATTTTTACTTGGGTTAGCTCTCCTGGGTGCATATCTACAAATAAGCAATTAAAAATTAAAAATTAAAAATTAAAAAAGTAAAATGAATGAGGAATAAGGTTGAGGAATTTCCACCAGCAAAATAAAGCTTTTTAGCTGATTACTGATAACCAAATCTTTAAAACAAATTTACTATTATTTTTTGATCAACAACTGTAAGAATTCAGAAGCCAGAAGCCAGAAGCCCGAATGCTTGCAAAATCAGGAATTTAGACACTCAATACTTTGTAAAACCATCATTTTAATTGCTATAACTTTTGTTCATTCTAAAGTAAGGATTCAGAATCCAGAATCCAGAATTCAGAATAAGAGAGAATTGGAGAATCAAGCTAAATGATTTTGGACAAATATGACTAACCTCTATTCTTTGTATAATAACTATTCTGACTCCTGACCGGAGGCGGAGCGTCTCCGGCTCCGCTCCTGACTCCTGAATTCTTACATTCTAAATCCTTACCAAAAACTTTATTTTCTACTGCTATGCCAACTATCAAACGTAAACCTCTAGCTTGGGCTATATTTTTTGTCTTGGGTTGTGGATATTTTAGCTTTACGTCTAACTTGGAAGTTCACTACTATCTGAAAAGCCTCATATATATGATACCAATCCAGATCGGGGCATTTGCTTACATGACTTTCTTTCACCACAGGCAGCGTGGTCAATAAATTAATAAACATAATATTACAGATTTCCCGTCCTTGTTCCGAAGTTCGCTAATCTCAAATAAAGACGCTTTGATTAGGCGTTAGTTTTCGTAGCTAACTTTAAAACTTGCCATGCAACTTGTTCCTAAAACTCAGCCTTCCTCAGACTCTACCCCAGCGATGGAAAAGATTATTTTAGATGTGGGGGGTATGAAGTGCGCTGGATGTGTGAGCGCGGTAGAAAGACAACTGACTCAACATCCAGGAATAAAAAGCGTCTGCGTGAACTTAGCTACAGAAGTGGCTGTGGTAGAAGCAGAGGCTGGTGTAGTCAAAGCTGAAACACTAGCTCAATCATTAACAGCTACAGGTTTTCCCTCTCAACCCCGCAAAAAAGCTACTGGAGAGAAATCAAGTTTAGAAGACGCAGCCACCAGACAACGCCAGGAGATGCAAGCTAACATCAGACAGTTAGCAATTGCGGCGGTATTGCTAGTATTTTCAGGAATTGGGCATATTGGGAATATTTCCAGTTTTTTACCGTTATTAAGCAATATTTGGTTTCATTGTGGGCTGGCTTTGGTAGCCATATTGATTCCCGGCCGGCCGATTTTGGTGGATGGTTGGCTGGGTTGGCGACGGGGTGCGCCAAATATGAATACTCTGATCAGTTTGGGGACACTCACAGCCTACACCGCTAGTTTAGTGGCTTTGTTATTTCCCCAAATGGGTTGGGAGTGCTTTTTTGATGAACCAGTGATGATGCTGGGCTTTATCCTGTTGGGGCGGACTTTAGAACAACAGGCTAGGGGTCGAGCTGCGGCAGCATTTCGGCAATTATTAGCACTCCAACCCCAAACTGCTAGATTAATTGCTAACCCAGAAGCAGAAAAATTGATTGCTGGGGCAAATATTATCGAAATTCCCGCCGAACATGTGCGGGTAGGAGAATGGTTACAGGTCTTACCAGGAGATAAGATTCCGGTCGATGGGGAGGTGAGATTTGGACAAACAACGGTGGATGAGTCGATGCTGACTGGGGAAGCCGTGCCGGTGATGAAACAACCAGGAGATTTTGTGACAGGGGGAACTATCAACCAATCAGGAGCGATCGCTATTCAAGCTATTCGCACTGGTGAGGATACTACTCTGGCGCAAATTGTCGCTTTAGTGGAAACTGCCCAAACTCGCAAAGCACCAGTCCAAAAATTAGCCGATACTGTGGCTGGTTATTTTACTTATGGGGTGTTAACTGCCTCTAGTTTAACTTTCCTATTTTGGTACTTTTTTGGTACGCACATCTGGCCAGAAGTTACCATCACTAGCACCACGGAAATGGCTCACCAGATGGTACATCATGCCGCCAAGAGTACACATTATACTGATTTATTGCTCAGTTTAAAACTAGCGATCGCTGTGATGGTGGTCGCATGTCCCTGTGCTTTAGGATTAGCTACACCTACAGCCATTTTGGTAGGTACTGGTATGGGAGCAGAAAGGGGATTATTAATTAAAGGTGGGGATGTTTTAGAAAAAGTCCACCAACTAGACACAGTGGTTTTTGATAAAACAGGCACACTCACCACAGGCCATCCCACAATTACTGACTTTTTAGTCATTGACCCCCAAATTACCTCCACAGATTTACTTAAACTAGCCGCCGCCGTAGAAAGTGGCACACACCATCCCCTAGCTCAAGCCATACAGCAAGCCGCACAGGAGCAAAACTTAGTTCTTCCCCACGCTGTAGACTTTCACACTGAACCAGGCTTAGGTGTTTCAGCTATAGTGGACGGCCAAAATATTTTATTGGGTAACTGGGACTGGTTAAGCTGGCATGGGGTTGTGATTAATGAAACTGCCCAACAGACAGCATTAACATGGGCAAAAGCTGGGAAAACAGTGATTGGCATTGCTGTTAGAGAAAATTTAGCTGGGTTAATTGCTGCTAGTGATACCCTCAGACCGGATGCTCAAATAGCAATAGACCAACTGCACCAGATGGGTTTACAGGTAATCCTACTGAGTGGCGATCGACCAGAAGCAGCCCAAGCCATAGCCCAACAACTAGGAATAGACAGTAATAACGTCCTGGCAGGTATACCCCCAGCTAAAAAAGCTAATATGATTAAATCTTTACAGAAGCGGGAAAACATTAGTAAAGATACAGAAGCACAAAGTGGCAAATCTGTGGTGGCAATGGTAGGAGATGGCATCAATGACGCACCAGCATTATCTCAAGCTGATATAGGCATTGCATTACACAGTGCCACAGATGTGGCCATAGAAACAGCCGAAATTATACTGATGCGCGATCGCCTCAGCGATGTAGTGGAATCAATCAAATTAAGTCGTGCTACTTTCCAGAAAATCCGTCAGAATTTATTCTGGGCTTTTGCATATAATACTATTGGTATACCATTAGCAGCAGGTGTTCTCTTACCCCAATGGGGTTTTGTTCTCAGTCCGTCTAGTGCCGCCGCACTCATGGCTTTTAGTTCAGTCAGTGTAGTGACCAACTCAGTGTTATTACGGCGACTAGCACAACAACCGTAAAATTGCCATGGCAAGTAAGATCCACGAGGCAAAAATTTAAGATTCATCTTAGTTTAAACTGAGTCTTAAGTCAGGCGTTATGCATCTTACCAGCTTACTTCAACTCCTTCTAGCGCAACTAGAACCACAGGAGTGAAGATAACCTGTACCACTGAACTCGTGCAGTATGTAACTTCGGCACTTTTGGGCAACAGTGCTACTGACTTCCCTAGACTGTCGGGAACAATAAATGGCAAAAAAGTTACTCCAACACTATTGATGCAACCCAGATTACCCAATTCCAGTAACTATCTGTCAATGGCAGCAGAACCTAATGAAAACCATCTACTAATTATTGAAGACGATCAAGGTCGCAAGGAATTTCCACTGGAAAATCCTGTCTATTCTATTGGTAGAGACCGTGATTGCAATATTCGTTTAATGTCGCAGTTTGTATCTCGCCATCATGCCACATTAGTGAGATTACCACGCAAAAATGGTAGCCAAAGCTATTATTACCGAATTGTAGATGGTGATGCGAAAGGAAGACCTAGCTCCAACGGACTAATGATTAATGGGCGTAAAATACCAGCTCATGACCTGAAAAATGAAGATGAAATAGTTTTTGGCCCTCAAGTAAGGGCAATTTATTATTTACTCAAAAATAATCAGCGAGCAGGGCATACGGACTCTACTGATGAGTACGATATTACATTAATCAATCCAGGCATGACTGAGGATTTAGAGGACTAAATACATCATCAAATTCCCAATCAAATTTAAATTTTGCTTCACCAAAATTGAACTTTTACATAAAATTAGAGCTAGTCTGACTCGAAGCTAGCTCTATTGTTTTTCTACCTTACTGATCAGCACTACTAGCTATCCTGCTAGACTTTCAATTAAATGCCAATTTCGGCTATGCTCAATGGCTTGTTTGATATACTCAAACATTTGCCGACAGTGATTATTCAGTTGAAGTGGTAGTTCTTCGTTTTTAATCACAATACTCATTCGGGTTTCTGAGTCTGTAGCAGTTGATTTATCAATCAGCACTTCTACTAAGACTAATTTAGAAAAGGAAACATGACCAGGATTTTCCCTCGCCATAATATAGTCGGCGGTGTAGTATTGAACATCTAACTCACAGGCTTGTAGCAGTTCTATAATTAACACTTGGAGATGCTCAGGGGGAACAGAAACAATAAATGAACAGGTATAGCGAGCCATAATAGCCCCACGCCTTGCAACAATCCGTCCATCCTATAATATCGAAGTGGCTAAATGGCAAGTCATGAGCAGAAATTCCTGGGAAGTAATCAGCCCTCAGTAATTGATAGAAATTAAATGAAAATTTTGTAAAGCTTCCTTAGATATACTGACTAACTACTAGGAAATTGAGCGCAAAAGCTGAAAAATTCCTCAAAAACTTTACAATAGGCTTTGGTGGAGGTCAAACATGAAAATAGCAATTACTGGAGCCACAGGATTTGTAGGTAGTCGTTTAGTAGAACGATTGCATCAAGAAGGTCATCAGTTACTAGTTTTAACTAGAAACACCAGCCATGCTCACAAGGTTTTTCCCCGCGAAGCTTTCCCCAATCTAGAGATTTTGGCTTATGTCCCAGATGCTTCTGGTAGTTGGCAACAAGCGATCGCTGGCTGTGATGGTGTGGTAAATTTGGCCGGAGAGTCGATCGCCCAAGGACGTTGGAGTACAGAACGCAAACAAAAAATCCTCAACAGCCGCAAGTTGGGTACACAAAAAATTGTCGAGGCGATCGCTCAAGCTCACCCCAAACCAAGTGTATTAGTTAACGCTTCGGCTATTGGTCACTACGGCACTAGCGAAACCGCTACCTTTGACGAAACCAGTCCCTCTGGTCAAGATTTTCTCGCTCAAGTCTGTCAAGCTTGGGAAGGAGAAGCCCAAAAGGTAGAAGCATCCGGGGTAAGACTGGTAATCTTACGCTTTGGCGTTGTTTTAGGCAATGGTGGGGCTTTAGAGAAAATGATCCCTCCCTTCAAACTCTTTGCAGGAGGGCCTATTGGCAGTGGTCGTCAGTGGTTCTCTTGGATTCATTTAGACGATTTAGTCAATCTCATTATTTATGCCCTAACTAACCCCCAGCTAAAGGGTGTGTATAATGCCACAGCCCCCAACCCAGTACGGATGAATGAGTTAAGTCAAACTATGGGTAAAATTATGCATCGTCCCTCTTGGTTGCCTGTACCAGCATTTGCCATAGAGACATTATTGGGAGATGGGGCCATAGTAGTGTTAGAAGGTCAACAGGTTCTACCCAAACGCACTTTAGAAGCAGGGTTTGAGTACAAGTACCCGTATTTGCCAGCAGCACTAACAAGTATTATCAATTAGTCATTGGTCATTAGTCAGTTATTCATCTTGACCACTGGCTACTGACTACTGGCTACTCTGGGAAAATTTGCGAGCAACCCAGTTAATTAGACCGCTTAAGATTGCTCCCCCCATAAGGATACCAATAGCTGGGTTAAATAAGGGTTGCCAGAGTTGATACCAAAGGTCTAAGCCCAAGTTTAACCCTAGAGATTTTCCTGTAGCGGCGATCGCTAACCAGCCAAATCCAAATAAAACTAAGAATACGTCAGCAACTAAAACCAAATTGAGCCACTTTAAAAATTTATCTTTCATAGGTAATTAGGGTATAAAGTCAGGGGCAGGGGGGCAGGG
>DATGXQ010000658.1:0-1787 GCA_035298905.1 Nostocaceae cyanobacterium | reverse complement strand
CCCCTCCCCCTGTCTCCCCTCTCCCCCTCTCCCCCTTCCGCGTCTAGAGTGTTGTCAGTGCATCTCATCCGCATTCAACTTTTCTTGACAAGCGTTGCTGATTTTAGAGATGAAAAAATTTTTCATAAAACCAAAACCCTTGTATGAACGTCAAGGAACGTCTCTACACTGAAAAATCATACACCAATTCAGCAACGCCTCTTGACAAAATCCACTTCATGTAAATTGCATAATGGAATTTAATCTGCTTCATGGATATAAAGGGGTAACTCCCTTTAACCACCATCCAGATTTTTCATCGCTAGGCTATCAAGTAATTTGCGAACTAGGACGTAACCAAGAAGGAGGACGCATTACTTATCTAGCTGAACATCTGACCTCACAAACAAAAGTAGTAATTAAACAGTTCTGTTGTGCAAATATCACTTCTGATTGGTCTGATGTGAAAGCTTATGAAAGAGAAATTGCTATCTTACAAAAATTAAATCATCCCCGTATCCCCCGTTATGTAAGTTCTTTGGAAACACCAAATCATTTTTATTTAATTCAAGAATACAAAAATGCCCCATCTCTAGGAATAAAACGTGACTTTCAGCCAGAAGAAATTAAGCAAATCGCCTTATCAGTTTTAGAAATCTTAGTCTATTTACAACAACAAGACCTACCAATCATTCACCGGGATATTAAACCAGAGAATATCTTAGTTGATGAAAAATTAAATGCTTATCTGGTCGATTTTGGTCTAGCAAAGTTACAAGATACCAAAATAGACTTCAGTACCTTGGTTGCTGGCACTCTTGGCTTTATGCCACCAGAAGAACAATTTGGATATAGACTGACTGAAGCATCAGATTTATATAGTTTAGGTGCAACCCTAATTTGTTTATTAACTAATACTCGCTCTGTCGAAATTAGCAAATTAATCGATGATAAATATCGCTTTAATTTCCAGAAGTTTTCTTTACCCATTAGCCCCCAATTTAGTACCTGGCTGCGAAAAATGGTAGAGCGGAATAGTAAACGCCGCTATCCTAATGCAGCTGAAGCGTTGCAAGCATTAAAACCTATTCAGGTAATTGGGACTAATAGTAAGATAGACAATTTATGGTCAGAAATTCAAAGACTAAAAATCCTGACCATTTTGGGCATAGGTGCTATTGGTATGTTAGCTATATTAATTACAAACCTAATGATTTTTCAACCAGGAAATGCAGTTAAATCAGAGGAAAGCCAAAATTATCAAATACAGCCTTAAGTAAAGATTAAGTAATTTTTCGTTCCCCAGCCTTCCTGGAGACTAGATCCCCGACTTCTCAAAGAAGTCGGGGATCTTATTGTTCAGTAATTTTATTTTAAATACAGTATTTCTGCACCTGGTTTGTATTATACTATTCCACATTTAAAATCTTGATTTAAACTCCTTGTGAAGAAAATACTCATACAGCAGGGAACAGGTAAAGAAGTTGTGTAATTTATTCTGCATGATTACTTATTATCTACCAACCCCATTATAGCGTTTCTCGTGTCTATGCAATAAACTTGAGGGCGCGGCTATCCTGCCCCTATAGGGTTGGCGATTAAATACTATACCTCACTAATATTAAAAACGCTGTATATGTATTCACTTGTAGGGACACAGCAATGCTCACCAGTGTAAACTTAAGCCCTAACGAATAGAATTCGTGGCTACACAGGCAAAGTCCGCCTACGCGGACTAATGAAAAATCAAGGTTTTCAAACCCACGCAGGTGGGTTTTGTTTGTGTAGACGCGGTTTCTAACCGCCCA
>DATGXQ010000657.1:0-16538 GCA_035298905.1 Nostocaceae cyanobacterium | reverse complement strand
TGGGCGGTTAGAAACCGCGTCTACACAAACAAAACCCACCTGCGTGGGTTTGAAAACCTTGATTTTTCATTAGTCCGCGTAGGCGGACTTTGCCTGTGTAGCCACGAATTCTATTCGTTAGGGCTTAAGTTTACACTGGTGGGCAGTGCCATGTCCCTACAATTAATCTAGATGTATTAAGGTGTTCGTAAAATGGTATCAGGTGGGGGGAATTTTGGCGATCGCTCTCTATCATTGTATATAATCTTACTAATTCTTTAATTTCTCTTATGTATTTATCCTATGTTTTTATCTCGTGAATCTTTATTAACACCTGTAGTATTTTTAGCTAGTCTAATCACAGTTAGTTTGCTTCAAGTTCCTAGATTGCAAAAACTGCTGGTGAGTAAACAGGATATTCCTCAAGAAACTTTAGAAAAGAATGTTAAACAAGAAAACATCCGTTTGACTTTTCTGAGAAATACTCCTACTTTTGGTTATAAAAACTTAGTGGCTAACTGGGTATATATAGATTTTTTGCAATATTTTGGTGATGATGAGGTGAGAGATAGAATAGGTTATAGTCTCAGCCCTGAATATTTTGAAATAGTTCTTAAGCAAGACCCACGATTTTTAGATGCATATTTGGCTCTTTCTACTAGCACTTCTTTATATGCTGGTTTGCCAGAAAGGTCGATTAATTTGATGAATCAGGGCGTACAATTTCTCAAGCCGCAAGTTCCTGAAAAGTCTTATTATGTTTGGCGTTATAAGGGTATTGATGAATTGTTATTTTTAGGTAACACCCCAGCAGCACAAGCATCTTTTACTAAAGCAGCAGAATGGGCAAGTCAATATTCTGATGAAGAAAGTAAGTATATCGGTTTTGCTTCTCAAAAAACTGCTGAATTTTTGAGCAGTAATCCTGATAGTAAGTTAGCAAGAATCGCTACTTGGACAATGGTTTTAGAAAATAAAATCGACGATAAAACTCGCAAAAGGGTAATTAAAGAAATTGAAAATTTAGGAGGAAATGTAGTGATAAATCCTGACGGCAGTGCGGAAGTTAAGTTACCCAAAAAGAATTAGGAGATGCTGGAGGGAAGACGCGGAGAAGATTATTTAATGACTAATTACTAATATAGCAGATTTCAGCTAAATGAGGTACAAATGTTAGGAACAAAGCCTGATGCTAAAAGACTTTTAACCCTGTTCCCTGTTCCCTGTTCCCTGTTCCCTGCTGTGACTCAATGACTATTTATTGGTATCAAGGTCAGTTAATCGAATCCCCAACCATAGAACTAGATATTTATGACCCTGGTTTTTTATACGGTGCTACGGTTTTTACCACACTGCGGGTTTATCACAGTTCTTTGGATCATAGTTTAACTAACTGGACGGCACATTGCGATCGCCTCCAATCTAGTTTACAAGCTTTTAACTGGGTACAACCAGACTGGCTTAATGTCCGTCAAGGCGTGGAAATGGTGGCAAAATACTATCCTGTTCTCAGAATTACACTCTTTGGTGATGGTCGAGAATTAATCATTGGTCGCAACTTACCACCAGATTTAGCCGCACTGCAACAACATGGTGTAACTACTGTTGTGGCTAGTCCTGAGTTTACCCGTTCTCTCCCGAATCATAAAACGGGTAACTATCTCAGCCCTCTATTAGCAAAATCTAGCATTCCCGGTATTACAGCCCAAGAAGGGATTTTAGTAGATGGGGAGGGAAATTGGCTAGAAACTTGTACAGGTAATCTTTGGGGGTGGAGGGATGGTTACTGGTGGACTCCACCGCTAGAAGTAGGTATTTTACCAGGGATTATGCGATCGCAAATGATCAAATGGCTGGAAACCGAGCAAATTAAGGTAAAACAGGAAGCTTGGACAAAGGAATTAGTTACCGGATTTGAGGCGATCGCTTACAGTAATAGTGTGGTAGAGATTATCCCCATTCATACAGTCCACCAACCCACAGGGTCGCTGCGCTACAATCCCTATCATCCGACACTATCGCAGTTAAGGAACTTTTTCCCAGCATGACAGGCACAGAATGTTATATCTTAAAATAAGTTAACATAATTCTCATAACGCCCTTTTGTGCCAAGACACTGCGCGAAGATAAAAAAATATAGGAGGATTGACCTCGGTGAATAAAAGATGGAGAAACGCAGGGCTGTACGCGCTGCTATTTATAGTTGTCATAGCTTTAGGGACAGCTTTCTTTGACAAGCAACCCCAAAGTAAAGAAGTATGGCGATACAGTGAGTTTATTCAAGCAATTGAAAAAGGTAAAGTTGACAAAGTTGCTTTGAGTTCAGACCGGACTACAGCTATTGTCACACCGAGAGACGGAACTAATAAAAAGCTGGTAACTTTAGTCAACGACCCAGATTTAATTAACACTCTCACTACTAAGGGTGTTGATATCTCCGTCTTCTCCCCAACCGACGAAGGAATCTGGTTAAAGGCTCTCAGCAGCTTATTCTTCCCAGTATTGCTCCTAGTTGGTTTATTCTTCCTGTTGCGTCGCGCTCAAAATGGCCCTGGTAGCCAAGCCATGAACTTTGGTAAATCTAGAGCTAGAGTGCAAATGGAACCCCAAACTCAAGTGACCTTTGGGGATGTAGCAGGGATTGACCAAGCCAAGCTGGAGTTAAATGAAGTTGTAGACTTTTTGAAAAATGCCGATCGCTTTACAGCCATTGGTGCAAAAATTCCTAAAGGTGTATTATTAGTTGGCCCTCCAGGTACAGGTAAAACACTCCTTGCTCGTGCTGTAGCCGGTGAAGCTGGTGTACCATTCTTCTCCATTTCCGGTTCTGAGTTTGTGGAAATGTTCGTCGGTGTGGGTGCTTCCCGTGTCCGCGACCTATTTGAACAAGCAAAATCTAACGCTCCCTGTATCGTATTTATCGATGAAATCGATGCTGTAGGTCGTCAGCGTGGTGCTGGTTTAGGTGGTGGTAACGACGAAAGAGAACAAACCCTCAACCAGCTATTAACAGAAATGGATGGTTTTGAAGGTAATACCGGCATCATTATTATTGCCGCTACCAACCGTCCAGATGTATTGGATGCAGCATTATTACGTCCCGGTCGTTTCGATAGACAAGTTGTAGTCGATCGTCCAGATTATAGCGGACGCTCAGAAATACTCAAAGTCCATGCTCGTGGTAAGACCTTAGCTAAGGATGTGGACTTAGATAAAATTGCCCGTCGTACCCCTGGTTTTACAGGTGCAGATTTATCCAACCTGTTAAATGAAGCCGCTATTTTAGCAGCTAGACGGAACTTAACAGAAATCTCCATGGATGAGATTAATGATGCGATCGATCGCGTCCTAGCAGGGCCAGAGAAGAAAGACCGGGTAATGAGCGAAAAGCGTAAAACCTTAGTAGCATATCATGAAGCTGGTCACGCCTTAGTCGGTGCATTAATGCCAGACTACGACCCAGTACAAAAGATTAGCATTATTCCTCGTGGTCGTGCCGGTGGTTTAACTTGGTTTACCCCCAGTGAAGACCGCATGGATACAGGTTTATACAGCCGTGCATATTTAGAAAATCAAATGGCTGTAGCATTGGGTGGTCGGATAGCTGAAGAGATTATCTTTGGTGAAGAAGAAGTAACCACAGGTGCTTCTAATGACCTGCAACAAGTAGCCAGAGTTGCCAAACAAATGATCACTCGCTTTGGGATGAGCGATCGCTTGGGACCCGTTGCCCTTGGTCGTCAACAAGGTAATATGTTCTTAGGCCGCGACATCATGGCCGAGCGCGACTTCTCCGAAGAAACCGCAGCAGCGATTGATGATGAAGTCCGCAAACTAGTAGAAACCGCCTACAAACGCGCCAAAGACGTATTAGTCAGCAACCGCCACGTATTAGATCAAATCGCTCAAATGTTGGTAGACAAAGAAACAGTTGATGCAGAAGAATTGCAAGAAATCCTTGCTAAAAACGATGTCAAAACTGCCGCCTTTGCTTAATAGCTACCAATAAAAAATCAAAATAAAATTCAGGGTAATTCTGGAAACTTCAGAGTTACCCTAATTTTTTATCTGCTCAAGATAGCATTGTTGCGTCCCTCATATAACATCATTACCTCAGTAAAATTACTTTTTAAGTTATGTAAAAAATCTATTAACTTTACTTACTATTAAATGCTGTATGTCATAATTATCATATCTGCCTTTTAACATGTATAGTACAGCCTAATAGCCATTACAGCAAGACTAAAAGAGGTAAATGTAATGTATAGTAGACAACACAGAACTTCACAAAAACCTTCATACAGTACCCATACACCACCTGAAAACCGTTTTGCACCAAAAACAAATTTTGTTCAACCCCAACCAGAGCAAGAAACACAGCTAATATCACAAGAAGAATTAGACAAAATCACAGCATCCGAGAGCAACTGGCCAGATGTGTCCATGTTTACTTATCGTCCTGCTCCAGCGCCACCACCCCGCGTACAGATGAAGCTTACTCTTCCTCAACAAGAGAAACAGCCAGAGGAAAAAACGGAAGACAATACTATTGATGATGAGAAAATTGACTTATTGAGTGATGAGCAAGCAAGTACTGAAACCTCCACTCCAACTTCAGCACCAGAAATTCAGACCAAACTTAATATAGGTGAAGCGGGTGATAAATATGAGCAAGAAGCTGACCAAGTTACAGACAAAGTAGTAAATCAAATTAGTACAACCCAAAGTCCACCTGTACAACGCGAAGAACAAACAGAAACAGGTAAATTACCAGCTAAATCAATTTCTGAAAATCTTAAAAATCACGCTAATTCAAAAACAAATAAACTCTTTTTAAAGGAAACTGCTAATAGTATTCGTAACAATAACAAAGATTTATCAGCTACTAAGATAATTCAGTTACAGCCTACTAATAATAAATTAAAATCTAGTGAGCAGTCTTTTCTACATAGATTAAAAAAATTGTTACAATTTTTGACTCAAGCTATTAATAGTAATGTCAAGAATTTGAATGTTAAACTCCAACAATGGATAAATCAACAATGGATACAATTAATTAAGCAGCTTCACAAATTTAAGCAGTTTGTTATCCAAAGGATATTTAAGCCACTAATAGATAAAATAAAAGCGACAATAGAGAAAATCAAAGAAAAAATAAAAACCGCCAGAGTCATAGCCACAGGAAAAAGCATGGTTGGAACATTAAAATGGCGTGGAGGCTCTGGACCAGACCGTAATTCTGGTTATCAAGTCAGTGAGACAACTACGTGGGGACACCAAAACGACTTTGCTAAATGGATTCGGGGAAATGGACCTGAACCGAACGCTAATAGTACCATGAACTGCTGGGAAGGAGTGCTTTTTATAGCTTATAAAGCTGGTGCAATTAAAAAATCTTGGCTAGTTGAAGTTCATCAAGCAGCAGCGCAAGCAGGAAATAAAGTTGGTGGAGATCCAGGGGTAGATGCCTACTACAATGTTCTTAAACAAAGAATGAACTATAACAAACGCAAGTCTGTACCTTTTGATAAAAAAACAGGCAAGAGACAAGGTAATATTCCTGCTGGTAGTATTATTTTCATTGGTGGACTAGATCACGTTGTCCTTGCTCAAGGAACAAAAGATTCAATAGGAAGACATAAAGTACTGAGCTTGTGGGTACTTCCCGCACCAGGTCCAACAAAAGGTATATGGACAAAAAAGGAAGTAGGTGTATTGCAAGATACGACATTAGAAGAAGTCAGCGACTCTACTCAAACAGTAGAGTTCGCGCCAGCTCCTTGGTAATATACAATCTGTTAATCTGCGATAGGATAAGTTAGAATGGTGAATAATTTTTTTATCTCTTAATTCCTTACTAAATAGTTGGTAATTAGGCTAGTGAATATTTTGACAAAAATCTCCCTATTTTGTTTAACTGGTGTACTTTTTGCTCTATCTGGTAGCTATCAGTCAGAGCAAATTTTACACTCTCAAATAATTACACCTGTTGCACAAATTAAACAACAAACAAAGCATAAAAATTCAGCCATGACCATCAATTACAATCCCACTCTTACTTTTTCCCTTCCTTGGGGGACTGATGCTAAATCTATCCCTCATACTCCTTTTGCAACAATTTCATTATCTGGACGTTTTACCACCGACTCTAAAAGATATATCAGACCGATATACGCTATAAGAATTGACAAAAAACAAAACTTATATGTAATGTTTGAACTTCCCCAAAATTCTCCACCACAACAAAGAAAATATCGCATCATGCGGTTTGATGATCAAGGTAAATTAGCAAGTCAATTTGATATCGGTTTAAATGCTAATAATGTGGGAGAAGTTTGGAATATTGCTGATTTCCGTCCTGATCATCAAAATGGCATTTATCTTTTAGAGATTGTAGAAATTAATGATCAATTCACACATAGATTGCGTCGCGTCAATGAGCAAGGTCAAGATGTATGGGTAAAAACTGGTGAATTTAATTATCGAGAATTAGATTTTAATAGACTAGCTGGAAAGTTAGAGTATTTGGTTACACCTGATGAGAATAGCTTGTATTTACCTGTGCGATCGCCTAAACATGGTTTGGCTAGTTTTAATACCCAAACTGGAAAATTAATTGCTAGTTATAACTGGAATGAAGAACCAGAACAACCAATAATTGACGCTAATCAAAATGTTTATTATAGTTATATATCAAAGAATGATAAATATACTATTCATAAACATAATTTAAACACCAAAAAAACAGAGTTAATCAAAACAGATATTGAATTACTCCATGATTTCGCACAAATAGATCAAGATGGTAACTTTTATCTCAAAACTTATCAGGGTCTGATGCGTTTATCACCAAAAGGTAAATTAGCATGGCAAAAGAGTATTTATGGCCTTGTAGTCAGAAAAGAAGATAATCATATTTTTATATGCGATCAAGCAGAAGAAATAAATAATACTATTCAATTAGGAATTGAACATTATGATAATTTAGGTAATAAGATTCAAGAATTTTCCTTTCAATTACCAAAATCCGCATTACCTGATAACTATTTAACAAGATTAGTACATATAGATCCAAAAAATCAACTTTATTTTTATGGAGGAGAAAGTGACGAACAAGCCGGAATCTTATTTATATTCACATCTGATGGTAAGTTACAATCAAGTAAATCACTAAATTTAAAAAATCAACAAGGTTATGTTAGTTTTGATCAGGTGAACAAAGAATTATTACCAATAGAAACAACTACAGCACCTGCAAGTATGTTTGAAGTTGATCAATTAGGTAATATTTACATACCTATAAGTGACCCCCAAGGTTTTAAAGTTATTCGTCTCCAGCCTATTGTTCAAGACAAATAAGAAATATGTGAGCAAGTTTCGTCGGACTTGCGTGTGTCAATATTAACTCTGAAATTTTCATAACTCATATGTACAAAGACTCTAAACAATCTTGGAGTTATGACGCGTATTTCAATCCTCACATTGATTTTTGTGTTTGGGTGTTGAAAAAAGATGGCATAAGATTTGCACCATTTAATCAACATCCAGAAGGAGACGGAAAACTTCGAGATGCAGGATTAAAGCCTGAAGCTTGGTTTACTTGGTTCAATAAAGTTGTTGCTACTCAAAATCCAATTTTATTGAGTCCTAAAAATGTGACAGAATATCAAGCAATGATAGAAAGAAATTTAATAAGTTTAAGAGAAGCAAAAGCACATATCAATTTGAAAATTGATGAAGCTTCAGAACGTGCAAGATTAGAAAGTCAGATGCACCAGCACGTACAACAATATCAATTAGCTGCCAATCAAGCTGCGCCATTTTTAAAAAATAGCGAACCTCCTACAGTTTGGCAGGGTAGCGCAACTATCAAAACATTACTCTGGGAATTATGGCATGATTACCAAAATATTCGAGAAGAGGAAAGCTTTCAAGACTGGGTAAAGACTCAACAAGATATTTCTATATTTGAAAGAATCCGACAGAGTATTTTTGAGCATTGGCAGAATATAAATAATATTCTTAATGGAAGTTTATTTGGTTCATTAAGACTATATCAAAACCTGCAAAAATATAGTCATATTCTACCGACTCTCAATGTTTATAAAATTCATTATCCGGGAGTGATTGAGTATACTGTTCCTCCGACATCGATAATTATTTCTAATCAAAACGGAGTGCCATATACTAATCTGTATCGGCAATCAGTTCTAAGAACAGTAAAAACATTAGTGTCACAGATTAATTGATGGGAACTGTTAAAAATTCATGCACAAAAATAAAAATATTAATGAAAAAGACTGCACATTGTATCAGCCAAATTAAGAATATTCCTATTCAATATCACCCAGAATTTGATAAACGCGATGCAGAAATAGAAAAGCTCAAAGCTGCTTTAGCTCAAGAAAGTAAGTAGGGTTTGCTGATTAAAGTCAGAACCTTTTCTAAATAAGGGTTTTCATCATTTTTAGTCCAAGCAAGTGCAAGGTTCTGGTATTTAGAGTATCAAAATCCTTGTATTTTAAGTAAAAAATTGCAGGGTGTATTTGGAAACCAACCTCCAAAACTACGACTTTTTGCACTGTGTGGCATCTAGACTCGTTTTGTGGAGTTTTTCAGCAACCCCTAAGTAATCTGTGTTATTGCTGTTTAAATTTTAAGGGAGTTATCGATAAAACTTGATAACCTTCACCTTGAACCATACATTGTCCATCAAAATCTAAAGGACAAGCAACTTCATTTTTTGAGGGACGAATACCTGCAAAATATACGGCTGTAATTTCTACTTGTTGATTGTGGAAAGATTCTAAATCAGCAACAGAAACGTTTTCCGATGAACGTAATACTATTCTTTCTGGATTCATAGAATTAGTTTTGATAAAAAATTCCTCCCCTTTATATGCTCTCACTGATTTTCCCGGTGGTAAAGGTTCATAAGTTAATAACCCTTGAAATGTGAGGATTTTTTGTGTCATAGAATTATTGATATTGAGATTTTGGGAATTAGATATTTTAACTACTGTGGATAGTGGACAACTGATAGCAGGGTAATTGCTAATCAATAAAGTAAAAATACCAACTCCCGTAAGTAAAGTCTGTTTGCAGAACCAAGTTGACATTAGCAATTATGATTTGTTCTATTGAATAGGTTAGAAAAATTTTACCCTTAGAATTGCCAAAAGTAGCTACACTTAAATTATAAGTAATGTTTCAGAAAACCTATAGCCCCAAATACCGACTATGACAGCTAAAACACCAGCTAAATCAAGGCGCAATTCTGCTTTTCAGCACTTAATGTCTATCCATTGGTGGATGGCAAGTTTTTATTTAGTGTTATTCATGACTGGTGTATTCATGCCCAGATTACCAGATGATTTATTTATCCGCAGCCCTCTATACGATATACATAAATCTATAGGTGCTTTAGTTCTGGCTTTGCTAACTTGGCGTATCTTGGTGTTGTTGCGGGTATGGTGGCGTAAATATACTAAAAAGTTTCCCAAATTTAGTCCGCAGTGGTTAAAGGTTGTGGCTTTACATACAACTTTGTATGTATTTATGTGGGCTGTTCCTGTTTCTGGTTTTTTCCTTTCTAATTCTTATAAAAGTAATAATGTCAAATTTCTGGGTTTGACTTTACCAGATATTTTTCCCCAAAATTCCGCAGCTTTGGGATTAGCTAGAAATATGCACTTTTGGTTAGCTTACATATTTTTGGCTTTTACAATTTTACATATAATTGACCAGTGGAAAGTTGCGAAAGCACTCTGGCGGAGATTCACTCAAACAGTTGCAAAATTGAAACCCAGTGCAGCAAAATAATTATTTACTAATTAAAAAGGGATGATATGATTTCACCCCCTGAATTGATTTAATTTTTGATTTAATGTAAGGATTCAGGTGTCTGAAAACCGCTCACAGAGCCAGTTTCAAAATTGAACTTAGCTTATTAATATACCTTTAGTCGCAATAAGCCACGAAAATATAGGGTTTCTGCAATTCTTATTGAGAATAGAACTTTTTGGCTAATCGCTGGAAAGTCTTCTCAGGCAAAGATTACAGAGATTTTGGTATGACCTGAATCCTTACGATTTAATTTTCAGTGGGTAATTGATACCAGCTATACCAATGACGTATTGCCAACCACATTGTAGAAAGTAAACCGGCAATACTCAAAGTTAAGCCGCTATATGGAACTAATAAGGCAAATACAGGAATAATTGCCCCGGAAATTGTGCAAATAATAGCTGCTAAGGAAGCGCGACGATTTCCACCTAAACCCCAGCTTAAACCGAGTAGAAAGAAGGCGATAACTGTCCAAGAAATTTGAGGATTTATAACTCGACTAATGTAGGTTAATGAGAGTAAACAAGCGAAGAATACTCCACCAGCGATCGCTACATTTTTCAAATTCATAGGAATGGATAAATACAGCAGCAATATCCACCATAAAAATAAAGCTGGTGCTAATAGTAATAATCTGGGAATAATGCCAGTGTTTTTAATGGGACTGGTACTAGTAAATACACCAAAAGGATTTCTGACGGCAACATTTTCTTCAAATTTCCAAACAAATATTGTCTTATTTCCTTCAGATTTAATCTCTTTCGGAATAATCCCACTAGCAAAATCAGCAGGACTAAAATTAGCGGTTGCAGTTAACTGAAATTTTGATAGTAAGTCGCTAGAAGCATTATAAATCCAGCGTGGCGCACCTTGGGCTTTATAGGTAACTTTAAATGTGGTTTCTGCACCAGGTTCTAACTTAAATGGAAAGCCATAATCACCAGGATTAATTTGCTGTAGTCTTGTTCCTTCCCGTTCTACTTTATAACCATCTAAAAGTACGTAACCATTGGGTGGTGTTGCTTCAAAGAAAAAACTATTTATATCTCGGAGTGTATTTACTACTTTGTATTCAGCAGTATAATCGACAATGTAAATAGAACCCCGACCTTGTACATCAATACTTTGGTCAATGTTAGCTTGAATTTGTGAACCTGCTAAAGTTAAATATCGAGAAACTTTTTGTTGATCATTTACTTTAACAATTTTGCCATTTACCTGAGTATTGTAACTGTATGATTCTGTGGTAACATAACGTATTCGGGGGGCGGGTTGTTCTAGTCTTTCACCTGCTACACTTTCCGCTACTTGTGCTACTTTAGCTTGTTCCCAATGGTGATAACGATTGCTTAATGTAGAACAGAGAAAAAAGCCACTAATTACTAGAATCAAAATTAGGGCTAAATGTTGTAATCCTTTTAATAATTGAGAATAACGAATCGACCATTCACCGAAGAAAACTGCTTGTTCTGTGGTGTGACGACGTAAGGAAAAACTGATTAAGGCGATCGCTACTCCTAAAGCAATCACCAAAAACACAATTAGTAATGAGCCTTTAAGTAATTGTGAGCCAAACTTTAATAATTCCTGGGGATGTGTTAAGTCTGGTAAACCGGGAATACCCTGAGCAGTTGTATACATCATTTTAATCAACAGTAATCTTTAACAACTTGACTAATATGTTGTATTAAAAGTTTCCTCAAAAGTATTAATTAATATTGCAATAAATCAAGCGATTATAAATATAAATAAAAAGCAATAGCGAGATAATTCTGCAACTGTTGAGAATTACCCCGCTAAGATAAAATCTAGGATTTAGTGTTTGGTTGCTAGGAATAGTGTTCTCCTGCATAAGTTTGGATTTTTATTCGAGCTAAAATCCAAATTGCAATTAAGGTTTAGCAACTGGTTTTAAACAAAGCCAAGCCATAAAGAAAGTTAAAGCTGTAAATAGTTGCGTTAAATCTAATGCGGATAGATAACCATCTGCAAAGGACGCAATACTGCGATCGGTAATCCCAAATAGCCAGGATGAAATACCAAACAGCCAAATCCCATTCTTAAAGTTAAATAAGAATTCTGACAAGTCAAATAACGGACGGTTGTTCATAAGCTTTTGCTCTCGTGGGGAAAATAAGGTGAACGATCGAAACAGAACTTTCACGGACTCCAGAGGCTAAGTTTATATCTATGTTAATAAATATTTCAGGGACTTGACCGAGATACACTGTTGCATATGTCGATATCCTGACATTTGGCCTTTGCTGCTTAGGTTGCAGTGGGAGTCTTTAGTTTGATAGGGTTTGAGAAAGTGTTTTTACAGAGTTTGTCATTGTAGCTATGTAATTGATTTATTAGTTTTTAGTCCTTATGTTCTATAATACAACATAAGACAGAAATATTTCAAGCAGATTCAGCAGATTTATCTTTTATCAGATGTTGTCTCAGAGGAAAAATTGCTATTGATTAAACTGGGTGTTCATAAAGTAAGCTAATGACTGCAACCCTGCTACAACAACCTAATGCACAGCGACTTAACACAGTACCTCATTTGGGGTTAGTTTGTATTACCTTTGATCAAAAAGTGCGCTTTCGCACAACTACGCGCACACATTATTTAAAACTATCTTTATCAGAGAGAGAAGCAAAGCTGAGAAAAATTTATCAAGATAATTTGCAATCTTTACATGATGCTTTGTCTTTGTGTCAAAAGTATGAGATTAATCTTTATCGTCTGTCTTCCGGCTTATTTCCAATGAGTGATGGGGAAGATAATATAGGAGCAAATTTACTTGAATCCATGAGTAAGGATTTAGGTAAAATTGGGCAAAGAGCAGCAGAATTAAATATTAGAATGGTGTTACATCCTGCTCAATATGTGGTGTTAAGTTCTGATTCTGCTGAAGTGGTAAAAAATAGCATGAAAATTTTATCACGCCATGCTCAAACTTTAGATTTATTGGGTTTACCTCAATCAAGTTGGTGTGCTATGAATATTCATGGCGGTAAATCTGGACGTGGTGAGCAGTTAGTTAAAGTTATTGCTGATTTAGCACCAGGAATTAAGAACCGTTTAACTTTAGAAAATGATGAATATGCCTATAGTGCTGAAAAAATTTTAGCAGTATGTCAACAGGCAGGAATCCCAATGGTATTTGATGCCCATCATCACATCTGCTATACAGGTATAGACAGCTATAATCATCCTAGTGTAGAGTCTATGTTGTGGGCAGCACGGGAGACGTGGCAGAATCCTGGTTGGCAATTAGTACACATTTCCAATGGTGAAAAATCTTTTCACGATCGCCAACATAGTGATTTAATTACAGCTATGCCGGAAGTTTACCGTCAAGTCCCTTGGATTGAGGTAGAAGCCAAGCATAAGGAAAAAGCAATTTTTCATTTGCGTTCTTGGTGGCTGATGGGAAAATAGTTTCACTCAAATCGCATTTGTTTGTGACACAGTAAAAAGTATGGCGATCGCGATCGATTTTGGTACTAGTAACACGGTGATAACTCGCTGGAACCCTGTCACCCAGCAAGCAGAAACTTTGACTTTACCTGGTTTATCCATCCAACAAAACCTTAACCCCCCGCTTATTCCCAGCTTGGTGTATGTGGAGGACGCAGCCCAGGATAAAGTATTAGTGGGGCAACAAGTACGCGATCGCGGTTTGGATCTCAAAGGTGATGCGAGATTTTTCCGTACTTTTAAACGAGGAATTGGTGCAGATATCCAAGGTTTTTTACCAGAATTAGACGGGCAAATTATTACTTTTGAACAGGTAGGAAAATTATTTTTAACTAAAATAATTGAACAGTTAGCGCCAATACAAGGTGGTGTAGATGCTTTAATTTTAACTGTACCTGTAGATAGTTTTGAAGCTTACCGTTATTGGTTAGGGAAAGTTTGTCAAGCTTTGCCAATAGAACAGGTACGAATATTAGATGAACCGACTGCCGCAGCTTTAGGTTATGGTTTAACAGGGCAAGAAAATTTGTTAGTAATTGATTTTGGTGGTGGAACTTTAGATTTATCTTTAGTACGTTTGGATCAAAAAGCCCAAGTCAATAAACCTGTAGGATTTTTATTAAAATGGGGTAATAAATCCTTAGCAGAAGATTCCAAGCAAAAAGTAAAAACTGCCCGTGTGTTGGCTAAAGCTGGGCAAAATTTAGGCGGAACTGATATTGATAATTGGATTGTTGATTATTTTGCCAAAACTCAGAATTTACCAATCGATACTTTAACAACTAGATTAGCTGAAAAGGTAAAAATTCAGTTATCTAGTCAGAATAAAGCTAGTGAAGTTTATTTTAATGAAGAGACTTTTGATAGTTATGAGTTAGAATTAACTCGTGAAACTTTAGACCAAATTCTTAAAGAAAATGGATTTTTTGAGCGGTTAAATGAATCGATGACAACCCTATTACAGCAAGCCAGAAGACAAGGGATAGAAATAGATGATATTCATGCTGTATTGCTGGTTGGTGGATCTGTGCAGTTGCCATCTGTGCAGACATGGGTAAAAGAATATTTTGCACCCGATAAAATTCGCTGTGAACGTCCTTTTGAGGCGATCGCTCAAGGTGCATTGCAACTATCTCAAGGGATAGAAGTTAAAGATTTCCTCTATCATAGCTATGGTGTGCGCTATTGGGATCGCCGCAATCAAAGACACAGTTGGCATCCGATTATTAAAGCTGGTCAACCTTACCCTATGAATCAGCCTGTAGAATTAGTTTTAGGTGCTTCCGTGGAAAATCAACCCAGCATCGAGTTAATTTTAGGAGAGTTGGGTGCAGAAACCGGAGGAGTAGAAGTTTATTTTGATGGCGATCGCTTAATTACTCGTCGTCTAGATAACAATGCTACCACTGTTAAACCCTTAAATGATACAGCAGAAGCCAGGACAATAGCCCAGTTAACACCACCTGGTTTTCCGGGGAGCGATCGCGTTAAAATTTTATTTCAAGTTGATGAACAGCGTTTTTTAAGAATCACCGTCGAAGATTTATTGACGGGTGACACCTTAATGGAAAACCAACTTGTAGCACAGTTGAGTTAATAATTTTTGCTAATCTAATCATTAAGAACGCCCTAACCGTTCATTAATTTTAGCACGCACATTTTCAGTATCATCAGGAATATTTTCAATTACAAAATCAAGGATCTGATCAAAATCGGGTTCTGTAGCCAGCCACTCAGCATAATTTTCAGGTGTAAAGAAAGCATATTCATCTAAACCAGATTCATCCTGAAAACGCATTTGTAGCATAACATTACGCAACCAGTAAGCTTTTTTTTCTTCAAGGCTCATTTGAGCGTATTTTTCATACAACTGTGTTGAATTAACTTGTTTTTCTGCTTGTCTTTCTAAATAAATATCCAGTAAATTTGGTGATGGTTCTGGGGCAAAAGGGCTACTTTGACGAGTAGATTTTACTTTACCAGTTAGTATTTCAACTAAAGTTTCATGTAAAGTTTCTTGCCCAGTTTGCATGTTAATTGTGTGTATAATTGTCAGCCTTAGTCCATACTCTTTATTAAGAATTATTCTCTCTGTTTCTATCGATGCAAGTCTTTCTTGTGGTGAAATTATCAAACCTTTACTTGGCTCAATGAGAGTATAATATACATTTGTATCTGAAAGTTGTTCTGTGTTTATTTCCATCACAACTATATAGCCAGTTTTATGATCTATAAACTGTTTGATAATGTGCCGTCCATCTGTAGCAATAATATCAAATCTAGGCGTTGTTGATGGGTCATTATACTTAATTTTCATTTGCTGTTATCTGTATTTTCTTATTCAATTTGTTCCAATATAATATTATAGATCGTAACATTTTGAGTAGTTACTTGCTTTGTTTGTTTATCAGTTTTAGTACGCTCCTTATTTTCAGTGTCTACACTTTTAACCAAAAATTTGGCATTTGGTAGAAAAAGAGATTCATGAGTATCATTTTTCTTCTTTCCTTTCGTTAAAATCTCAATGAAGTGAGTCCCAAATGCGAGTTCGGTAATGTTACGAGCTTTAATAGGATGTATGGTAAACCTAATATTGGCATTATCCCAAAAAGGCTGTACTTGATATTTGGCAGCTGAATTAAACTGGTTATCTGTGATTATTGCGTCTACTTTATACTTATTTAGAAAAGCATCAAGTTCTGCTCCCGGTTCAATGTTCATACCTCTGTATTGTGTTTCTTGTGAGAGTGGCAACTTATTTAAGGCACTTTCTAGTAAAGCTTTGAGTAACGCTGTTTTATCTTCACTGACACCTTTTCGCAAAAGTTCATTCAGCTTTTTGTAAAAAAGAATTGTAGTATAACCAAATATGGCATGTGCCTCAGCTAGTCCCATACCGTATGAATTGTTTTGTACAAAATCATTGATCAGCTTTTCATAATCCATGCCCTTATCTTTTAGATTTTGAGAATACCACTGGAAATATGTGCTTTTATCTTTGCTGTCATCTGTCTGGATGTCATCACGTTCATCAATAACTGGCTGAACAGCATTTTGGTATCTTTCCAATTCATCCCAAGCAGTCCAATCTGGATTTTTTCGTAAGAATTCAGGAGTCAGGAGTCAGGAGTCAGAGTAGTTATTATACAAAGAATAGAGATTAGTCATATTTGGCCAAAATCATTTAGCTTGATTCTCCAATTCTCTCTTATTCTGAATTCTGGATTCTGGATTCTGAATC
>DATGXQ010000656.1:0-2987 GCA_035298905.1 Nostocaceae cyanobacterium | reverse complement strand
ATTTTGAATTTTGAATTTTGAATTTTCAAGGGTATTCATGAGAAACAAATGGTACAGCAACAACCTCTCCTTCTGTTTCTCCAACTTGCACTTTTAAACCTACTCCTCCCGCTTTACTGCGAATATAACCCAAGCCAAAATGACCTTCTGGAGTGGGAGTATAGCTAGTGAGTTTCCCGATTTTTTCTTCACCAATGGTAATTAAAGTTCCTGGTTCTGCTGGTTGATTTAATTTAATTCCCCAAAGGTATTGCTTTACACCTTTATAGGTATTTAATCTGGCGATCGTCTCTTGTCCAATATAACAACCTTTATTAAAAGAAACCGTTTGCCATAACCCCACTTCTAGAGGATTATAATCATCAGTTAATTCTAAATCTGGGGCTGGACGACCTTGTAAAATTCGTAACGTTTCCCAAGCGCGATCGCTCATTTCTACTGCCCCTAACCCTGTAATAACCTGCCATACTTTCTCTTTCTCACTAGCAGGTAAAATCAAGGTATAACCAGGACTAGCTAAACCGCTACCAACCGCAACTATAACGCCGTCATCAGTCACCATATTATTAGCATAGTGTTGACCAATTAGTGACCCTGCTCCTAACTGTTCTATAATGGCATCGCTACCACCACCAACCAAGCTAATAGTAGCAGTCTCTTCAGTCACATCAGTTAACTGCACCTTATCAGCAAAAAAGATATAGCGATCGAGCCATTGCATTAAGTATTCCCGACGGTTAAGGGAAACTAACAATAAGACGGCATCATCTAAGACATAAGCTGTAACTAAATCAATCGTCCGAGCCGTAGATGTCACCATCACCGTATCACAGCCAGAACCGGGTTTAAGACTTTGAAAATCGTTAGTAGACTGATTGTGTAAAAAGCGCAAGCGATCGGCATCAGAAACCCGAATCCGTCCCCAATGGGAGCGATCGTACACAGCAACCCCCAACTTTACCGCTTGTATAGCTGCTGCATCCTTGCTGTCAATAGTAGATGTTGACATATCTGATCACCAGTCACTTACTTGTTTCCGCCTCGCAAATCTTACCAAATCAACCCTGACACCTTCAACCTCACCAAGCCTAGAATTACATTCCCCGTAGGGACATGGCATCAAAAATCTTGCTATAAAACCGAAATATTACTTACGCCGTGTCCTCAACCCCTTTAAAAAGCAATTTTTCGCTATAAGCAAAGAAGCTTATTATACCAAAATACTACTTTGGTCTAATTTATTAAAATGATATCTGCTGAGTTAATAGCAAGTAGACCAAATATTAACATTTTTCAACATTACAAAAAATGACGTTAACCACAGCAGAAAGTAGAGAATTACTAGAAAAGTTTATTGTTGATAATCAAGAATTAGAAGAATTAGAAGCCAAAATAGCAGAATTTAATATTTTTGAAGCGATTGGTGTAGTTAGACAAGAAATTAGACATTCAAATTTTCTTGCATTTTTATTAGATCCCTCTCAAAACCACAGACTTGATGACATATTTCTTAAACGGTTTCTGAAGCGAGTTTTATTAGAAAGTGATGAAATTACAAATGAAGAATATATAAAAATTAGCCCTGTTGATATAGATATAGCAGATTTAACAGATGTAATAGTCAGACGCGAATGGCAAAACATTGATATTTTTATCCATTCTCAGAGGACTAAGCTAGTATGTGTGATAGAAAATAAAATTGATTCTAGTGATTATTTAGGACAGCTTGAAAAATATCAAAAAATTGTTGAAAGCCAATATCCCAATTATCATAAAATCTTAATTTATTTGACCCCTGAAGGAATAGAATCAAATGATGAAGAATCAAGAAAAACTTGGAGAGTTTATAGCTATGCAAAGATTGTAGAAATACTTGATAATATCTATATAAACTATAAATCTACATTAGGGACAGAAGTCTTAACGTTAATAAATCATTATTCTACATTAATTAGGAGGCATATTGTGAGTAATTCTGAAATAGCTGAACTTTGTCGAAAAATCTATGCTAAACATAAGCAAGCTCTTGACATCATTTTTGAAAATCGTCCAGATTTACAGCTAGAAATATCTGAAAAACTTAACGAACTGCTCAAAAAAGGTATT
Source organism: Nostocaceae cyanobacterium (assembly GCA_035298905.1). Lineage (GTDB taxonomy): Bacteria > Cyanobacteriota > Cyanobacteriia > Cyanobacteriales > Nostocaceae > DATGXB01. The sequence goes on along the minus strand of DATGXQ010000656.1, from coordinate 881 downwards.
AATTCTCAAGAAATATGTATATTTTCTTGGAGTAAAACCTATATATCATTTTGTCCTAAAAAATGGAAAGATAATAAACTAAGATTAGATTTCGTATTTGATAATTTTTCTAATTATCTGGCAATTAATCTCAGGCTACACCATAATGAAAATCCTTTTATTCATCAAAGAATATATACTTTATTGAGTAAAGAGAGTCATAAGAAATTTTTTAAAAAAAGTAAAGTAACTGCAAAAGACAAAACAATGTATAAGAGGGAAATTTTGAATCATAAGGATTATGAAGATTCCGATCTTGAAGAACTCATGAATAAAATTTATGATACTTGGAATGATTTTATAAATGATTTTGTCTATGTAGAAAAAATTATTGATGAGAATTTAGATCAATTAATTGAATAAGTAATGCCTCAACTATTAAACTAGAAGTAGTATGTTGAGGTAAGCTGATGGATACTACTACAACTACACTACCTCCCACGCTGAAACTAAAACTCGATTTGACAGATGAGCAATTTTTCCAATGATGTCGCTTGGATTAAAAATGAATGATGGGATAGTTTAACACCAGAACAACAAGGAAAATTCGCTCCTATTGCACCTGATTTTATAATTGAGTTACGTTCTTCTAGCGATAATTTGAAGTCTTTGCAAAAGCGAATGCAAGAATATATTGAAAATGGTGTCAGGTTGGGTTGGTTGATAGATAGAAAAAATAAACGAGTGGAAATTTATCGCATTAATAGAGATGTGGAAGTTTTAGAAAACCCTACTAGCTTATCTGGTGAAGATGTTTTACCAGGATTTGTTTTAGATTTAAGAGAAATTTTATAAAAACCGATAGGGATAAACATGACGCATTTGAAAACGGCTTAACTCCC
>DATGXQ010000655.1:0-6905 GCA_035298905.1 Nostocaceae cyanobacterium | reverse complement strand
TGTGCAAAGGCATCTTCTAGCTCAAGAGTGGAATCATTTGCTTGTGCAAAGGCATCTTCTAGCTCAAGATTGGCATCATTTGCTTCTGTTGATGAATCTTCAACATTAAAGGTTAAGTCCTCTGCTTCTGTCAGCGCATCTTCGACACCAAATGTCAAGTCTCCTGCTTCTGTTGATGAATCTTCAACATCAAAGGTCAAGTCTTCTGCTTCTGTCAGCGCATCTTCGACATCAAATGTCAATTCCTCTGCTTCTGTCGATGAATCTTTAACATTAAGTGATTCGTCTAAATCAAATGTTAAATTCTCACTTTCATCTGAAGTATCTGGCAAATCTGACAGCGCAACAGTAGAATTATCAACTAAAGCATCTAATACCTGTCCTAATTCTTCTGGTAAATCTGGCAGTGAATCTTCTATCTCATCAGGTAATGCAAAATCATCTGTTATAGTTGCATTATCTGACAGTGTGGCAGCAGAATCATCCATTAAAGCATCTAATGCTTGTCCTAGTTCTTCTGGTAACTCAGCTAATGCATCATCACTGCTTTCTATGATTGTATATGGTTGAAAAGCTAGAACATCATCAGATGTAATGTAATCATCTAAAAAGTCAGAGTTCTGATCCAGAACATCAGAGATAGTAGATTCTTCATTACTGGTTTGTGCGGCTGTATCTGGTAGAGAAGTTGGAACTTCATCAGCTGCAATGTAATGATCTACAAAATCAGAAGCATTGTCTAAAAACTCAGAGATAGTAGATTCTTCGCTGCTGGTTGGGGCTGATGTTTCTGGTAAATCTGAAATCTCAGTTAAAGAATCTTCCGTTGATGCTTTTGCTGTAGCATCTAACAACTGCGATAAAGATAGAGAAGCTTCTGTAGATGTTTTTGCGGTATTATCTAGTAAATCTGACAGAGAGAGAGAATCTTCTGTCGATGCTTTTGCTGATGCATCTAGTAACTCTGATAAAGATTGCGAAGCTTCTGTTGGTGTTTCTGTAGTTTCCTCTAGTAAATTCGACAAAGAAAGAGAATCTTCTGTTGATGCTTTGGCTGAGGCATCTAATAACTCTGAGAGAGATAAAGAAGCTTCTGTCGGTGTTTTGGCAGTATTATCTAATAAATCAGCATTGGTTTGTGCAGATGCTTCGAGTAATTCTGATAAAGAATTTATGTCACTATTAGATGTATCTGCGATGTCGGGTAATTTTAATAGGGGATTGTTCAATTCACTAATAGATTCTTCTACTAGTTCATCTGTTAATTCTGAAGCAGGACCGATAAATTCATCAGTTGACAGTTCTATATCGAATGTCATTTCTGGACGATTAGGAATTTGAGGATAGAGGTTGTTAACAACTGCCACCGGTGCTTCTATATCCCATACGACCTCACCACCATCTAGGGTAGATAGTTCAGTTTCTGCATTACTGATGTCATCAACTACATTGGTCTTTTTAGCAGTTAAAACAGCTACTCCACTGGCTGGTGCTTCCGAGGGAATTACCTCATCAGTGGTTGCACCTTGATGAAGATTTGAGATGGTATCAGTTGCCGCACTACTGGAGACAATGCTAGGCTCGATGTTGTCTTCACTGGGGTGAGTGGTACTGACTGGTAAATTAATGTTGTTTTCTGTGGGGTTTTCTGTATTTTCATCAGGCGATCGCTTTCTCTTCAATAACCACCAAGGTAAGAAACCACCTAACACAGCAATCAAAAATAAAGGCAACACCATTAACCAGGGAGTATTAACACCATTCAGGGCGCTATTGTTGCCAATAGTGGAGTTTTGTTCAATACCGGAATTTACTGGGGGCGCTTGTGCAGGTGCGGGGGTTGCTGCTGGTGTAGTTTCACCTGTGGCTGTAATGGGGGTAGCGGCGCTAACTGTGGTAAAACTTTGTAAGGTGCTGGCAGCGATCGCTTTTGCTTCTTGGTTTCTGGCTGCTTCTATAGCTTTTTGTCCTGGTTGGGCTGAGGTAAAGCCCAGAAAAGCCGCTACACCGGGACTAGGATTTTGCTTATAAACGTAAACTAAAGGCTGAGAAAAGGGATATTTGGGATTGTCGATGCCAGATTTTTCCACTTTAATGACGCGGACATCTGAGACAATCTGAGAAATTTGATTGGCTAATACATAGCTAATCCCATCTTTATCTAGTTGTTTAATAATTTCGGCAGGGTTATTGTCACTAACTTGAATAGCGTTAGCGCCTGTAGTAAATTCGCCTTTCTCAAAAACTGGGGCATTACGTAGGGCGGTACGGGTGTCACTGGTGGCAGGATGGTCTATAAAGCGAATTTTCCCAGCTTTAGCCCCCAACTCTGACCAATCTTGAATTTCTCCTCTAAAAATCTTGGCAAATTGCCTGGTTGTTAAGCTTCCTTTAAATGGGTTATTTGCACCGACAACGATCGCTATTTTTTCGGGCTGGAGGCTGATGGCTTCTAGACCCTGTGCTTTTTCTGCTGGTGTCAGTTCACGGGCGATCGCGGCGATGTCAATTTGACCATCTAACAGGGCTTTGAGTGCCGCCTCTGTGCCGTTATTGGCTAGTTCTACCTTTGTACCTGAAAACTGTTGCTCAAAGTTATTTTTTAAACCTTGGTTAATTGACTGGAAACTACTAGAACCGTCAATTTTCACAACCGTACCATTTTCTACATTTGGCGGCAGTGGAAAAGCTGGAGTATCAGCTGTAGGTTCTGCCGTTGCAGGAGTTGACATCAACATAGTTGTTGCCAACGGGGTAGCAGCTAGGGCCAGCCATAACGCCAGACTAGCGATCGCACTATCTTTTTTTTCTTGTTGCCACATACGCCCTTTAATATAAAGGAAACAAAAAGCCGGCCAGTACTCAAGATGTTTGTGTGATGGAGGAGACGGGCTAATTATATAACCTTGTTATTTTTTTCCCCAGTAGCTTAAGTTAATAAATTTAATCTATACTGCGGTGTAGTGTATCTAGTATGCCAGCGATATTCATCAACTGTTGACTTTTCGTAAAAAATTTCGCTAAATAAATCTGATTTTAGCTTACCAACACTTTCATTGCTGCTACTCCTCCTCCTTTGCAATAACTTTTCACCATTAACCAATATAGATTACCCAAATTTTGCCACTTCGTAACTACCCTTGCTCAGTTTAGAACATGATAATCTATACTTGGGTTATTGCGGTTACTTGAGTTCCAGTTAGCGGATAAGCACATTCAAGTGATAGTGAAGCGAAGTTAGCGGCCAGTATTGACAAATAATCAATAATGTGTATTTTTAACAACCCAAAAAGCGATCGCCTTCCACAAATCAGAAAAGCGATCGCTGCTGTTGGCTAACTTGACTCGATGTCATATCAGCTTTTATTTAGTTGCCTATTAGAATTTGCAGTTGCCAGCAATAAGAAACGCTTCACAGGCCGCAATGGCATCGGTTAACTGTGCCGTTGAACAGTAGGTATACGCATATTCTGTAGGTCGGCAGTCTTGAAGAGCCACAATATTCAGTCCACAATGTTTTCCTGAACCGTCTATCGTTATATGTACATCACCTTTTTCTACATCACTGGTTGCTGATGTGAAGTGATACCCAGCACTTCCATTTACCCAGACGCATCCCTTTCCACCTGGTTGGGTGAACTTGTATCCATCAACGGTGAACTGATTAATATTTACGCTACACTTATAATATTCCATAGCGTTAGTTCCTCGAAATTCGCAGCTTCTCAAGTCGGCTTGGGCGGGATCTACTTGTACTATTGTGATTGCTACTATTGCGGATAGGATAACTAGCAATTTGTTAATTTCTCTCAACATCAATTTGATTTGGGCTGGCATTTGAGAATTTCCTTTTTTTATTTTGTTTGGACAACAGAATGATAGGCTTTGGTGATTTTAGAGATGAAAAAGATTTTGCATAAAGTCAAAACCCTTGTAGAGAAGTTCCATCGAGCCTAAGAAAAACCCTCACCTTTTTTTCATGGTAAGTTGCTATCTAAGTCCAATCACCATTTCACTCGACATAGGCTTAAACGTGAGATAATTGCCCCTATGACAAAGCATATCCACAAGGCAATCAAGTATCCTTGCAGAGCAAGTCAGGTTGAAAGACCTTTAGCTATCAAGAGTAGCCATCAATACTGATGTGGACAGTTGTCGAGTAAGGGATATGAGTGAAAGCCGCAAGATGATTTATTCAACAGAACATAAGTAATATAGCATCTATCTAGAAAGACCTGTCAAGAAAAAACATCACTAGAAATAGTGAATAATTATGAGATTTTTTGTGAAGAAATATAAATCAGAAATACACCTATTGAACATATCTTAGGCTTACAGCGCAGCAATCTTCGGATTTATCGCTCCCTGGACTATTCGTTGACTGAAGGAGAGGAAGAATACAAATATTTACACCCAATGGACACAGCGCAAATGTGGACTGGGTAAGAATAGCTACCACCTCGTTGATCTGTTCCCTTTTCTCTCCAAGAAGTTCATGGATTAAATTAGACTGCTATCTTGTAAGTAGCAATGACAATCAGGTTTATCAATCAGTGACTCTACCAAAGCGTTTAAAGCGGTAGCTGCTAATAAGCCACCACCGACAGTCCCTTCGATGGTAATGTAAGGTATATTTTGTTGCATTAATTGACGTTTAGCTGCTGGTGCATGACTAAAGCCGATCGGCATTGCAATGACTAAAGACGGCTGAATTTGCTGCTTTTCAATAGCTGTACAAACTTCCAGCAAAACCGAAGGTGCATAACCAATCACTACCACCGCACCCGGAGAAACTTTTAATAATTTATTACGCCAAGTTGCATTTTGCCAAAAATTATGCTCTGCGTCAGCGACAGTAGTAATATGGGGATCATCAATTAAAGTTGTGACTCGACAGCCGAGATGAGCTAATCTAGTTTGGTCAACAGCAGTAGAGATAGTGGGGATATCAGCGACAATTTCACAACCTGATTTGAGGGTAGCACGACTAGAGGCGATCGCACCTTTGCCAATTCGCAAAAAAGATACCAAACTCACATCACCACAGGCTAACACCAGTTGAGAAATTAAATGCTGTTCCACTTCCGAACGATTTGTTAAATCTGGTAACAACAATTGCAGAGATTCAGAAAACTCCTCACAATGATTATGTACTTCCGCATCTAATCTACTCCAAACTTTTTCTAACCCTTCCAAACCTGCTTGAGTATCAACATCTAATAACTTCAGTTGTGCTAAAACTTCCGCTTGCATAATTTGACAATGTTCATCTCTTCCTAACAACCCCTCCAAAGCTGTAGCAGTTTGACGCAGATGAGAAATTTGTTGCATTACAGCCTGATATTGCTGTTTTAACTGAGTAATTAAATTTTCATGATTATCTGCTTGAGGTTCAACTTCTAAAATGTGGCGAATATGGTTAAGTTGAAAACCTTGTTGTTTTAAGGCTACAATCCGTTGTAACCTGAGAACATCCTGCTGAGTATAGAGACGATAATTACTAGCTGACCTGACAGGTTGCGGTAACAAACCCAACTCATGATAATGTCGCACCATCCGGGGAGTAATACCCCCACCCACCGCTTCAGTTAATTCCTTAATAGTCAAACCCGTTTTCATAACTTATCTAATTGTTGGATATCCTTACAAACAATCACAATTTGTAGGTTAAGCTTACTCATCACAACCATCCTCTTTCAATCAGTTGTGAAATTTTTAAGCCTGTATCTTCAGCTTCATCATTACTAACTTTTCTGACTCTTGTTGCTGTATTACTATCACGTTCAAACCAATAGCCAATAGGTGATGCTAATAAATAATTAATAAATTCAGGGTGATGGGAAATTAACAAAGCTTGCAATTTTCTTTCACTACAAAAATCATATAATTGAATTAACCACGGTTGAATTTCTGGTAATGCTAAAAATGCTTCTGGTTCATCTATACACAATGTATAATCTTCTTCTTTAGTGGCATATAGTAATGTATAGAGAGCAAGAATTGTTTTTTGTCCATCTGATAATTCACTCAAGTAGTATTCAATAATATTTGCCTTATCTACCTCCGAAGCAAAGCGCAATTTTAAAACTTTATAGTTTTCTCTGAACTGTTCAAATTTAAAACTTACAAAACCATCTATAACCTCTTTAAGCACAGGCATAATTTCAGAAATCTTACCCTGATCCTGTGAAATATAACGATACCAAGAAACAAAATTTTCCATCTGTGAAGTTAAATTATTATCTTCTTTTTCACTTCCATCTATCATTAGACTAGGAATAATTTGTACAATGATAAATCGCTCTATTCGCTTTCTAAACCTAGCAATTTTTTGACATGAATCAGACATTAACATATCTGACATGAGAGAATAATGTGCAGCATAGGAAAATTTAGAAACACTGCCACCCTCAAAAATTTGCGCTTCATCTTTATTCACTTCTAACAAAATATCTTGATTAAAAGATAGTCTTTCTAATTCTACATAGACATTTTTATCAGTGAATTCAATATGTAATTCATATCTATAATTTCCACCATTACCAGCAATCTCTAATTCAAAATACTGTACATTATAAGTTCTCCAGCGAGTACAATCAGAGGCTTTAAAAATTCCTTCTACTTTTCTATCGCCGATGATAAATGTTTGAATCTTTCGCAAAACATCAAAAACACTTGACTTTCCAGAACCATTACCACCAAGAAATAGATTAATAGAATCAAAATTAAGTTCAAAATTAACCAAAGTACGGAAATTATCAATATATATTCGTTTGAGCATTGCTTTTACCTCCTAACTCAGTATACAGCAGATTGTAACTCGTAAAACCTGTAACAAAATCAGAAAAACCCTCTGCGTACCTCTGCGCTTACCTTAGCGTTCCTCTGCGTTTCCTCTTGACTTT
>DATGXQ010000654.1:0-3248 GCA_035298905.1 Nostocaceae cyanobacterium | reverse complement strand
TAATCGTAGTATCACAGGAGCGATCGTCGCCCGTCAACCCTTCGGCGGCTTTAAACTTTCCGGTGTCGGTTCAAAAGCAGGTGGTCCCGACTACCTCCTCCAGTTCCTCGAACCCCGCACCATCACAGAAAACATTCAACGTCAGGGTTTTGCCCCCATTGAAGGCGCAGAATAAACCCTAAAACCACAGAGGGGAGTAATACCAAATCCTGTTTTATTACCCCCCCTTATAAATTAGTCTGCGTAGGCAGACTTTGCGGAAAGTGCCGCGACTTCCAGTCGTTAGGGCAAAAGAGGGGTTTGAAATGAGGATTTAGTATAATAACAAACTTCCTCCTGTTCATCTGGTGATGAAGGTAGAATAATAGATTTTTCCTCTTGACACAAACCAAAAAATCGGTTAACCTTATTTTGATAAGGAAGAACTATCTACCAATACTTTAACCTAATAACAATAATTGTAGGGACATGGCAATGCCATGTCCTTGCTTATGGAACAAATTACAAAATTATGAATAAATTAACCATTAAAATAGTAGAAACACCGGAAGAATTTACCGCTATTCAAGCAATTAGAATTAAAGTCTTTCAACAAGAACAAGGAGTAGAACCAGCCTTAGAATTTGATGGTAAAGACGAAATTTCCACACATTTAATTGCTTATTTAGACGAAAAACCAGTCGGGACAACGAGAATTAGATATATAGACAAAAAAACCGCTAAAATCGAAAGACTTGCCGTTTTATCAACTGTCAGAGGAAAGGGTATCGGTAAGCAAATTATAGAGAAATCATTGCAAATTATCGCTAACCAAAATATCCCAGAAGTCCTAGTACATTCTCAAGAATATATCAAGAATTTATATCAACAACTAGGTTTTACACCAGAAGGAGAAACATTTTTAGAAGCAGACATCCCTCATATCAAGATGCGAAAAAAATTCTCATCCTCAACCTAAAAACCTCATCAGCGTCCATCAGCGTTTATCAGCGTTTAACAATCCATCCATCCTGTTAACTGCTAAATACTAAATAATTTCTATATTCATCTACAGAAAGAGAACTTAGACCTAAAATTCTGTAAAAATTATAGTAGTAAAGGCTTTTGAGGGGGTGGAGTTATGACAAATAACAGTACCAGAATAGTCTCATTAATTCCCAGTGGTACGGAGATATTGACCACACTAGGTTTAACTAATGCCATTGTAGGGCGATCGCATGAATGTGACTATCCCCCAGACATTAAAAATCTTCCTATATGCACACAAGCAAGATTAAACAGCAGTTCTCCTAGCAGCGTTATTCATGATGAAATGACAAAATTGCTGCAATCGGCTTTAAGTATATATGAAATTAAAACTGACGTATTAGAAAAATTACAACCTACCCACATTATCACCCAAGCACAATGTGATGTTTGTGCTGTCAGTTTACCAGAAGTAGAAACCGCAGTTGCGAAACTTACCAATATAAAACCGCAAATTATTTCTTTACAACCCAATACCCTTTGTGATGTTTGGAAAGATATTGAACGAGTTAGTCATGTTTTTAATGTAGACTCAGTAAAAATTTTAGAAAATCTAGAAGCACGAGTTAAAATTTGCCAACAAAGAATACAAGGATTATCTTTGATAGAATTACCAACTGTTGCTTGTATTGAATGGACAGAACCACTAATGACTGCTGCAAATTGGGTTCCTGAACTAATTAATTTAGCAGGAGGACAATCATTATTTAGCATTATTGGTGGTGCTGCGGCTCATCTCAATTGGGAAACATTAGTAGCTAGTAATCCTGATATTATTGTTTTCATGCCATGCGGCTTTAATTTACAACGTACCCAACAAGAAGCAAAATTATTAACTCTCAATCCCCAATGGGAAAAACTCCACGCTGTCCAAAGCGGTAGGGTTTATATTACTGATGGTAACTCCTACTTTAACCGTCCCGGTCCCCGCTTAGTAGACTCTTTAGAAATCTTAGCAGAAATACTGCATCCTGAAATTTTTAATTATGGTTATAAAGGTACTGGTTGGCAACCTTTGTGAAATTTTGTAGAACAATCTTGTAGAACTAAATTTAGTCTACCCAGCCACCAAAAACAGCTAAACCGTAATATTTCCAAGGAGTTGCTACAGTCACAAAACCAGCATTTAATAACATTTGGAAATGAGTTTCTAAGGTAGCTAATCTATCCTGAGTAGAGTAACCTTGATTGTCACTAATGCCCCGTTTAGCATTAACTTCTGTGATATTTATCCCTTGTTGTTTTACCCATTCTTCCCTACCTTGAGCATAAATTTCTGCTAAATTAGGTGATTCTGGTAAAACGGGGTCAGCATTCCAAAAACAACCATGAGAACGCAAATTATCACCTATTTGTTGAAATACATTAAATTTCATCTCATCACTCAGATGATGAATAGCTAAAGAAGAAACAGCCGCATCAAACCCTGTACTAATATTAATCTTTTTAGGATTAATTGCCCATTCTCCAAAATCTATTTCGATACCAGTCCAGCGATTTCCATAACCTGCGGCGGTTATTTTCTCCTGAGCAAAACTAAGCATTCTAGAAGAATAATCAAGGGCGATAATTTCTGCATCTGGGAAGCGTTGCAGGATTTTTAAACTCAACCCTCCTGTCCCACAACCCAACTCTAAAATACGATGACTACCCGCAGGTAAACAATGGACAACTACATCTAACATTTCATCATACTTCGGTATCAACTGCCGAATGCCTAAATCAAAATCAGCAGTTTGAGCAAATATTTCACCTGGAAAAATTTGAGCCATAATCTTGATTTTAAATTTGTGAGAGACAATGATATTATAATACCATCACTCTGGCTCATACAGAGAATAATAGTCAATATCAATTTCAGCATTAAGTTCAGCAGCAGCTTTAATAATTTCTTTATCAAAGTGCATCACTGGAACTTGAGCTTCATAATTATAGATCACGCAAGATATTTCCGCATAGTATTGTAAACCTAGTTCCCTCAACTTTTCCCAACCTGGCTTTAATCTTTCCAGCACATTTCTAATGTGAGCATCTAAATCAGCAGTTTGCTCAAGGTTAGACTTTAAACGCCAACCATTCTTTTTACGTTTTAATGTACTCCTATTAGTAATTTTATCACCAATTCTCCAAACATCTGTGGGAGAAACCCCCACAATTTTAGTAATTTCTTCAGGGTCGCATTCAAAATAACAAAGCAAGAAATAGGCATATATTTCGGATTC
>DATGXQ010000653.1:0-9185 GCA_035298905.1 Nostocaceae cyanobacterium | reverse complement strand
CTTCCTCATGGGCAATATTTAAATAGTGCCTGACTCTTTGCAGTTGCCTTTCATTAATTATCGGCCCTATTTCTGTATTGGGGTCACTCCCTGCACCCAAGCGTAATTTTTTGGTACGCTCTAATAGCATAGCGGTAAATTGGGCTTTAATATCCCGATGTAAAATTAATCTACTTGTGGCTGTACAACGTTGTCCAGTTGTACCAAAAGCCCCCCACAAAGCCCCCTCTAAAGCTAATTCTAAATCTGCATCTTCCATCACCACTTGAGCATTTTTCCCACCCATTTCTAAACACACCCGTTTATGAGTGCGTCCACAGGTTGCACCAACAAAAGCACCTGTTTCTGAAGAACCGGTAAAGGAAACTAAATCAATATCAGGATGTTCAACTAAAGCCTTTCCTGCTTCTTCTCCTACACCATGAACTAAATTAATCACACCAGCAGGTAAACCAGCTTCCGCAAAAATTTCGATTAATTTAGTAGCACAAGCGGGGGTATCTTCCGCAGGTTTTAAAATCACAGTATTACCACAAACTAAAGCCGGCATTGCTTTCCAACAAGGAATAGCTACCGGAAAATTCCAAGGAGTTATTAATGCACATACCCCGACAGGCATTCTCACCGTCATGGCAAATTTATTAGGCATTTCTGAGGGTGTAGTTTGCCCAAATAACCGCCGTCCTTCCCCAGCACTGTAAAAAGCGCAGTCAATACCTTCTTGCACATCTCCCCTAGCTTCGGCTAAAGGTTTACCCATTTCTTGACAAATTAATTGGGCAAGTTCTTCTTTATGTTTTGATAATAACTCCCCCACTCGAAAAATATATTCTGCCCTAGCTGGTGCGGGAACTTTTCGCCAACTGTGATAAGCTTGACGGGCGGCTTTTACTGCCTTATCTACTGTTTCCTGATTTGAACGGGGAAAAATAGCGACTATTTCGCTAAAATTTGCCGGGTTGCGACTTTCTAATGTAGCCATCTCGGAATTAGGCAACCATTCACCGTTAATATAATTTTGGCAGATGCGCGGAGTTGTCATTTTTCAGTCCTCCAGCTAGGCTTTACTGGAAATTTTACCCAGCCTTGTTAGGGAAATTCAAAAATCACCACAGATAAAGAAATTTATAGTAGTAGGATGCGTCCCCCGACGCATCGTCACCACGGAAAAGCTGACATTATTTATAGTTGGTGCGTTAGGGAACGCACACTACTGATGCTACCCAGCCTTAATCAAGAAATTCGTAGTTTAAGTATTTTTGTAGTGCTTGTTCTGGCTAAAGTTGCTATAAATGACACAGTAACTTTTAGAAAAGCTATGAAATTAACTAGCCTAAAAATCCCCTTTGTCTTAACTCTCTTTAGTTTGAGTTTAACATCCGCAGCTTATTCCCAAACACCATTAGCTGAGGAAGCGGCTAAACTGCGTCAACAAGGGCCAAACGGACTACAAACGTTTTTAGATAAGTATGCAGATAAACTATCTACCACGGAAATTAAAACGGTTTTAGATCAACTCTGTCAACAAAAAGATTGCTATGCTTCTAAGTTGTATTGGTACACTGATTTAGAACAAGCTAAGGCAGCAGCTAAGGCTAGTGGTAAGCCAATTTTATCTTTACGCTTACTGGGAAGATTAGATACAGACCTCAGTTGTGCGAATAGCCGCTTTTTTAGGGTGGCTTTATATCCTAATAAGAAAATTTCCCAAGTTTTAAGGGATAAGTATATTCTACATTGGCAGTCTGTGCGCCCTGCACCGCAAATTACTATTGATTTTGGGGATGGTCGCAAGTTACAAAGAACTATTACAGGTAACAGCATTCACTATATTTTAGATGCTTCCGGTCGTCCTGTTGATGCTATACCGGGACTTTACGGGCCCAGGGCTTTTTTAGAACAACTCCTAAAAGGTGAAGTCGCAGCTAAGGAATTTAGTAAACTTAGTGGTGCAGCACAGGATACATTTTTACGCGATTATCATAGAGAGCGTTTAATTGCTATGGAAGTGCAATGGATAGCAGATTTATCTGAGTTAGGTATTGAGTCCCCACCTCGTTTAGTTGAGTTTGCGGGAAATTCTGCTCCTGATGCGGAAATTGCTGCACGTTTGGCTGTATCTAAGTCAAGGGTAGAAATACCAATGTTAAGTGCTACTCGGCCAAGAAGTCGTGTAGAAATGTTAGACCAAGCAACGTGGGATAGAATAGCTGGACTTTATTACATTGAGAATGGACTTGATAAAAATAGTATTGCTTTAATTCGGGCTAAAAAGTTTCAAGCTGCTAAAGATGCTAATGGTTTATCGGATGTAGTCCGCAGCTTTGAAAGGTCTATGGCTATGGATACGGTGAGAAATGAGTTTATGCTGCATAGGCAAATTCATCAATGGTTTGTTGAGGGTAATGAAACTAACAATGTAAATAACCTCAATGAGAAGGTTTATGCAGAGTTGTTTTTAACTCCTAGTTCTGACCCCTGGTTAGGTTTAGCGCCTACTGATGCTTATAGTGCGATCGATAATGATGGTCTGGTAGAATCGCAGAATCTAAAATAAGGCTAACACTGATGCGGGGCTACCTGAACCACCCCGCAACCTTAAAACACCAATGATTAAGGTAATGTTTTTTGGTGGTAGTTGGTCTAGATTAGTAAGGTTTTCTAGGACAATGCGCGAGTCCTCTAAAATTAGTCTATTAATGCTAAAGGTCGTGTCCTGTCCTGAATCTACGCCGTTTGTATCAATTCTTACTCCAGCAATTTTTCTCTCTCTAATCAAAAACTCAGCCGCATCATAGCCAAACCCAGGAAAATGAATATTTCCATTATTATCTTGATTAAACTGTATTCCATCAGACTCCCTTTTTTTTTGAACTTGACCGATTTAGTCTAAACTCCAGTTATTAAGGCTGTGAAGAAGTAATTTTTAACCCCACACTTCAAAATAACTTAAAAATTCTAAGAGGAAATTTGGTTTTACTGGTGATTAGAAGCGATCGCTTTTTTTGGCTGGTCAATTGTTCTACCCGAATTGGGGCAGTAGTGCAATCGTTTTTTGTGGCTTGGGATGAACTGCCTTCAGGCTTCTATGCCAAGCCAACTTTATCAAATTTGCATAATTGCTGATACAACATCAGATTAATATACAGAAAACTATTGTGGCGAAAAGATTAATGAATACCATTGAACTTGATAGTAATGCATGGGTATATGGTCAATTATTCATTCAAGGTGAGCATTGTCTCGGTATTCACATTATGAGTGGTGATTCTGCTGGAACGGATGAAGGAATTAAGCACTTTGGAACGTTTAAAGCAGGTGATTATGTTGCAGTAGAATACAGATTAGTGCAACGCATGACCTGTATAGAGGGAGGTCTTAATACCATAATCCCGATACAAATACTTCCGTGGACACCTCCAGCAATTAAAGCAGTCGCATATGAAGCCCATGTCCAAAACATAGGATGGCAAGGATGGGTAAAGAATGGAGAAATAGCAGGAACAACTGGACAAAGTTTACGCTTGGAAGCTATTAAGATAAAGTTAGAAGGATTCGAGTTAAAAGATATCAACGTACTTTACCGAGTCCATATCCAAAACATAGGATGGCAAGAATGGGTGAAGAATGGAGAAATAGCAGGAACAACTGGACAGAGTTTACGCTTGGAAGCTATAGAAATAAAATTAGAAGGCAGTGATACTGATGGCTTTGGCATCATATACCAAGCCCATGTTCAAAACATAGGATGGCAAGAATGGGTAAAGAATGGAGAAATAGCAGGAACAACTGGACAGAGTTTACGCTTGGAAGCTATGAAAATATTCTTAGCTATTACTTAGTCATAACTTAAATATTACATGAAAGTAATTCAAACCATTCTAACTTTTGCAAGTGCTAAATCAATACGTTTAGTAAATTCTGATGAATGATGAGATGTAACAATTAACTGGTCAATGCTTCTGGTCATTGCCACATACATCAGCCTTGCCTCTTCTAAAAAGACTTGGTTTTCTTTGGACATATACCCCAGGCCAGGGATACAAACCACAGAAAACTCTAGTCCCTTAGATGAGTGCATGGTGAGCAGTTTTATACTTTGTTCATTGGGGCTATAATTTCGGCTGTCATTATTGGCATTCACCCATTCAATAGGAATTTGTTGTTGCTGGAAGTTTTCAAATATGCGATCGCCAATAAATTTAAAGCCTACATTCCGCACGTCATGGTGTAATACGAGAAGATTTCCTGAATTTAATTTTTTGCCGTTAGAAAAATAACAAATAAAGTCAGGACTTTTCAGTATTAACACTCAGCATGTTAGAGATTATTAGGAATAATTTTTGAATAGCTATATACTACATCGTGAAGTGCGGAATGTGAGATTTATCCTGCCAGCCAGTATATAATAACACTACATTTCCAGACGGAATCTGACCAAATTCTCTCTCCCAAGCCAGAATAATATCAGCCACATTCAAGCAGTAATCAGAATTTATCGCCGCTTCCGAATATCTATAACTGTTGCAGGTACTACCAAGGATTCAGCTGCATATTCTTCAATCCCTATGCCTGTATAATAAAAACTCTTAGGTGCATTAATATGTGTTCCACTATGCTCACCTAGAGTAAAACGCCGCAGATAATAACCGTGTGATTCTATTTCTGTCACGCTATCTAGTTCTACAGGCGGATCACCAGGCCATTGAGGTATGTTTGTGTCGATAATATGACTCAAGTGGATCACGCGGGAATAAGTAATAACTTTTTGACTGTGGTTGTGGATAATCCCGCACCTCTCTACCGATAGATAATCCCCCAAGACCAGCAAAAGCTAGGCTTTTTTGGGGGTTCAAATGTTGCAGCAAAAAGTGAATTTAATATTTAGTTAACAACTAGATAGTTAAGTTTACAGTAAGAATAGATTAAGATTTGGTTAAAAATAACCAGAAAAGTGATTAAATCCCAATTATCACCCAGTAAATGCCATCTGGTGCGACTAACCCAAATGAGGATTTATTTGCATAAAAGTCGTTAAAATCCTTATCAAGTAAGGGTTTTAGAGTATGAAAAGCCCATCTAGCATCATAGAAACACAAGAACCGCTTTTCCTAAGTTTTTAGTTAGCTTCCTGCTTGAAGGGAATTGTAATGACAAATTCTGCCCCTTGTCCTGGTTGTGAAAAACACTGCAATGTTCCTTGATGTTTCTCTACTATAATTTGATGGCTGATTGATAGCCCCATTCCCGTGCCTTTACCTATGGGTTTAGTGGTGAAGAAGGGGTCGAAGAGGTGGTCTCTGATTTCTGCGGTCATTCCTGGGCCGTTATCAGCAATACTAATAATTACTTGATTATGCTCTTGAATAGAGGTGCGAATGCGAATTGTTGGTCTATCGGTTGTACCGCCGTTTGCTGCTGACCAGTGACCTTTGACTAATGATTCTTCTAAAGCGTCAATGGCATTAACCAAAAGATTCATAAATACTTGATTTAACTGGGCTGCATAGCAACAAACTGGTTCTAAATTGCCATATTCTTTAATTAGTTGAATTGGTGGTTGTCCTGGTTTGGCTTTGAGGCGATTTTGCAGTAGTAGTAGAGTGCTATCAATGCCTTCATGAATATCTACTGCTTTCATGATTGGTTCATCAAGGCGGGAGAAGTTACGCAGAGAAAGGACTATTTGACGAATCCTTTCAGCTCCCATGTTCATGGAATCCAGGATTTTTGGCAAGTCTTCGCTGAGAAATTCTAAATCAATGGCTTCGATTTCGGCACTAATTTCGGGGACTGGTGGGTTGTAGTGTTGTTGATATATTTCGATTAGGTGGAGTAAATCACGGATATAATCGCTGGCGTGGCTAATGTTGCCATAAATAAAGTTGACGGGGTTATTGATTTCATGGGCTACCCCGGCTACTAATTGTCCCAAGCTAGACATTTTTTCATTTTGAATCAGTTGGGCTTGGGTGGAAGAGAGTTCACGCAGGGCTGCTTCTAATTCTTGGGCTTTGTCTTGGGCTATTTGGGCAGCTGTACGGCTTTGTTTATATAGTTTAGCTTGGTCAATGGCGATCGCTAGTTGGTCGGTGACGGCTTGGAGTAGTTTGACTTCACTATCTGACCAAGGTCGAAAACCGCCGCAATAGGTACAAATCAAAGCCCCAATTTCTCCGCATTGGGTGTGGACAGGAAAGGAGAGAAAGGCGGTAAAACCCAAATTACCTAAATATTTTTGGGCTATTGGATCAGGCTCATTTTCTACACTATCTATCCGAATAATTTCTTTTTTTAAGGTTTTACTGGGAAGAGTGCCAACCTCTTGGTCAGTTACTTTTAAGTTGAGTAGGCTGGGAAGTTGGGCATTTTTGGACTCACATATACCTTCCCAATAGGGTGTATTTGTGTTTTGCCTGTACCAAAAAAAGGCACAATGGTCGATTTCAAAAAATCTATGTATCTCATTGACAGTAGTTTCTAGGACGGCATCTAGTTCTAGGGAAGCACGAATCTCTTTGGTGATGCGGTTAAGGATGGCTTCTCTTTGCGCGATCGCCCGGAATTTACTTTTGGATTTTTTTAAATCTTCTTCAGTGCGGCGGTGTTGGCTAATTTCTTCTTGCAGCTGTTGTCTTAAGGTAGCGATTTCTTCTGCCTGTTTGGCAATAATCATTCTTAAGTCTTGATTCCCTATTTCCAACTCCATGATTGCTGTTTTAGTATCGGTGATATCCAGAACTGTACCCATCATGGCTATACTTTTCCCGTTTTCATCTCTTAACACTTGACCTTGTACTTTAATCCAGTGGGTGGAACCATTTCCCCAGATCATTCGCACTTCAAAGTGACAATCAGTTCCATCCGCTAGGGAGGTAAACATTTTCTCCCCTACTAAGTGTCTGTCTTCTGGATGAATCCGGTTAATAAAAAACTCGTACGTATGGGATATCTCTTCTGGATTAATACCGAACAGTGCATCGGTGACGTATGCCCAATTCATTTTACCTGTAGGCACATGCCAATTCCATACACTGATGGGGGAACGATTAAGCGCTAACTGTAACTTAAATTCACTTTCTGGAGTTGGGAGTTTTTGCGTTTCCACATCACTAATATCCACTATATAACCAACATACCCAATAAAACTGCCGTTTGCTGCAAAACAAGGAAAGGCTGTGTCCAAAATTCTGCGATATTCGCCATTAGCATGACGCAAACTGTAAAGCCTTTGCAGACTGTCGTGTTTTGCACATGCTTTTTTTAATGCCTCATTACATCTTTCGTGGTCATCGGAATGAACGCTGTTGAGCCAAGTTTTAGTGGTTTCCTCAACTCCTACGGCTGCGAAGTAATCTGTCGTGAAATTTTGCCCCGTAAACTCTAACCATGCTGCATTGAAGTAATTGTAAAGTGCGTCACTGCCAGCCGTCCAGATCATCAGAATGTTTGTACTCGCTTGTGATCTAAACTTTTGCTCACTAAGTTGTATTTCTGGCTCTACAACCATCACTTGGCTGATAAAGTCTGACACTATTTCAGGAAACACTTTTACCTACCTGTTTGCATAAGTTATGAGTTGGTGGTCAATGTGAAAAATGCTTACCTAAAATATGTAGAAATCGCTTCTTCACCTAAGTTAAAGCTAAGTAAAGTATTTTTCTATATATTTAATACTAGGCTAAGACATTTGTTCATACAACGTAATGGTGAAATCACGGAAGTTAGATTTGCCCAAAAATGGAGCTATACCCACATGAAAGCGCGTAAGGACTGGCGATCGTGTGTCGGTTAAAAATATCCTACATGCTCATATTCTAGCTGATGGGTACAACCCTACCTACCAGAATATAGATGGTTTTGGCAATAGTTAACTGCCAGTTTAACGTATATGTTAGCACAATTAGATTTAAAACAACCAGTTTTGTTTTTTCCCGCCTGAAGTATGCAATTTTTTGTTTAGTTATTTGTTTAAATTATCACTCCCAACCCCTGCCTAAAATCTGCTTGCATCGGTGCTAATTCTAGCCATCATTTCTTTATTTCATAAACGGTCTTTTTTGTCAAGAACATCACCCCACAAAAGAAGATAATTAATGTTAAGTTTTACTTAACTCTTGGGTGATAAAAAGTAAACTTCTTGTTCAAGAATTACGCCTGTTCAATAGCTAAATTTACTGAACGGATGGTTAAAAATTTGTTGAAAAATAGAAATCATCCATGAAAAATTATGATGATGAAAATAGTCAAGAGTCTGTCAGCTAAGGGAAATAGGGATCAGTTTAGTTGCACGAATAGTTTTAGAGAGCATTTTTTGTGTTATAACGCTCACAGAAAATTATCTTAGGCGGACAACTACTCTATGGAACCAGAAAAACTGGCCCGGTTTAAAGAGTACGGGGAATTCATCCTGCGGAAAATTGACTCAGTACCTCAACGCCCTTCTCAATATGAAGATTGGGTTCCTACTAGCCTTGATGATTGTTTGTTCCGTCTGCGGGAAGCAGCACAGAAAACAGTTGAATTAGCCACTTCGCCTGTGAAAATTGGCGTAATGGGGGAATTTAGTAGCGGTAAAACTCTGCTGTTGGGGAGTTTGATTGGTTATGCCGATGCTTTACCCATCAGTGAAAACCCCACCACAGGCAACGTTACCGCCATTCATCTCCGGCCACAAGATGGCTTCCAAACTACGCACTTAAGTGATTATACTGTAGAATATCTTTCCCATGAAGGGGTAAACGAATGTCTTAACTTTATGATCGGCGAAGCCAACCGCCGCGCTAATATAGCCAGTGTTTCACCCCTGCAAGTTACGAAAATCAAAACCGCTAAAGATGTGCTGAACTGGTGCGAAGAAGCATGGAACAGTTCGAGTAACTTAGAATTGCGCTACCTATTGCGGGAATTAGTCGTATTTTTGCGGACTTATCAAGCCTATGGCGAAGCTTTATGTGGTAGAAGCTATCAAATTGATGAATCTACCGCCCGTGAGGGTTTGCAACTAGCAGAAATGCCGATGGCCATTCAAACTCTCCATTTTGACGAACTACCACCAGCACATATCCGTTTACCCAGTCCACCACAAAGACTAGCTACCAAGTTATTACAAAATAGTTTTCCTTTAATTCGCCGTGTAGATGTAGAGGTAAAAATTTCGCGGGAAATTTGGGATATGAATGGAG
>DATGXQ010000652.1:0-5247 GCA_035298905.1 Nostocaceae cyanobacterium | reverse complement strand
CGGCAGTCCCCCAGACGCTCGTTCCTCGCTACCGCTAGCGCTAACGACGAGAACCTCCTTGGCTCTAGCCTCTCCCTTCGGGAGAAGACGGGGGCTGCCTCACCTCCTGCCTGATCTTTACTCTCCCTCCTTTTCCACCTGGTCGCCGCGTTCCAGTTCCCAAAGAATTTGATTACCTTCGCGCCGTACTCGTGAAACTATCCAGTTACGCCAGCGCCATTGGTCTCCTCGACTGGTAACAGCACTGGCGTGAACATCCATTAAATCTGCTAATTCCGAACTGGTGATTAAGTAACCTTTTTCAGCAATTTCATCAGCTATACGCAGAGTTTCCACCAGGTTCCGCAGGTGCAAAACTCGCATTTCTGGTGGTTTTTCGTCGCTTGTACTGGCGGTTGACGCTGTAGATGGTTCCATAGTGGTGATGTCTAAAGCAAAAGCACTGCTTTCAGATATGTTTTTGTGAATTATTGTAGAGTTTATTGCAGAATCAGATACTTTTGCTACATTTACTTTACTTGTAGAAGAAGGGGTAGAATAAGAACTATTTGAGGATAATTCTTGAAGCGAGGGAATTTGACCACTAGCAAAAGAACGGGCAATCACATCACATCTTTCGTTTCCTATGTTACCGGAATGTCCTCGGACGTGTTGCCATTTTATGCGGTGATTATTCAGTTCATCCAGTGTTGCTAGTAAATCTTGGTTTTGGACTGGGTTTCCGTCGGCTTTCTTCCAGCCTTTTTTCTTCCAGCCTGGTAGCCATTTGGTGATGCAGTTAATTAAATATTCGCTATCAGTATACAGGGTAATAGGTTCACTCTGTCCAGATTCTTGGAAAAATTGCAAAGCAGCGATCGCGGCTTGCATTTCCATTTTATTATTGGTGGTATGAGATGATGAATCCCCCATTTCGTGAACAGCACCATCATCGAAGTAAACAACCACACCCCAACCACCGGGGCCAGGGTTTCCAGTACAAGCGCCATCTGTGTAAATGCTTTGAATGATGCGTTGATTTGACATGAGCAGGAATTAAAAATTAAAAATTAAAAATTAAAAAACAGACTATCAGTATACGAAAGAATTATTTTAGGTGCGACGAAAAGCACGCAGCAGTAAATAAGTTAATCCAGCAGAAATCAAGCCAATAACTAAACTGAGGGTAAAAACTTGGACTTGGTAGACCAGGGGATTTTTTTGTTCTGGTACTTGTGCCAAGATAGCAGATGAAGCGATTTGACTGGTAGCGAGTCCAATACCAGCGATCGCTATGGTATTATTGAGAGTGCGATCGCGTTTCGCTTGTTCCAGGTCAATAATTCCTTGAATCGTATTATTGAGATTTTCTAATAAAGTTAATCCAGGAGTAAGATTAGATAAATCAGCCTCTACTTGACGCTGATATTTTTGTGCATAAACCTCACCATCACTAAATGTTTTTAAAAACTCTAAATCACAACCTGGATACTTTTTCTCAATCTCAGTTAACCGAATTTTATAATTTTCTAAGTTTAGTTGAATAGTCCTATTATGATTTTCTAAATAATTTAAAGCAATAGTATAATCAGAAAGATTAATCAAATTATTAGTTAAAGTTGTTTGCAGATGATCCAACTTTAAGTTATTATTTTGTAGTGACCGAGTTAACTGACCAGCCTGTTGAATCGCAGGTTGAATATCAATATATTCTTTTTTCAGCAAATGCTTTTGATAGCGACTTTGATAAAAAGCCCAAACCACCTTATGACGATATTGCCATAAACGCAAAAAATCTTGATAAACACTTTTTACCTGTTTTCTCATTTCCTCTGCTGAGACACTTTCAGGAAATAGCCAAATCAGCACATGATGGTTTAACTGTTTAAACTTATCCCAAAAATCCTTACCCTCAACACCTAAATTTTGGGGATGATACCACAACTCAAAAATTGTCCCTTCCCCTAACTTCCCCCGACCAATTAAATCACGCGACCACTTATAATCACTGACAATTTGAGTATAACATTTTTGGGCTATTACCTCAACTTCCGCATCAGTTTTTGGATTGTTTAACTTACCCCAAATCAACCAAGTTTGACCGATAGTTCCTGACTTCTGAAAAGTCAATTGATGAATTTCCTGCTTTAATTTTAAAAAAGGTTCATCATCCAGATTTTGCTCATCATCATTAGCTTGACCATTAGCATTTAACTTACCAGAATAGTCAACCAGCAGCGAATAAGTATCATTAACCTGTAAAGGATAGTAATAGCCATCTAAAGGAGAATTAAACTTTCTGGTTCTGGTTTCTAATAACTCAATTACCTCAGCATCAAAATTTTTATACTTGAGAAACTGCTTTAACCTTTCCTGAAAATCATTTGCAGATAAATCACCAAATATTTTACGACAGAAATCTTCACAATTTTGATTAATTTGCTTTTCTTCTTCTCCCAAACCGTCTTTTAAATCATAAAGAAACAAATCAATACTAGGATAAATAATAGATTCAGCCATTTGTTTTTCTACCAATAATAACTTCCACCACCTTTGATAAAAGTGTTGGTTTAACAACTTCTTTCGCAGTATCTACAGAATTAGAACTACTAAAACTATTAATAGCTGCGTTAGTTAACTCCTTAGTTGGTTCAGTAGGTAAAGGGTCAGGTTCTCCACCTTTATTTCTATAAATTGTATAACTTTCAATTTCTGCTAACGCTTCCTGATAATATTCATCCAGAGGCGGATATTTTTCAGCTATAATATCCAAATTCCCGATATTATTTGGGTCAGCTTGTAAAGATTTACCAACTTCATTTAATTGACTTTGGATGTCAGGTGGTAAAGGTTGGTCTAGTTTTCTAAGTGCTATCATGAAAGCAGTTAGATGGATTAAATTATTAGGCTGCATATTAATAAATATGATTGTTTTACTGTGTTGATGTTTCTAATATAGACTCTACTAATTCCTTGATGCAAAACAAAATTTATCATAGTAGGTTGGGTTGAGGAACGAAACCCAACACCCCCATTACTATTGTGCGCTACCCAACACCCCCATTACTATTTTGCGCTTAATGTTGGGTTTCACTTTGTTCAACCCAACCTACAAAAATCAATTTTTTTACCATAAGGGAGATGTAAGACTTTCATTTAATATAAAAATGAAATTCACCATCATATACAATATAATCATCAATTCCTAATTTTGTCCACCAGTAATAATAAATCCAGCCCAATAATAAGGTGCAGCAAAAGGCTTTGTTTGTTTTTGTGCTAACTCCATTTGCTCAATTTGATATAGCCTTTTTCTAATAAACGGACGTAAAGGCTTTTCATCCACAGATAACTTAGCAAAGATGACTCGATAAATTCTTTCTAGTTTACTAAATGTTAAATTACGTAACCATTTTTGAGCTTTTTTCAGCGCAATAGCAGGAGAATGACCTTTCTTAAGTTGCCAATAAAAATATATCATGAAAAAAGCACTTGATTCATCAGTGACAGTCCACAATGTACTAACCACATTAGCCACACCTTGAGATAAAAACGCGCTCACTAACCCTACATATTCAGCAGTAATAGTTTGGTTAGAAGTGATAGCAGTTTCACAAGCAGAAAGACAAACTAATTTATATTGCTTGAGGTTTTCAATTTGTAAAATTTCTGCAAGTGTTAAGGACTCTTCACCACTCAAAACTAATTTTGAGTATTTAGGATTATAAAAATTATAAGTGCTATGTCCAGTAAAATGAAAGATATTGTAATTTTGTGGTAAAGCTGCTTTTAATTCTTTGTTTGTTGCTGCTTGTCCAGAAATGCACTTTGATTCAGGATGATTAAATAATTGATTAATAGCAGCAGACTCAATTTCTGCTTGAGGTAAAATGTCAAAACCTTTACTATCGGGATATCCAACACTCAATAAAGGTAATTGATCAATTTGATTTATACTGTTTGGATGTAATAATTTTAAACTAATCCCAACTTGTGCGCTTGGTAGATAAGTGATAGTAAAATCATCGGGGAAAAGTGCATGGATAGGGAAGCGGTGTAAATCTCGATGGGGGATTAAAATTAAATTTTGGATTTTTGAATTTTCTTCCATATTTGTAGAGACGTTACATGTAACGTCTCTACATGGTTTGTCATTAATAATATTGACAATAGTAGAAATATCTAAAATTTTACCCAGTTGTTGCAGCATTGAGGGTAGATTATCACCCCAAGAAGTATTTAATTTTTTATCTTCCTGTTTTTCTCCTTTGCGAAAATTGCTGTATTGTTCATTCCAATTTTTCACCCATTTTTCAAAATCGTCTAGGCGTTTTACTGGACTAACTGAACTATTGATAATGATAGGTTCTGCATTGTATTTGAGGATAAAAGTATGTAAAGCGTAGTTGCTTAAATGCCAATAAATGATTGCAGAATTAGGATTGAGTAGCTTTTTAATTTCCGCTAATTTAGGTGAACCACTCCAATCTTCATAAAGCCAACTTAAACAAGTATTTTTTCCCTTTTCCGCTAATTCCAAAGCCGCACACCAGTTACCAGACTGCACAGCTATATCAACAGTTATTTGCTGAAAAGCTGCAAATTTATAATTTAGTTGTTGTTTCTTTGTTGGACTTTCGCATTTATCTAATAAAATTCTTAATACATCAGTTCCTTGTCGCTGGATTTCTTCAGCTTTGCTAGTTTCTCCTAAACTTAAGAAAACTAGAATTAAATCTTGTAAAACTTCTAAATGTAATTCAGGAAAATCTAATGCTGTGAGAGTTGTTAAGGCTTCATTGTAACTTGTAACAGCTTTACGCCAATAAGCGTGAGGATAGGAATCTGATTTAGCTTGATAATAATGAGCATTACCTATATATTGATGTAATCTTCCCCAACCTTCTGGATGTGTTGATTTTTGGCAATATTTTAAACCTTCTTCATAACTTGTTAATCTTCCTTTATAACCACGTTTATTAAGTTGAGGATTGTTTTTAGCAAGAGAACTTGATAAACTTAAAAATGAATCACAACTAATTGAATTTCCTGCTGTAATACCTCTATTAATCCAAGCTTGGTAATAGTCAGGTTTGATTTGTAATGCTTTGTCGTAAGATAAAATCGCCTCCTCATATTTCCTTAAATTATTCAGCGCAATACCCTGGTTTTTCCAAGCTTGGTAATAGTCAGAGTTGATTTGTAATGCTTTGTTGAAAGATAAAATCGCCTCCTCATATTTCCCTAAATTACCCAGCGCAACACCCC
>DATGXQ010000651.1:0-6424 GCA_035298905.1 Nostocaceae cyanobacterium | reverse complement strand
TTTACTCCTGCCTCCTGCCTCCTGCCTCCTGCCTCCTGCTTTAGCTACCTTCACTCTGACCCCCTGATTGTTTCAACAGGTAATCTAAAATCCTGTCGATTCGTTCTATAGCAGCATTAGTTGTACGCTGAAACTCTTGATTGTTTCTTTGAAACTCCTGAAACTGCCTTTCAGATTGTCTGAGTGATTGCTGATGCAAACGTGCAATATCAGCTAAGTTGGTGACTGTTCTTTCTAATCGTGCTAGAGCTTGACTGTTATAACGAGTTTCTCGTCTCACACCTTCTTGGATGGTGCGGACTAAATCAAGTTCATCTCCCAGTTGTTCTAATCGGTTGTCAATGTCATCTAGTCTAGTAGTAATATCTTCTGATGGCTGTGAATTTGTCATGATGCTTTTTCCTGCTTTGTGCGAGTTTTAGGGTTGTTGGAGTTTATAATTTTGAATTGCTCGTGTAACCAGCCGTTCTACAAGATTAGAAAGTGTCCGGTCTTCAGAGTTGGCGATACTTTCCAATTCTTCTCGCAACTCATGTGAACAAGTAAATGTGATTTTTGCCTTTTTAGTTTTACCCATAGCTTCAGAAAGTATAGATACTTCAGGTTACATTCTTGCTCAGTCAAGAAACAAATACTTAAGAAGCTATCGTAAGCTATCAGTAGCTTCGGAAGCTATAAATGAATGTAATACCATAATCACAAATCTAGCGATCGCCCTGAGAATCAAAATACTACCTTCATCCTTTTCACCTCCCCAACTTATTGGGAATCCCTTCACAACCACCAGGAATAGTTTCTCGACTTTTCTCACCACACCAAGCGCAACAGTAATAGCGGGCTGCTTCTGACATCCTTTGTACATTGCTAAAATCAGCATTTTCTACTACCGCACCTGTACATTCACCTGTTTCATAGTTTGGGGGTTCGGTGCGGCTACGGGGTGAGGCGTTTTCTAGAGAACCATAGAATAAACGCACACCATTCAAATCAGCATTACTTAAATTAGCTTCATATAAAATGGTGCGGGAAAGGTTAGCTTTGACTAAATCGCAACCACTAAGATTAGCCCGGACAAGGTTAGCTTCACTTAAATCTGTCCAGCGTAAATCTGTACCGGAAAGGTCTGCACCTGCTAACATGACACCCAAGTCAATAACCCGTACACCTTCTAAACGGTCTTCGGCATAACCACCGCTACCATTGAGGATAGCTCGACCTAAACGTCGATCGCGTTTTAATGGTGTGAGTAATTTGGAACGGGAGAGAAAACGGAGGATTTTGGCTTTACCGCTACCATCGACACTACTAAATATGGCGGCTGTCCGTCCTTCGGCGATCGCTCTTTCTTGAGGCCAGTCTTCGAGTAATCCTTCTTCATCTAAAACTAAATCAGAAATTCCCTGAAAATAAGAGTCAATGGTCTGCTGTTGGGTAATGATATTTTGCTGGACTGTTAACAGGTTTTGCTGAATTGTTAAATCTTTGGAAATTACATATTGTCGCCAAGCCACATACACAGCAATAATAGCAATGAAAATTTGCCCTAACGCTCCAAACCATTCTGCCAATGTCCCAGAAGCGTCCCAGTTAATAAGTTTTCCCCAACTTAAGAAATAATTGCCTAGCCAAGTGAAGCGTAGTAAACCCACAATTCCCACGGAAACCCCCACAAAAGCCACAAACAGAGTGCGGTCTTGGGGTGTAAACCACTTTTCTACCACATTTTGCAGCCAAGGGAACAGCATCGCTAAGGATAGCAACAAGGTGGCTATAGTTCCCAATATACCCAGCCATGAATTACCAAAGATAATCCCCAGCAAAGTAATAGCGATCGCCACTACTGTGAACACCAAAGCCTTAGATTTCACCGCAAATTCATTACTAGGTGGTGATTTCACCTGAGAACGTGCCTGTTTTAAAGCTGTCGTCTGGGAGGGAGATTGTAAAGCAGCGATCGCCGCTAAAGCCTGTTTTGTTGCCAAACCTTCCGGTGTCAGCCCATTTTCGCTTGCTTCACCATCCAAAAGATTGGGCTGCAAGTCCTGATCTGGGTTGGGTTCTGGGGTTGGTAGATGGGAGGAATTAGGATCGATCGTCATGCTTACTAAATTCTAGATAACAGAGAATGGAAAACAGAAAACAGAATTTTTTCACCAATGATTTAGAATTAATATAGCAAATTAATAATTAACCATTTTTAAATTTAGTTTTTTCTCAAGTATTTTCCCAGAAGATGATAAAAATTGCATCAACACCGCCGAAAAAATAAAAGTTGGTCTATAACAGATTTGTGTCCATAAACATCCAGTTTAAAACAGTTCCTAATCTGGGAAAATCAGCAATATTTCTCCTGTTTATTATCTGCTTAATTTATGATTTTTGATAGCGAATAATTAGCAAATCACCAACTAGATTTTAAATTTTAGATCAGTCAATCAAAAATCTCAAATCTTAAATCACTCTACTTCCTGTATTCTTTCATTATCCAGTTAAAAAAAGCGTAAATGCTGATAAAATGAGCAATATTTCTCCTGCTGTTTCGCCAAAAATCCCCTGAGCAGTAATATTTGAGCAAAATTGGCAGAAACTTTAGGTAAAGTAATTGCTTTTGTCAAGTTGAATATGCTAATATTTCCTCACTATAAACAAAAAATCATATATAGCAATCCTTAATTTTATGAAAACCATATCTTGCCTATTGCCTATTCCCTGACTTGACAAATCAAAAGTTATCCAACATGAGCCACCTGGAATTTAAGGAAATCAAGAATTTAGCAAAATTAGTGTAGGTTGATACTCTTGTTTCATGTCCATTAGTCTTAGCATTTTAGAATGAGTTGTGTAGGTGCAGCATGATCTTGCGGCGCTGCGTGATCGTTTCTAGTTTGATCAGTCTTGTTGCCTTTGGCTGTAGCGATTCTGCAACCTCCTCGTCAACAGAAAAAGCAAAACAGGTTGTACAAGATTCTAATGTTGCTCAGTTGCTCACAGAAGCACAAGATAGCCAAACAGCAAAGACCTTATTGCTGCAAGGCAATAGTTTATTAGATGCCCAACGCTATCAAGATGCCTTGACAGCATATAATCAGGTTATTACTTTAAAATCTGATAGTGTAGAAACTTGGGTCAATAGGGGCAATGCTTTAACAGCCCTACAAAGGTATGAGGAAGCTTTAGAATCCTATGATAAAGCGATCGCTCTCCAACCGAACAAAGATGAAGCCTGGTATAATCGTGGTAACGTGTTAACAGCCCTACGTCGCTATCCAGAAGCAGTAAAAGCCTATGATGAGGCGATCGCTATTATGCCAGAAAAACACGAAGCCTGGATCAATCGCGGTATAGCATTAACCAAACTACAACGTTATCAAGAAGCCCTGGCATCCTACAATCAAGCCTTAACTATTAAATCAGACTTGCATCCAGCATATTACAACAAAGCTTGTAATTATGCCTTACAGGGAAACGTAGAATTAGCCGTAGAAAGTTTAGCTAAAGCAATACAATTAGTACCTGATAAATATCGACAATTAGCCAAAACAGATCCTGATTTTAATCTCATCCGCAACGATAAAAGATTTCAAGCATTAATTCAATAATTCAGCAACCTCAAATAACTAGGTAATAAACCATTCAGTTAATGCAAAAACTTTTAATTACAGGTGCAAGTGGTTTTTTAGGCTGGCATCTTTGCCAATTAGCAAAACAAAAATATACAGTTTTTGCTACATATAACTCCAAAACTGTAGAAATTCCTGATGTGACGACATTAAAAGTTGACTTAACAGACTTTCAGCAATTAAAAAATATATTTAATCAAATCAAACCAGATGCAATAATTCATACTGCTGCCCAATCCCAACCAAATTACTGTCAAATTCATCCCCAAGAATCACAATTAATTAATGTGACAGTATCCTGCAATATTGCCGGACTGTGTGCAGATTATTCTTTACCTTTAGTTTTCACCTCCACCGATTTAGTTTTTAATGGTTCAAACCCTCCTTACAAAGAAACAGACCCAGTTGCCCCGATAAATATTTATGGAGAACAGAAAGTACAGGCAGAAATTGGCATTTTATCACGACATCCTCAAGCCACAATTTGCCGAATGCCATTAATGTTCGGTGGAGAAACACCCACAGCTAAAAGCTTTATCCAACCATTCATAGAAATATTAAAAGCAGGAAAAGAACTCAGCTTATTTATCGATGAATTTCGCACACCTGTTAGTGCCAATACTGCCGCTAAAGGTTTATTATTAGCATTAGATAAAGCACAGGGATATCTTCATCTAGGTGGAAAAGAAAGAGTTTCCCGCTACGAATTTGGCAGACTATTAGTAGAAGTATTTAAACTCCCTACTGATCATCTAAAATCTTGCTTACAACAAGATGTCAAAATGCCAGCACCTAGACCAAAAGATGTTTCCTTAGATAGCTCTCAAGCCTTTAATTTGGGTTATCAACCCTTATCTGTAAAAGAGGAATTATTAGCTTTATGCTGTTTCCTCACCCTATAAGGCTAGGCTTGTGGTTGATGATTTGTTCACGTTTCATTGAGGATTGTTAACAATACAAATGTTACATAAATTGAAACAATACGGGGTGACGTTTTTCTCTCAGTCATACTGGAAGTACCTGAATCCAAGTGTGGCTAGTCTATGCAAACTTTAACTAAATCTCGACGCAAACCTGTTTTACTCATCAGCTTCTTGCTAGGTGGCGTAATTTTTACTAGCTGTGCTGCTGCACCTTCATCTACTGGTAACTCAGCACCAGCACAACTCAACGAAGTTCAACCAGCATCAGAAGCACCTAGAGGTGATGTATCTACAGAAAATAGTCCACAACAAACACCCCGCAGTCGTCCGCAGTTAATTAAAAAAGCCGCTTTGAGTGTAGAAGTAAATTCTGTAGATGAGAGTATTAAAAGTGTGGCGAAAATTGTAGAAAAACAACAAGGAGACGTAATTTCTTTAAATGAAAGCCAACCAACGGAAGGATATGCTCGTCATACCGCTAACATAGTGATGCGTGTCCCACAAAATGTTTTAGACCCAACAATTGAAGAATTGATAAAGTTAGGAACTGTAACTAATCGTAATATTTCAGCTGAAGATGTAGGCAACCAAATAGTTGATATTCAGGCTAGACTGAGCAATTTACGCAAAACTGAAGCTAATTTACAAAAAATAATGGATCGGGCTGGTTCTGTCAAAGATGTGTTAAGTGTAGCCCAAGAACTTAGTAATGTGCGAGAATCAATAGAACGAATTGATGCACAATTAAAAAGCCTACAAAATCAAGTTTCTTACTCTACGATTACCCTCAATTTACAGGCTGCTGTCGTCAGTTCTAGTCCTCAAAAAAATTTAGGTTCTCAATTTCAGGAAACTTGGAATAAATCGACAAGTTCTGTAAGTGGATTTACTGTAGGTTTACTAAAACTTGTTATTTGGTTATTGGTTTATAGCCCTTATTTATTAATTTTAGTTGTTGGTAGCTATGGT
Organism: Nostocaceae cyanobacterium; assembly: GCA_035298905.1. GTDB lineage: Bacteria > Cyanobacteriota > Cyanobacteriia > Cyanobacteriales > Nostocaceae > DATGXB01. The sequence goes on along the minus strand of DATGXQ010000651.1, from coordinate 912 downwards.
TTAAATCGTTGGCAACGTAGTAAGAATCTACGTTTACCTAAACAAGCAGAATCAACAAAAGCAGACTAAGTAATTTATTGGTTGCTGGTTTCTAGCCAATTAGAGATAATTAGAGCTAATCAACCAAACCTACCATTGCATAACACTCCCGCAAGCGATCGCTCCTAGTATAAACTAATATTTATCCGGGGCGATCGCTTGAAAAATTTTTCAATAGTTTTGTGACAAAATTTACCTAAATCGTAAGATACTTAAATAAGTGCTTTTTCACCATTTTCAAGTGGCAAAAGCCGCTTTCTGAGATTCGGTTAATCTGAATCTATAAATACCAATGATCTGATAAATTCATTATTAATCAAGAGCGAACAGAGCTAACTAACATGAGTAATCTTTCCCCTCGCCAATCAGATTATCCTGTATCTGATGATAATAACAATAAGTTATGGCAATATGTACAATCTCTAACTCCTGAAATGGTTGCCCAATTATCTCAACCCCATTCGCCAGAAGTGTTACAAGTAATACAAAAAGCCATTGTGTCTATGTTGGGAAATTTGCCCCATGATAAATATAGTAGTGTTATTAGCACCAGCCGCGATGAACTGGGCAAGCTTTTAGGTTCAGCTATGGTAGATGGCTATTTTTTACGTAATGTCGAACAACGCTTAGAAATGGAAAAAAATTTACACCTGACAGATATTAAATTAGATGATTCTGAACAAAGATAGTTTAAGGAGTGAGAAGAAGATAGGGAAGACAGAGTAAGTAATTTGTAAGTATTCAGAATACAGAATCCAGAATTCAGCATTCAAGAGACTTTTACAGTCAAGCTGAATTATTCTCAAGAAATATTACTACTATCTATTCCTGATTGGATCAGCATTCTGACCGGAGGCGGAGCGTCTGGAGGCT
>DATGXQ010000650.1:0-2304 GCA_035298905.1 Nostocaceae cyanobacterium | reverse complement strand
AGGGGCTGGTAGTTCCTCCAAAAAGCTAGAAATTTCTCTGTCAGCGTCTTCCCCGGAAAAATTAGCACCTGTATCAATTTTACGGGTTTTGTCTCCTTCTGCCGTCTTGGCTAGAAAAAACATTTTTGTTCCGCCAATATCGATGCCCACCTGAAGCTTTTCCATAACTCGATTTCTGAACTTACTTTTGTGTTGACTGTGACCTAAAAAAATTATGTTGAATAGTGTCAGTTAGTATTTACTCAGTTGTAGAGGATACTGGTGTGGAGGGTACTTCATCGGACGATCGCTCGACATCATCTTTAGATAGATAAACACCAAGTAGTACCAGTGCTAATGCTAACCAAGTCAAGGTTCCTAATCCCTCAGAAAAAATGATCCAGGCCAGGATAATAGCGATGATCGGTTCAAGGAGCATGGTTATAGCCACAAAACTGGAGGGGAAGAACTTGACGCTATATACTAACAGTCCATGACCAATCATTTCGCCGATCGCTGCCATGCAAATGACCGTAATCCATCCTAATGTTGTCGTCGGTAAAATATTGTCTTCAAACAACAAGACTATTGGTAGCACTGAGGCTGTACCAACTAAGCAGCGCGACAACAGAATCTGAGATGATGAAAACTTATTACGAATTTTTTCTACAATCAGCAGATTTGCGGCAAAAAAAACGGAAGACAGCAAAGCCGCTCCGTCACCGATTAAATTAATGTTAACTTTCTGTAATTCACCTAGTTCTAAAGTAATACTGCCAACTATGGCCACCACCAGCCCAATAATAAATTTGACACCAAAACTTTGCCTCAAAAATAGCCAGCCTCCCAGTGCTGTAAATAGGGGAGTACTGCTATTAAGAATCATGGCATTGGCGACGGTTGTTTCGTAGAGAGAAATAGTCCACAAAAATCTGCCCGAAATATAAATCAGAGAAACAATGATTAAAAGCACGAAATCAATTATTTGATAAGAGGGCTTTTGAAAAGTTTCTTGAATCGGTTTTTGATTATCTTGTGGGCGAAATCTGTGATAGACATTTAAGGAAATAAAAATGATACTGGCAATCCACAATCGATTAAACATTGTGGAATTTACACTCATTTCTTGAACAGAGACTTTAATAAATAAAGCAGTAGTAGAAATTGCAGATATGCCTACCAGTAAAGATATCAACGGGATAAATTTCTCTGGAAAATTATATTTATGCTGCTCTAATTCTATATTTTCTGACATTATTCACTATCAAAATAAATTACCCTATGTCAAATTATTCAATAGCCAAAACTACCCCCATCGTTAAGTGTTAGCTCTTTGCCTTTACTCTAGTTATTTACCAGTTAAAAATCAACAAATATTTGTTTATGATATGTGGGATTTTCTCTGGTATTATGGTAACTAGCAAGCAGAAGCAAAAGGGAAAATTTTTTTTGTTTACTCCCCCAACTTTGTTAAATTATCGATTGATGAATTGAGATTTTTATACCCAGGTTATACTAACAGTAGAAAGAGTATTTTCGCAACCTTTATTTTGTATTTTTTAACAATGCTTCCTCCACAGGTAAGGCTGTAGTTTAGCATAATTAGGCCGCAGCAATGAAAAAGAGGTGACACTCCTACGGCTGTATCAGCACTTGATCCTATCCAATTTCTCCAAATTTTCATAAGAATGCAAGGACAGTTAAGACAGTTAAGACAGTTAAGAAAATTAATAGATTCTACACATTAATTAACAAATATTTGATAAAGTTAGCTTATTAATTTTGAATATCTTGTGAAAAAGAATCTAATCTAAACAACTTGATAAAGGAAAAAAGGAAAAAATCTGATGATGTGTTACGAACTCAAACGTAACTTTTGGCATTTAACCACCTTTGAGTTTAATTCACGGTGAAGAGATCAGATATATACAGTTCAGATGAATCTAAAGTATTATTAAGGGCAATTAGCTCCGACCAGATGAGAAGTTTGTGAGCATCTTTGCTTACAAGTTAACAGAAAAAGCAATTCTCTTTGTCGTAACTTGCCTTGTTTAGCTTATATTAAACAAACTAGTAGACATTACATGATACTCTTTTTAGTCTAATTACTCAAAAATTACCTAAATTAATTTCAGACTTCACTTTACTCTTGACTTTAGAACGCGCATTTTTGTAACTAACAATTTAGCTTTTTTTAATTATTGCCATGTTAGTAATCTTCAAAAATTATATTAATTTTTTTAAATTACAGCAGGGAACAGGGAACAGGGAACAGGGAACAGGGTTGAAACTCCTTTAACATCAGGCTTTGTTATAAACGTCTGT
>DATGXQ010000649.1:0-1622 GCA_035298905.1 Nostocaceae cyanobacterium | reverse complement strand
GCGAGGGTGACAATTTCGGCGATCGCTGAAAATTCTAAATCTGGTGCTATCTTGACAAAGATGGGTTTTTGTGCAGTATTTTCTGTTTGTAATACATCTAATATTTGACTGAGCATAGCAGCATCTTGGAGCGATCGCAATCCGGGAGTATTGGGAGAAGAGACATTAACCACAAAATAATCACCCAGGTTTTTAAGTAAGCGAAAACTCTGAAGATAATCCTGTGCTGCGTCTTCTAAGGGTGTTATCTTAGATTTACCCAAGTTTATTCCCCAAGGTACTGGAAAGGTTGTATTTTGCTTTTCTTGTGTCAATCTCGCTGCCATTGCTGCTGCACCCTCATTATTAAAACCCATACGGTTGAGTACAGCTTGATCTAATGGTAAGCGAAATAACCGAGGAAGGGGATTTCCTAACTGCGCTTGATAAGTTACAGTACCAAGTTCTGCAAAGCCAAAACCAAAACTAGACCAGATGTTAGCAGCAATTCCATCTTTATCAAAACCAGCTGCCAAACCAACAGGATTAGCAAAATTCAGCCCAAACAAATTTTGTTCGAGGCGTTTATCCTGTAGGCAACAAGACTGCTGTAAAAGTTTATTTACTGAGTTACTAACAGGATTATTGCTAGTTTGGGATAAGGTTCTCAAACTACGCATTACTTGTCTATGCGCCCATTCTGGATCTACTTTTACCAGAGTGAACAAAAGTGGTCTAATTACTGCTTGATAAATATCCAAATTAGGTTAACTTCTCAAACCAACTATTAACTGATACCAGAAACCTGATTAATCAGGATGCTTTTCCGGGTACTTTAATTATATTACTACAACCTATGTTGACTGGTCATCAGATGGGGCAGCCAAAAAAACCTCTAGCCGCCGAACAACAAATCCTGTCCTTGGGAAATGTACTACAAAGACTTAGAGAAGAAGATAATGTTGATATTTTGATTGAAATGACTGCGGCATATCTGCAAGGACAGTTTGACTACCAATTAATTTGGATTGCTATTTATGATCGCCTTAACCATATTTTATTAGGGAAAGGTGGTGTCATTCCTAATAATGATCAGAATTTTCTGCGGCAACGGCTGGTTTTAAATCCAGGGGATATGCTAGAGCAAGTGGTAATTTCCCAAAGTCCTGTAGGTGTAGCTGATTTAGGTAAGGAGCCACGGGCATCTGAATGGCATACAGTCGCCAATAAATTTAAAATTCAAGGTACAGTAGTTATACCAATTCGCTATCGTAATAATTGTTTAGGTTTAGCTTTATTGGGTTCACAACGCTGGGGCTATTTGCTGACTGGTGAAGCCAGAGAAAGATTATTAATCGTTTTAGGTGAACTAGGTGCAGTACTTTATAGAAATGAAATAGATTTACAGCAAAAGCAGGTTAAGCGTTCCGAAGAACCTTGGTTACGTTTAGTCGAAAATATTAGCAACCTGAAAAAATTAGATCAAAAACTAGAGGCTATAGTAACAGTTACTCATCAACATATTGCCGCCAATCGGACAAATGTTTATTGGTTCGATCGTCAAGGACGCTACTTTTGGTGTCGGATGAGTAGCCAAATGCTGAGTATGGGACGTGGACAAACCCCAGAAAAAGCATCGGCGG
>DATGXQ010000648.1:0-18812 GCA_035298905.1 Nostocaceae cyanobacterium | reverse complement strand
ATTCTATTTATGCAACAACTAACACTCTAATCTTCTGTTTAATATTTGCTTTCATGCTGCTTTATATCATGTAAATACTTTCTTTTTTTACCTGCATATGTATTGTCTTTTGTCAAAAAAATTTAGATGCGTTTCCCCTGGATAATCAGTCCATCAATATATTCACTACTGGGTTCTGTTTCTGGAAGTTGCAGAAATTCTGCTAGGGTGAGAATTTGAGCAGGAGTTTGTACCATTTGCAGTTTTCCTTTTGGCTATTCTACAAATTAGGGTTAGGTGCTGCAAGGTTGTTTGTGCGATTAGGGATTGGGGATTAGTAACGATACAGGGTTATTTCATTCTGGAGTTGCACCGCCCTAAAATCAATTTTGGGCTAATAGCTCAAGTCCGTTAAAACGGACTAAATTCATCATTAATAGTCGCTGCCGAGTTTTTCTATAAGCCTCAGAGTTGAGTCTGAGGCGGACTGAATGAGAATGAAATAGCCCTGAGTAACAATAAAATGCTTTCTCCCCTCTCCCCCTCTTTTTAACTAACACCCCGTAATTTACGAGTGTTATCTACTAAACTTTGAGCAAATTGATCAAATCTTTGGGATAGCTTTTCATCTTTAAGTTTACCTTCTGGTGTAAAGGCGTTGTAAGCTTGTCCAATAGCAATCTGCTCAGGAATTACCCAACCATGCACCCAACGCAAGATAATTCTTAAATCATTGAGAGCATTACTATTAGATTGTCCACCTAAAATGCTGATTAATCCTGTAACTTTCCCTGATAATTCTTCAAAACTCATTAAATCCAGGGCATTTTTTAACACACCACTAACACTACCATGATACTCTGGTGTAGCTAAAATTAATCCATCCGCATTACGGACTGTATCACGCAACTTTTGCACATCTGGATAATCTGGATACTCTTTATCGCCATTACAAAACGGTAGCTGCATTTGTCGCAAATCCAAAATTTCTACTTCTGCACCTAACGCTGCTACCCGTTGCGCTGCTATTTGTAATCCTAACTGGGTGTAGGAACCTGTTCTTAAACTTCCAGCAATGCCAACTATTTTTACCATAGTGTACCCGTCAAACCAGTTTTCTAGTCTTCAATTTTTTGAAAAGCGGAATCATTACGACTATGTTTATTCTAGCGATCGCTCCCCTCAGATGTCAAATCTACGGCCGACAAAGTAGGTCAATTGTACTAAATTAAAAAAATAGATAGTCAAATAGCCAGCATTAATAAATCCTTGATATCGTGGATCTATCAAAACTTAGCGCCAGCGTAAAATCAAAACATGGGCAAGCTCAAAGGCCAAAGTTACACTAGATAGGAAAACCGTAATTTTCAAATATTACAGTTTCAGTTACAAACGTAGGCAGAAAACCAGCTCTTGCGCTAGTGCCAACAGACAAAGGGTAATGATTATGAAAAATTTGCAGAATAAAGCTTTAGCTAAACAGCATCCGCCAAAGCGTGTGCCTTGGGCTGGGATAGTAGCAGCCGCCTTGGTGATGTTACCTGGAATTGTCGGCGGTAGTCCAGCTTTGGCACAAAAAGTAGATCGAGAATTAACCTATGGCGAGTTAATCCGCAAAACGGAGAAAGGAGAAGTAAAAAAAGTAGAATTGGACGAAGCTGAACAAATAGCCAGGGTTTATTTAGTAGGTAAAAAGCCAGATGAACCACCTTTACAGGTGAAACTATTAGAACAAAATACAGAATTAATTAGTAAACTCAAACAAAAAGATGTAGAGTTTGGGGAAATTTCTTCAGCTAACAGTCGGGCTGCTGTAGGATTATTAATTAATTTAATGTGGATTGTGCCTCTAGTGGCCTTAATGTTGTTATTCCTGCGACGTTCTACCAATGCTTCTAGTCAAGCTTTAAATTTTGGCAAATCCCGCGCTCGTTTTCAAATGGAAGCGAAAACAGGGGTGAAGTTTGATGATGTTGCTGGGGTAGAAGAAGCAAAAGAAGAATTACAAGAAGTTGTTACCTTCCTAAAACAACCAGAAAGATTCACAGCCGTAGGTGCAAAAATTCCTAAAGGTGTGTTATTAATTGGCCCGCCTGGTACTGGTAAAACTTTACTAGCAAAAGCGATCGCTGGGGAAGCAGGAGTACCTTTCTTTAGTATTTCTGGTTCAGAATTTGTAGAAATGTTTGTGGGTGTGGGTGCTTCCCGTGTGCGGGATTTGTTTAAAAAAGCCAAAGAAAATGCTCCCTGTTTAATATTTATTGATGAAATTGATGCGGTAGGTAGACAAAGAGGCGCAGGTATTGGTGGCGGTAATGATGAAAGAGAACAAACCCTGAATCAGCTATTAACAGAAATGGATGGTTTTGAGGGTAACAATGGCATCATTATTATTGCTGCTACTAACCGTCCCGATGTTTTAGATGCAGCCTTATTACGTCCCGGACGCTTTGACAGACAAGTAATTGTCGATGCACCAGATTTAAAAGGCAGATTGGAAATTTTAAAAGTCCATGCCAGAAATAAGAGAATAGATGATAGTGTATCTTTAGAGGCGATCGCTCGGCGTACCCCTGGTTTTACTGGTGCAGATTTAGCCAACCTCCTGAACGAAGCCGCAATTCTGACCGCCAGAAGACGTAAAGAAGCAATTACTAACTTAGAAATTGATGATGCAGTAGACCGAGTTGTGGCGGGAATGGAAGGTACTGCTTTAGTCGATAGCAAAAATAAACGCCTAATTGCTTACCATGAAGTTGGTCATGCTTTAGTCGGAACTTTAATCAAAGACCATGACCCAGTACAAAAAGTCACCTTGATCCCCAGAGGTCAAGCATTAGGTTTAACCTGGTTTACTCCCAATGAAGAACAGGGTTTAATTTCCCGCTCCCAAATTTTAGCCAGAATTACTGCCACTTTAGGCGGTCGTGCAGCAGAAGAAATTGTTTTTGGTAAATTGGAAGTAACCACAGGTGCAGGAGATGACTTACAAAAAGTCACCAATATGGCGCGTCAAATGGTGACAAGATTTGGTATGTCGGAATTAGGGCCAGTTTCCTTAGAAAATCAAAATAGTGAGGTATTTCTAGGACGCGACTGGATGAATAAATCCGAATACTCGGAAGAAATCGCCGCCAAAATTGATAATAAAGTCCGGGAAATTGTCAATAATAGCTATATCAAAGCCAAAGAATTATTGCAAGAACACCGGATTATTTTTGAACGGTTGGTAGATTTGTTAGCAGAACAAGAAACTATCGACGGTGAAGTATTCCGGCAAATTGTGGCACAAAATACCCAAGTTCAAGCTATAACTGATCAGAAGTTAGCCGTACCACATTAAATTTGAGTAAAAAGGGACACAGCTATGCTGTGTCTCTCTGTTTTAGCTGTTCAAGATTTTATCAACCCATTTACTATCAAAAATTCTTTGATAAATTCGGTTATGTACTTTTAAAATTCCTTCCTGTTTAACTACTAAACCAGATAATAATAATTCTCTTTCTTCTAAACTATCAACTGCCGCAACTTCTTCGTGTTGTATAACCTCTTGATACAACTTTAGTACCTGTATATCACGCCTTTGTAAACTGAGGATGCGATCGCGTATTGTCCGCAAATGCTCTGGCTCATCTTGAGATTCCCAGTTTACTACAACTTTTGTCTGCACTAAATTCTCAATCCATTCTACTTCTTTATTACTGGGGATGGGTGAAGAAGAATTACCAATCAATTTACACAGCTTTTGGGTGAGAAAGGGTTGACCATTTGTCCATTCTAACAACTCTTTGAGTACAGTCTGTGGGTTGCTAACCTTATTAATTAAACCTTGAAGTAAAGGTTGTGCTTCGTGTAATTGAAACCCATGTAACTCAATTAGTTGACCAATATTAAAAGGTGTGCGATTTTTATCTTGTAGTAATTGTGAGGGAGTAGCTACACCCAGCAAGACAAAAGTTAGACGCTGATATTTAGGAGAATCAGCCCGTTTATTAAAGCAACTTCTGAGTAAAATAAAGAAATCATCAATTTCAAAATTCAAATTAAAAATACTATCAATTTCATCAATAAAAATTACAATATTTTGAGGGATTTTTTCTAACAGAACTTCATTAATAAATGTTCCCAAACGCTGTATAGGAGATAAAAACTGATGCTCACGCCACCAAGTAATAACATCAATTTCTGTGATTAAATTAAAGCCACTAGCTAAAATGTAGGTAAAGCCGGCATACCATTGTTCCATCGAAATGTGTCTATTACCAATTTCCGACAAATCCATGGCTACACAAATGAAACCTTCCATTTGTAACCTGTTCATAATTTGCACGCGCAAGCTAGATTTACCCATTTGCCGGGCATTGAGTATATAGCAGAACTCTCCCCGTTTTAGTGCTTTGTAAAGATAGCGATCGGCTTGACGCACTACATAAGTAGGGGCATTCATTGGCAAACTTCCACCTACTTGATATTCATAGGCGGAAATATTTTCTGCACTGCGGAGGAGGGCATTTTCAATTACTAATTCTGCCTGGGTAGCTTTGAGAATTTCTAAGGTTTGGGACAGTTCTTTTGTGCGTTCTATAACTTTTTCTTCTAAAGTTTGGTTAGCTTGAGCTAATTTATCTTTAGCCTGTTGTAAATCTGTATTTTTGATGGCTAACTCTTCGGTAAACTTAACTCGTTCTGCTTCCGATTGTTTTCGTTGAGTGATATCTTGAAAAGCAGCGATAGCGTAAGCAATTTGTCCCTGTTCATCAAAAATTGGTGTAGCTGAAACCTCCAGAGGGATGACCTTATCACCTTGGTGGATTTCAACATCATCAACACTTACACTTTCACCCCTTAAAGCTAGAGCGATCGGCTGTTTGTCAGGAGGGTAAATTTGCTGTGTTCCCGCCACATAAGCTTGATAAATACTGGTTAAATCATCAACTTTAGCTTCAGGTTCTATAGCTTTACCAAGTATTTGTACAGCTGTCTGATTAGCATAAGAAGATTTACCATAGCGATCGATCACAAAAATTCCCACTGGTACAGCTTCCAGTAATTGAGCCAACTTTTTTTCATTATCCCGTAATGCTTCTTCTGCTCGCTGACGTTCAGTAATTTCTTGTTGTAAATGTATTAATAATTGTGTTTGTGCTTGCCTTGCTAAACGCTCTTGTTCTAAAGCTGTTTTTAGCTTTTGTACATGCTCTAGGGTTTTTTGTGTAGTAATTTCTAAATCATCTAAATTAATTGGTTTAGTTAAAAAATCAAATGCCCCGCGATTCATCGCTGTTCTAATATTGGTCATATCTCCATAAGCGGAAATAATCACAGATGTCACAGTCGGATAGAGTAACTTTATTTGATCAAGTAAAGTCAGCCCATCCATTTGAGGCATATTAATATCAGTTAAAACGATATCTATATCTGGTTCGATCGCTAGTTGATTTAATGCTTCTAATCCGTGCCGGGAAAAAATAAACTCAATCTGATTACGGCGAATTTCCTTACGAAATTTTTGACGGATTAAAGCTTCTAAATCTGGCTCATCATCCACTACTAAGATTTTTGCTGGCATCATGGAATTATGACGATTCTATATAAGGTATTTCCAACTTTTATTCAGCATACCAAATTAGAGTGCTTTTCTAAATGTTAATTATTTTTTCTTTTTTCATTAAGCCCAGTTATGATATTTCTCAGATGTTCAATTATTCAACACTGTCCTTGGGTAAAGTGATGATAAATTCCGTGTACAATCCTACCTCTGTTTCTACTTTAATGTTACCTTGATGTTCTTGGACAATAATTTCATGACTAATAGATAGACCCAATCCTGTGCCTTGTCCTGGTGGTTTAGTAGTAAAAAATGGATGAAAAATTTTATCAATTATATCTTCAGAAATACCATTACCATTATCCCTAATGCGAATTTCTACAGATGATTCTAAATTGTGTGTACTCAGGCAAATCTGAGGTAGAAATTCTCCGCCCATTGCTTGCGTCTTCTCATTAACTGCATAACAAGCATTATTAATGATATTAATAAAAACACGACTAATATTTTGAATTACTAGATTTAATTGACCAAGATGATCAGCATATTTTGTTTCTATAGCTAATTGGAAATTAGGATTTTTAGCTCGCATACTTTGATAAACCAGATTAACTGATTCTGTCAAAACAGCATTAATATCAGTCGGTTGTCGCTTACCAGTTTGACCTTGAGAATGCATGAGCATTCCATGTACAATACTATCTGCCCTCTGTCCATGTTCTTTAATTTTTTGAGAATTTTGATTTAAATCATGTAAAAGTTCTTCAATATATGCTTTATTTTCTGCATCTAATTTATCTTTTTGATGATTAATTTCTTCCAAAAGTTCTTCAGTTAATTCTACAGAAAGTTCAGCAAAATTATTAACAAAGTTCAAGGGATTTTTAATTTCATGGGCTATACCTGCTGTGAGTGTACCTAGCGAAGCTAGTTTTTCTTGAGCAATAATCTGGGCTTGTGTGGTTTTTAACTTTTGTAATGTAGTGGCTAACTCCTGATTTTTATCCTGTAATTCTTGGGTTCTTGCTTCTACTTTTTGTTCAAGATTTCGATTGTATTCCTCTAGTTGTTCGTAAAGACGAGAGTTTTCAATAGAGATAGCAGCTTGGGCAGAAAGAATTCTTAAAACTTCAACTCTATCTGGAGTAAATGCGCCAGTCGTGAGATTATTTTCTAAGTAGAGAATTCCGCTTAGTTTCCCTTGATGAAGTAAAGGAGTACAGAGAATAGATTTAGGTTGTGCAGCAGCGATATATGGATCACGTGTAAATTGTCCTTCATGAACTGCATCATTCAAAACCACATTTTCTTGGCTACGGGCTACATAATTGATAATGGCTGCTGATACGTAGGGAATTTTGAGATTAGGGTCTAAAGAATCTATAGGAACAGATTGTAAAACTGTCACCTCATCTTTATCAACCATACCTTCAGCTTCAATTACCCAACTATGTGGTTGATCAAGAATGAGAAAACCTTTTTGTGCGCCGGCATTTTCAATGACTATTTTCATCAATTTTTTGAGCAGTTTCTCTAGCACAATTTCACCAGCTAGAGCCTGAGAAGCTTTAATAACAGTTGCTAAGTCCAGTACTTGAGCATTACTACCATTATTAGAAATAGTTGTACTAATTTCTTTAATCCCTTTACGTTCCGTGGTTCCTACTAATATCTGTGGATACTTAGCTTCTAAATCTTTGACTTTAGCGATCGCTCCCCAGCGTGTATAGCAATGATGGGCATTCTTTAAGTAAAATTGAGCAATCTCATTAGCATTAATGGAGAAATAGAATTTAGCGGCTCGTTCACAGATCATTGCTTCATCTTGAATAAATCCTTGTTTTCTAGCCCCAACAATTGCCAGATCATAATACTTCATTGCTTTAAAGTTTTTACCCAATACTCTGGCTTTTTCAGCTTCAATAAAATCATATTTATTTTGATAATTACTTGAGCCATAAGATGCCCATCGCTTCATTCTCTTTTGATTTTTTTCTACCAAGACCAGTTGTGTTTTCTGGAGAGATTGATCGGTAACAGTAGCTAAACAAGTCAAGGAATTGTAAAAATAAACTAATGGAAAAGAAAGACTAGCAGTAAAAGCATCAGCATATTCTACCGCTAATAAGGAATTTTCAAATGCTGCTGTATATTTTTCAAAAATTAAGCAGAGTAAAGTTTTTTGTAAATATAAATCAGCTAATGCTAATCTATCATTGGCTAAATGATGTACCTGGATCATTTTGTCTTCATTATAAATTCTCCCGCTTAATAAGTGTGGTGTAGCAGATTCACCTATTAAATTTAAGACAGATTGATGATAGAGATTATTATAATTAAGAGAAGTATATTGCTTGATTTTTTCTATAGCTTTACTATATTTTCCTAATTCCTTTTCTAGCACCCGCAAATCCTGGCCTGACCAAAATAAATGCAGAGAATATTGGTGTGCATTGTACCCAGCCCACAAAACATCGCCATTTTCTACTGCACTTTTATAAGCTTCCAAAAATAGTTTTGCTATATTGTTAATAGGTTTGTGCCAATGTCGAATATAGTTATGATAAAAGAGTAATTTAGCCTTGAATATTTTAGTATCATAACGTTCCAATAAACGTGAAGATAGTTCACTAAACTGTATGGCAGCCTGAATATCATCAATGGCACAAAGAACTACAGCATACATAGCATAGACAATGGGAGCTTGTGGAGTATTTCCATATTTAAGTAATAAATTTACAGGCTTTAAGGCAATTAAACTATACAACTCTGGTTGGGCTACATAAGCAGCAGAATCAACATAAGATAAAATAGTGACTGCGGCTTGCTTCAGAGGATCTGTCATTTCTGGCTGATTAATTAAATAATCATTATTTTTGCCTATCAGAGCAATCTTAGTTTGCAGTAAATTTAAAAAGGTGACTAATTTCAAAAATCGAGGATTGGTTAAAAGTTTCACTCCCAGTAAATTGAGAGTCTCTAATGCAGTCTTTATTGCTTCCTTTTGTTGGTTTTGTACTTGATGGGAATCTATTTTTAATTCATAAAGTTTAACTTTGTCTAGCAAAGTCTGAGCTTTCGTTAACACAATCTCATAAAGTTCATCGGCTTGTGGAAACTGAGAATTTATATATAACGCTTCCACTGTTTCGGTATAAAGTTCTAATGTCAATTTGTATTGACTCTGCCAGCTATCTGGGGATAATAACCTGATCCCATTTTCTAAATATCTAAGAGCAGGTTCATAAGCGGCTGAAGCTTTAGCTTTTTTACCAGCTATTAGGTTTAGTCTGGCTAACTCATCTTTGGGTGTGCGATCGGTAATTAATTCTGCACTGATGTTGAGGTGATTGACAATATCAAAAATTTTTTCTTCTAACTCCTCTTGTTTAGTATGAATTTTTAAAATGCTTCCTACCTGCAAATGGATTTTTTGTTTATCAAGGTCAGGAATTAAAGCGTATGCTGCTTGTTGAACACGGTCATGCAAAAACTTATAAGGGATAGGAAATGGTAGCGTTTCTGAGCAGCTATTGAACATTACTTCCTGATTCCATAAAATGGGTATTTTATATGCATCATTAAGAGGTATAATCAAACCTTCCTGTAAGGCTGGCCAAAGATCAGCAGCAGTCTCTGCCAGAGATTTACCATTAATCAGAGCAAGAAGCTCCAAATTAAATATATTCCCTATACAGGCTGATAATTTTAAAATATTTTGTGTATTTTTTTTGAGTTTTTCTAGTTTAGTAATCATGAATTCTACAACATTATCAGTTATATCTACAGCTTGAATCTGCTCAATATCCCATGACCAATTACCAGCTACAGAATCAAAAGATAATAACTCATCTCTGTATAAACCTTGAAGTAACTGTGTGAGAAAAAATGGATTACCGTTAGTTTTTTTAATAACCAGTTCTGCTAATGATTGAGTTTCTTTCGTTGACTTATTGACTGTATCAGCAATCAATTGATTAACGTGAATTAAACTTAAAGGCTGAAGTTTGATTTTACTAATCTTAGTGCCAACCTGTTGAATTTGCTCTAAAGTTAACATTAAAGGATGAGTTACGCTAACCTCATTATCTCGATATGCTCCTAACATTAATAGATACTGATTATCAGTATTAGTCATTAGTAGCTTAATCAAATTCAAAGATGCTGAATCTGCCCACTGTAAATCGTCTAAGAAAATCACTAAAGGATGTTCTGGTTGGGTAAAAACACTAATAAACTTTTGAAAAACTAAATTAAAACGATTTTGTGATTCAATTGAACCCAACTGAGGTACTGGAGGCTGTTTATCAACAATCAATTCGACTTCAGGGATAACATCGATAATTACCTGACAGTTTTCTCCCAGTGCATTTAAAAGTTTCTGCTTCCAAGATTGAATCTGTATCTCACTTTCTGTCAACAGTTGTCGGATCAATTCCTGTAATGCTTGTATCAAGCAGACATAAGGGATATTTCGTTTAAATTGCTCAAATTTACCTGAAATAAAATATCCTCTTTGCCGTACTATAGGTTTATGAATTTCGTTAATTAAAGCTGACTTACCCACACCAGAATAACCAGAGACAAGCATCATCTCTGTTTTGCCTTGACTGACACGTTCAAAGGTTTCCAGAAGTTGCTCAACTTCCTTTTCTCTACCATAGAGATGCTGGGGAATCTGAAATTTATCAGAAACATCCCGCAGGGCAAGTGGAAACTCTAAAATTTGATTATTAACTTGTAATTGCTGAAGACAATATTCTAAATCAGCCCTTAATCCCCAAGCACTTTGATACCTTTCTTCCGCAATTTTGGCCAGCAATTTCATAATAATTTTAGAAACAGCCAAGGGAATTTTTGAATTATGTTTATGGGGTGGTACAGGTTGTTTAGCTATGTGGCTGTGTACCAACTCAATGGCATCATTTGTGGCAAAGGGAAGTTGATGAGTAAGTATCTGATAAAAAGTCACTCCCAGAGAATAAAAATCAGTCCGGTAATCTATGGCTCTATTCATTCTACCTGTCTGTTCTGGGGAAATATAGGCTAATGTTCCTTCCAGGTAATTAGGATTATAAATTTCTAAGTTTTCCCGCGAGAGAACAGTGGAAATACCAAAATCGATTATTTTGAGTTGTCCAGTTTTCAGGTTATAAACAATATTTGAAGGGTTAATATCTTTGTGAATAATGCTATTGGCATGAATACCACCTAAAGCGTTAGTAATTTTGATGGCAATCACGAGAAACTCTTCTAAACTAAATTCGTACTTGTTTAATAATATATTTAAAGAATCACCACCAAAATCTTCTAATAACATGACTAAACTATTCTGATATCTGTGTAAGCTATAAGCTTTGATTACACCATCCAGATTGAGAGAGCGAGTAACTTCATATTCCTGTCGATATCTAGTAATTTCTGAAGCAGAAGGATAGCCTTCTTTAAGAATTTTGAGAATAATAGGTTGATTATTTTGATTGAGGATAGCTCGATAAACTAAAGAATTAGGACTTTCGTATAATTTACTAATAATTTGGTAATCAGTTATAGTATTCATAAATTAAAATATCCTATAATTTTTCGGTGTTTCTCAGGATTAAGGCAGTGCTGATTGATGATTTAGTGTAAGTATTCAGAATACAGAATCCAGAATTCAGCATTCAAGAGACTTTTACAGTCAAGCTGAATTATTCTCAAGAAATATTACTACTATCTATTCCTTATTGGATCAGCATTCTGACCGGAGGCGGAGCGTCTCCGGCTCCGCTTCTGACTCCTGAATTCTTACATTTAGTGAATAAGAATGCTAATGATAAAGCCCTGATATAAACCAAATATCAGGGAATGAGAATGTAATACTTTGATTAGCACTTTTGCAGATACATTTGATATTTACTTACTCCAGTCCGTAAAAACGAGCAGGATTATCCCAAAGAATTTTCTTCACTGTTTCCCGCCCAAGTTGTGCTTCTAGGGCAACAACTTCTTTGACAATATCAGGTTTATGATCCATGTGCGGGTAGTCGGAGCCAAAAATTAAATTATCTGAGCCAATGTATTCAATAATCTGGGCTATGTAAGGTTCTGAAGGCTCAATGGCAATAAAGCACTGGCGCAGAAAGTATTCTGAAGGTTTGATTTTGACATTTTCTTCCACTTCCCAGCGTAAGTTTTCATATTCTTGATCAAGCCGCCATAACCAATAGGGTAGCCAACCACCTCCTGATTCGATAAAACCGACTTTTAAATTGGGATGACGCTCTAACACTCCACCTTCGACTAAGGCTAATAGTGCCATCATCTGCTCCATCGGATGAGAACAGGCATTCATGGCAAAGCGGGTATTAAACCTATCTGCTCCAGTGGTGGGTAAACGTCCATGAGTTCCTTCGTGAATACCTACGGCAATTCCCAAACGTTCGCACTCTGTCCAAAATGGCTCGTATGCGCGATCGCTTAACAATCTGCCTTTGACTGGGTTAGGTAATAAAAACACCGCTTTCCAGCCAAACTCGGCGATCCGGTGTAGTTCTGATACCATTTCTTCTGGGGCATGACGGTTAATTGCTCCCACTCCTCGCAAAACTTTTGGATTATAGGCACAGAAGTCTTTTAACCAATTATTGTAAGCTCGTGTGTATGCTCCAGCTAACTTGGGAGCCATAGTGTCTACAGCTAATAACCACAAACCCTGAGTTGGATACATATAGGAAATGTCAATTCCCATACGTTGCATTGCTAGAACGTGGGATTCTGGATCAAAAGCATTCAGTACTGAGATGGGGTGCGCTTGCATTATTTGCTTATTGCCCACAGCCTTGATTTTTGCCGATACTTTATTAGTAACTGGCTCACCCATAATTTTGAGATCAGATGATAGGGCGAAGCTTTGAAATGCGGGTTCTAGGTAATCTTTCCACATACCCACAGGCTCAGTTACATGAGAATCTGCGTCAATGATTTTATATCCGTTGAGCATAAGTGATTTAGTTTTCGTTTTTCAATGTTTGCCTAGAGATTTGTCAGAATTTAGAAGTTTTTAAGCAAAACTTTTTAATAATTCTCTGATTAATCCTATTCCATTACTATTAGCTACATCCACATTGGTAATGGATTAAGCTGATGTTCTGATAAAGGTTGTGGCAACCAATTTAATTTAACAGGCACGTCATAAAGGCGACCAGAATTGAGTCGTTTCCACCAGTGACGCATTCCTGGAACTATCACCTTGACTACTCTCAGTCCAACATCTCGGCGTGTTTGGTCTAGAACTAGCATTTCCATCCCATTTTTTTCGACAATCTGCTGACAAAGTATCACATCATCTAACAAGTCATCGCTCCAAATTTGCGGATAATCTGTACTCACTTTAGTAGCGGCGTTTTTATCAGGAGTGAGATAGGGTTGATTGGCGATTGTAGCGGTTTTCCACCAATCTAAAGCTAGGGGATCAGCAGAAGCAGGATATTTAGTACTACCATCAGAATTGGCAGATAAAACTGAAGGTAGCAACTGATTAACTTCTGTCAATGCTCTGCTAATAGCAATCTGAGGATCAAAATGTGTGCCATAGCCAAAAATGATGTCTTCCGGTTGTTGATCTATCCTCCTAGAGATAGCAGCAAATGTGGGAATATTCAAATCACTGGTAATATCTATAACCCATATCTCGCGTTTGATTTTGTGATAGTAATCTTTCAGGGTTAGGAAATAAGGATCGTCAAAACTATCCAAATCTACTCTTGGTCTTTTGACCCGGTTGTACCACCACAAGGCTACGCTGTCTCTTTCTACTAACTCCATAAAACCTTGTAGGATGGCTTCTTCTATTGTGTTACCCGATGCACAGCCATTAGAGTCAGCCCAGCAATCTGGTTGAAACTGTTGTGGATAACCGAAATAGCAATAACCTGTTGGCAGGTACTTAAATTCTTGATTAGTTAAAGACCAAACAGGTGTCCACTCAATTTCTCGTTCTTCATCAAATGGTTCTGGTACTTTTTGAAACCAGCTAGAATTGCTACTATTCCACTGCTCACGAGTTTGATATTGAGATTGGCTAAAGTTCATACAAGTATTGGGATGAATTGCTCTTTCTCCCATTTGTTGAAAACTGCCTTTTTCTCTGATTTCATCTCCCTGAAAAACCCCAGAATATCTTTCTATAGCTTCACAAATACTACTAACTTGAGCTTGTAAATCTGTTTTACCTTTACCAGCACTTCTACCCCGGAGGTTTTGTTCTAGTGTATTAAAATCATCGAATACGGTTGCAAAATGATGCTTTGCTACATAGGCATGGGTGAGGTTATCTACTCCTGAGTAAACTTTTCCTAATTCTCTAATTACACCAGTAATAGGGCTAATGTGGTGTTGGTATTTTCTGAGTGTTTCTGCTGGTGAAATATGCCGATGTCCTCCATCTGTTGTTGATGTTTTTTTTCTACTCCCCAGAACGATCGGGAGAGGTTGTTCTTGGAAACCACTGGCTATTATTCCACAACTGGGACACTGAGGACGCTTCACTAAAATGTGGTTTTGGATTTGCAGTGATAGGGTGTCATGAGTGATGATATTTCCTTCTAGAAGTTGATGTTTTCCTTGGATGATCCACTTCCATATTTCTGTCGCTGCTATGCCGATCGCCGTTTGCAAAGTGGAAGGAAGATAATCAAGAGGGGGTGTTAAGGGAGTAGAAATATTATTTTTACGTTGGATATAGCTAGTAACAGGTCTGTTATAGTGCAATCTTTGAGCTAAACAATCCCAACAACCTGTTTTTGCAGGTATAAATATAGGCCCTATCCAAACAATAGTTCCTATTGGTTTGATGAGTATCCAAGGACGTTCATTTTCTATAGCTTTTTGATTAAATGTTTTCAGTTGATTGTGTAGGTAATCATCTGTCAAAATTACTGTTATGTCTGCTGTATCCGAATTGTCTGATATCTGGATATGCATAGATTCTAGCGCAGCTTTTAGTTCTGTGGTGGGGAGATTAGAGCCAAAACTAGTAACTGCTACTTTAGTTGTTTGCAATCGTTGATAGGCCACTCTAGGAGCAATTTTTAAATGCTCACAAAAAAGTGTTAAATTATTGGGTATCTCTTGTTCATCTTCTATATTGACAATATGTCTTTGTTGGCTCATTTGTGCCAAAGCATATTGCACTTTTAGGCCATTATCTACGCTGTTTTGTAGTAAAGAAAAGGCATCTTCGATGGAGTCTGTTTGTGTTATAGCATCAGCAAGAAATTGATCAATAATTTCTTCCACAGTATGATGACCATCAATAAAAGAGGCTAATTTCTGGATGATAGGGTCATTAAATAAAAGGTAATTTCTTTCAGTGAGAAAAAAAACGCTATCTGGTTCTGCGGTTTCAATTCTATAGGAGGAGTTAAATCGAGGGGTATTAAACATAAGTGTAAAAATTGTAATTTTTTGTACTTAATTTCTGTTGTTCTTAAAGGCTATGTAATCACCACTACTGCTATGGCTTTGTTCCTTACCATGACAAGCTATATGATACTTATTCACATCTATTGATTTAGATGTCAACAGGAAATAATAAATTTATACATAAGTAAACTTAACTTTTAGTTAACCAAATTACTTATGTATAAATCGGACATATTCAATTCCTCTCAAGCGGAATTAAACTAACAGCAAGTTCCTGGGATGTAGGGGTAGGGAGGAAAAATATTTGCACTTAGTTCTTTGTTTTGATTGTAAATTGGACTCGTGACCCAGTTTTGTAAATCACTCAATTTGATCGGAGCTACAGGATAAAAACCTGGTGGTGCGGGAACACTATCATCATATACTTCAGGTCTTGGTGGATATGGAATAATGAGACGAAAGTAGCGAGAATTTTGGGGATCATTGGGATAAGGATTTGGTATATCCACTACTTCACCGTACCAAGTATCCCAACTCACGGCAAATTCGTATATTTCCATTTCCTCTGGACTAAATATCGGTAATAGTAATTCTTTGGTTCCTCCTTCATTTTGTTTACCTTCAAGAAAAATACTGCGGACTATTTTGGCTTCATTACTATTACCTTCTCCATTGGAACTTAGTAGAGTTCTCAGCCTACCGTCATTCAATTCCTTTCCTTGATAAATTCCTTTAGTTTCAATGAAATAAGTTCTCAGGTTTTGTGCTAATTGATCATTTAGCCAAGAGCGGGCTATGAGTTGAGATAGTTGCTTACCTTGTTGTAGTAATCTTCTCACAAAAAGATAATGGAAATTGCTGGGGTTCTCCGCCCCATTAGCAATATTCAAACTTCTTGCTTGAGGTGATCTATGAGCATTTTTATGACAAGATATTTCCCATCTTTCTACGAAATCCCGCGTTACTCGCATTCGTAAATACCTCCTTAATTTCCATCAGTGGTAGTTGGCAATTTTAATAAATGCATATTTGGGAAATTAGGCGATTAAACTATCAACAAACTGAAGATTGCTTGCTCAAAATTCATAAGGCAAGCCCAGCAATTTCTGTGTTTTATTTGTCGTTAAAAGTCTTCCCTAGTGCATATCGCCTCATTCTAATGCAAAAATCAGGTTAAAATTGAGTTCCTGTACAAATTTTTGTTTTTTGTAAAAAAATTTAAGAATTTGCACTGAAGCGATCGCCAAAAAATTGACGGTACAGCTTACAGCTGGGAACGGCCTGATTACCTTGCAGGTGTACTAAACCCATACTCTGTAATTTGAAACCTTGTTCTAAATCTATTTCTACTGGCTCTGGTGACTTGACTATTTGGGTAAATACTGTTGCTAGCACTGGATGTTGCTGTAAGTTCCATAATTTTCCCTGCAAGTGAGCGCTGTAAATACCCTCTGCTTTCGTAGAGGTTTGTAATAATTGTTCTAAGTTAATCTTCTGGTGGGCAATATGGTACAGGGCTAACCTAATTAAATGGGGCTGTCCTCCCACTAAAGATATTAGTTTTTTTACTTCTTGATCTGACCAATTTAAGTAATGTTGTTTAGCCAAATTCTTGACTTGTTTCTCTGTAAAGGGAGGTAACTCTATGGGCAATCCTACATTAAATGGTGATTTGTTGACGTTTAATGTAGTATAAACTTCTGTTGAATGGGTGACTACTAAGCCGAGTTTTTTCCAAATGTCTCGATTTTTAGCTTCTTCATACCATGAACGCAATAAGCCGAAAAATTCGTCAGCTAGATCAGGATATAAAAATAGATGCTCAACATCATCTAAGCCGATCACTAATCGCTTTTCTGTTCTAGCTAGGAGATATTTTTCAAAATAAATCTTGCAATTTACCTTGCTACCAAACATATCTTCCCAATAGTCTGCTGTCTGATTTGGTAGCTCCATTCCTAAACCAACAGTAATACAAAACCAGCGCAAAAATTTATCTAAATCTTGGAAAGTGGCCTTATCTGCTAATTGGAAGTTGAGGGGTACGGCTTTGTAACCTAACTTGGTTGCATGGTTGAGTATTCTAGTTATTAATGATGTTTTTCCCATCAATCTAGGGGCTTTAATCCGGATCAGACACCCTGGTTGCTCAATGGTTCGATAACATTCTGTTTCTATTGGCGATCGCTCTACGTAAAATCTTGAATCTAGGGGAACCTGACCCCCTGGAAACTCTGATTCTATTTGTTTCGTTAATAATTGATATTTTCCTTTTTGCTCTTCACAATTATTATCTGGAAAAAAGAAATCAGCATCTTCTAGTACAAGATTAAAGGCACTAAAGCAGGATTTGAGAGTTTGCTTGTCAACTCCCGTATCGCATCTTAAGACCTTCGTCAATGTATCAACAGATAAACCTGTACGCTCGCTGAGTACCTCCAAGGTATATCTATTACCAGAGTTTTCCCAATTTTCCATTTCAGACTTTGCAGTCTTGAGTTTTTCTAATCCTTGGGGTGTTAAAAGTACACCGCGTTTACGACGTTGATGTTTTTGTAAATACATCTGTACTCTGGAGGCTGAATATTGTCTCTAAATAAAGAATACAAAACTTACAGAAGTTTTTTCTGCAAATTACAATAATTTTTTTTACCAACATCCCCAGTCAAAGCCTGACTTTAAGTATATTATAGTACAATGAGATACAAATCCCTTTTTTATTTATATATAGTAATCCTAAATGAGATGTGAACAGTCCCAATACCCAATACCCAATACCCAATACCCCACCTCCACTAGTAAGTTCATGACTCAAATCGGATTACTATATTTCGCACCCTTATTAATCACTCTCTTAAAGATTTTCACAGCTATTAGGATGTTATTTGTAAAGTGGTGATGAAAACTTAAGAATATTCTGACCACACTTTTGATCATCTGGTCATAATAACCGCAGGTAATGGGGAAAACTTCACTTTGGTGGCGATACACTTAACTGAATTAAATCTCAAGCAAAAAAATAATTATTAATAATCATACGAAAAACTTCATATTAATTTTTGAGGTACAAACTTACAGCAGGTTTCAGGTATTCGGTACAAACTTTAAGACAAAAGCCATATACCAAGAGACGTTCGACTCTGTTCCCTGTTAAGAGTTCCCTGCTGTATAAATTTGATGAAATGCACAATCAAGTTTTTCGTACGCTTATTTATATACATGTGTGGTTCGAGGCAAAATTTTGAGCAACTGGCAGATGAAAATGTTTGTATATGTCGATTTACCAGCAATTTCAGGCTAAAATTAAGCTTGGCAATATTTATCTAGGCCATGCTAACTGACATTTTGCCTTTTAGTTTTAATTTAGATGCGATCGCCTTTGCGGGAACTAGCCTATGGTCTTTAGCCTTATATTTAGCTTTTTCCCCTGTGAGTGAATGGGTGACAGCACAACTCCAACGCTGGTTAAACTTTGCCGAGCGATCGCTATACATTAGCAAAGCGGAATTTGAAAAGACAAGACCAGCCAGAGAAGCCCAAAATGCCTTTTACGCCTCACTTTTCAGTATTGTGCCTTTTTTAGCTGTTGGTGCTTTGTCTCATTGGCTGGTAGAAATCAGTCTAGGTCGCAGTTGGTCAATTAGTATGGGTATACTTACCTGTATTGGCGCTGGGGTGTATGAACTGGGACGCAGAGATGGACAGGAATAATTCAAAATTCAAAATTCAAAATTCAAAATGTAAGTATTCAGAATACAGAATCCAGAATTCAGCATTCAAGAGACTTTTACAGTCAAGCTGAATTATTCTCAAGAAATATTACTACTATCTATTCCTGATTGGATCAGCATTCTGACCGGAGGCGGAGCGTCTGGAGGCT
>DATGXQ010000647.1:0-6230 GCA_035298905.1 Nostocaceae cyanobacterium | reverse complement strand
GTCATTATATGTAAGAATTCAGGAGTCAGGAGTCAGGAGCGGAGCCTCCAGACGCTCCGCCTCCGGTCAGAATGCTGTTCTAATAAGGAACAGACAGTAGTAATATTTCTTGAGAATAATTCAGCTTGACTGTAAAAGTCTCTTTAATGCTGAATTCTGGATTCTGTATTCTGAATACTTACCATTATATTGGTGAGTAGGTTTACATAAAAATTTTTGCCAAAGAGATTTGAATTATAGTGATAAATAAATTTTGAAAGTTTTCAATCCAATAGGTTCATTATTTAACTGAAAATTATATACCGCAGGGAACTCTTAACAGAGTTGAAATTCTCTTGGTATATTGCTTTATTCCAAAAATTTGTACCTCATTTACTTGAAATCTGCTGTATACAGGCATTTATAATCATGCTTGAATTACAAAAATCCAGACTTTAAAAAAGTCGGGATTATGAGACTTGTTATTTTTACAAATTCTCAAGATTCTTGATAAGTTTCAGGAAAACTACCTGTTCTTCTAGTATCTCCTTTGGGATTTGACTTAGGGACATGAGTATAAAAAGGGCATTTAAAAGCCTGTTGATTATCATCTTCCAAACAATCAATAATGATTCTTTTAATCCTTGCTAAACAAGAGGTTTAATATAAAGCAAAGTGAACAAGCGTGACAAAAGCAGAAGACCTAGACCAACTGCTTTCAAGCTAAAAACTGATTAGCGATCGCTCAAACAGCAATATTAATCATCAATCCTAGATGATACCTCTAGCCGACTACCAGCGTAACTTGATCAGCTACAGACTACCTGTAAAAAATAAAATGAATTAAGCGTTTTGAGGGGTAGAGACGTTACCTGGTTCAGTAGTGGAACGCGTGAAATTGGGTAAGTCAATACCGCCATGAGTAGTATTACGGGTTTTTAGTGCTAAACGATAGCTCACACTTTGTAATTCTGCCTGTAGTTGGCGATTCTCTCTTTGTAGCATTGCTACTTTATCTCTGACTGGGGCCATGCGTTCCTCAAATTTACGACGGTAAATTTGGGGTAATTCTTGTACTACTTGTTCTAACATCCGACTGCGATCAGTAAGTTCTTGGACTGTCTGTCGCAGTTGGTAAATTTCTGTATCTCTGGTGGTAATTTGCTCTTGGTAGAATGTCACCTGCTGTTCTACAGCTTGGAGTTGTTCTTTTAAAGCTTGTAATTGACTCAAATCGCGCTCTGATTCCGGTCTTGGTGGCATAAAATTGGTGTTGCCTTTAACCAGCCGGAAGAGTTCTTGTGATAGTTGTTGTACCAATTGGTCGCGGAGTTGCAACTCTTGGCGCAACTGGGATACTTCGGTAGATAGAGCTTGGATATCGGGTGTGTCAGATTGGCTCACAGTGGCTTACAGCTCTTAGGTATAACTGCGATAATATTGCTTGATGCAAGTAATAGATAATTTAGCACTAGAAGTTTAAATCAGGGAAAATAAAATGACAAATTTTTTTATACTTTTACTGCACGAAACAGGGGAGAGGGGAGAGGGGAGACACGGAGAGGGGAGAGGGGAGAATCTTTTTGTCTTTCTTTCTCCGCGTCACCGCGTCCCCGTGTCCCCGTGTCTCTTTCTGTGCGTCACCGCGTCCCCGCCTCATGGCTTCAGCTTAAGCAGCTGATGCTGGTGCTGGTTTTTCTGCTGGAACTTCCTGTTTAATGGTCAGGTAGCGAATTACTTCTTCGCTTAAGCGCATAGCACGTTCAAATACAGCAATGATGGTCGCTGGGCCTGTGTAGTTGACTTGGATATAAATCCCATCACGCTGCCTTTTAATTTCATAGGCCAGACGACGCTTACCACGATTTTGGATTTGGATGTCTTGAGCGCCCTGTTCACGAAGTAAATTTTCGTATTTAGCGATCGCTTGATCTACCTGCTCATCTCCCAGGTCAGGACGCAGGATGTACATTGTTTCGTAAACTGTGGTCATATATTTAAAGTCACCTTATGGACATAATGGCTGCCGATGTTGATTTATACAGATAGTCTGATAGACTCTACTGATGCCCATCAACATCTCAAGCAACAAGGAACTATAATTTTACCAGTTTTCATTTTAAATCATTAGCCCAATCTGCCAAAGTTTGGATCTTTTAAGGATATTGCTCAAAGTTATGGCGCAACGCTATGTGCGAGTTCAATCTCAAGAAGGACGAATTTACTACGGTATACTTCAACTATCTTTGAATGTGGAGGTGTTAGATGCTCCACCTTGGTTGGATGGTCAAGCGACTGATTTAATTCTGGAACCAGAGAAATATCGGTTGCTTGCTCCTTGTGCGCCTTCAAAGATTGTGGCCGTAGGCAAAAACTATGCTGACCATGCGGCGGAAATGGGTACACCTGTACCTGCTCAACCGTTAATTTTTCTCAAGCCACCCACAACAGTGATTGCTTCGGAGATGGAAATTAAGTATCCGCAGCAGTCGGAACGGGTGGATTATGAGGGGGAGTTGGCGATCGTCATTGGCGATCGCACTTGTGACTGTACACCAGAGGAGGCACAAACCAAAATTTGGGGTTACACCATTGCCAATGATGTCACGGCACGAGATTTACAAAGAAAGGATGAACAATGGACCAGAGCTAAGGGTTTCGATACATTCTGCCCTTTGGGGCCTTGGATTGTCCGCGATTTAAGCCCAGGAGCCAGATTGCAAACCTTTTTAAATGATGATCCTAAGCCGGTACAATCTGCGGGTATTGATGAAATGGTGTTTGCTCCTGATGTATTGGTGTCCTATATTAGCCAGGTGATGACCCTGTTACCTGGGGATGTGGTATTAACTGGTACACCATTTGGAGTAGGTTCACTCAAATTGGGCGATCGCGTCCGTGTAGAAATTGAAGGTATCGGTCGTTTGGAAAATACTGTAGTTGCCCGTTAATCCCTAGCGTACCTGCATATGCACTGCTTCGGAAATTACGGGAATTTCCGCATAACGTCCACTTACAGACTGAAAAACTGAATAGACAACCGTCGCCAGCACACCCAAAAAGATAGTATTGGCTAAAGTTTCGATCGCAAAGCCAGTGCCAGGGATGGGGACTAAAACTCTGAGTAGGAGGGAACACAAAAAGATCACAATATCCAACAAAATCGCCTGCATGGCATTAAACCGGATAAAGTGATTAATTTTTTCGTTTCTCACTACCAACATAAAAACGGCAAAAAAAGCTATGAGTTGACCAATGGAACCAAGGCTATCGTAAAGTGCCTTGACTGGTAACAGTGGTAAAAACAAGATGCCTATAAATGGGAACTTACTCAATAGCACACTGCCAAATACCAGACCGTCCAACAATGGCAACAGGTAAGGTAAGCAAGCAAAAAGCCGATCAAAAGGGGTTGTAGAGCCGCGCCAAGTCATTTGCTGTCTCCTAGTAGCGAAATTTCAATATCTATCATTGAGCTTAGGATAACGCAACGGCTTGATCTTGCCAGCAAATTAGATTATTTTATATTGGCAATGCGGAAACCCATCATACAGTCATACTGTTCTGCCTGTTCCTCAGTCAGCCTACGAATAGCATGGCCACAGCGTAGTTTACCCTCACCCCAGCGAGGTTGACCACTGCCATCAGCGAGTAAGCAAGACTGACAAACCTTTTCAGGGGCAAGGATTTGATCGTTAATTAATATGACTAGCATCAATCCCTCCTGTAAATCCTCATTGCTGCCCACATTTGGTTTTGGGGAAGATACACTCACTCGCTAGATACTCCGAGCGATGTCAAGCAGTTTGGACATTATCTGCACAACTTGGGTGATTGTCGCTGGCTAATAACGCAAAGAGAGCCACTTACTACGCTTTTATGGGAAAAAATGTGGACAATGACAAAAAAGTTTTAACTTCACCTTAATTTTATTGTATGTTAAATATCTTAGGGATTTATTTTGTTTAGTAAAAACTAATACATAAATTTTAATAATTGATTTAATAAATGGCATTCCCCCAAGTTCCTGAGTGGAAATGTCAAAGTTAATATGTACAACCCAGCTTGCTAATAATTAAAGCATTCAGCAATTGGTTGTTTTTTAACCAGCAATCAGCACAAGTCAACTAACTGAGTTGGAGTAATCAAGTAGCTGATAAACTGCTAATTTAAAGTTTTTTCCATTTTCTAAAGGAAAGCAACAGTGACTAAAACTAATTCAGACTTTCTTAAATCTATTGATCCTGCTGTTAATGAGTTAATTAATCAAGAACTACAACGGCAGCGTGACCATTTAGAATTAATTGCCAGTGAAAACTTTACCTCTGCTGCTGTTTTAGCAGCTCAAGGTTCGGTTTTAACGAATAAATACGCCGAAGGGTTGCCAGGTAAGCGTTATTATGGCGGTTGTGAAGTTATCGATCGCATCGAACAAATAGCGATCGACAGGGCTAAACAGCTATTTGGTGCAGCCCACGCCAACGTACAGCCCCATTCTGGCGCACAAGCTAACTTTGCCGTGTTTCTGACCCTGTTAGAACCAGGTGATAAAATCATGGGTATGGATTTATCCCATGGCGGACATTTAACTCATGGTTCCCCCGTGAATGTTTCTGGTAAATGGTTTCAGGTGTGTCACTATGGAGTTAGTCAAGCAACAGAACGGCTAGACTATGACCAAATACGCGATTTAGCCCTGAAGGAGCGTCCAAAACTGATTATTTGCGGTTATTCAGCTTATCCCCGCATCATTGATTTTGCTAAATTCCGCAGCATTGCTGATGAAGTAGGAGCTTATTTACTGGCGGATATTGCCCACATTGCGGGTTTAGTGGCTACCGGTCATCATCCCAGTCCCATTCCCTATTGTGATGTAGTCACAACCACCACACATAAAACCCTACGCGGACCCCGTAGCGGTTTGATTTTAACCCGTGATCCAGAATTAGGTAAAAAGCTAGATAAGTCCGTTTTCCCTGGTACACAAGGTGGACCACTAGAACATGTGATTGCTGGTAAGGCTGTAGCCTTTGGAGAAGCACTCAAACCAGAATTTACAACCTATTCTGGCCAAGTGATTGAAAATGCACGCGCTTTAGCTGACCAATTACAAAAACGAGGCTTAAAATTAGTATCGGATGGTACAGATAATCATTTAATGCTAGTAGATTTGCGGTCTATAGGCTTGACTGGTAAGAAGGCAGACCAGCTAGTAAGTGCAGTGAATATTACCGCCAACAAAAATACAGTCCCCTTTGATCCAGAATCACCTTTTGTTACCAGTGGTTTAAGATTGGGTTCTCCAGCCATGACAACTAGGGGCTTAGGTGTAGAAGAGTTTGTAGAGATTGGGAATATTATCGCCGATCGCTTGCTGTCACCAGACTCAGAAAGCGTCAAAGAAGACTGTCGCCGTCGTGTGGCCGCATTGTGCGATCGCTTCCCCTTGTATCCCCACTTAGAAATTCCTGTACCAGTTTTAGCTTAGAAGCAGAGGGGAGAGACGCGGAGATGGGGAGATGGGGAGATGGGGAGAAATAAGAGTCTTTTTCTTTCCCCGTGTCTCCGTGTCTCTTTTCTCCGCGTCCCCGCCTCTTCCTGCCCCCCTGCCCCATTCTCAAATTCCTGTGCTGATCAATAGCCCAAATGTAGTAGATATTAAGAAGAATTCGCCCTCACCAACTTTTTTTCTTACCCACTACTAAAATTTAGAATCGATAAATGCCTGCCCAGATAAATCATTTGATTGCCTTCCTGGTGGCGGCTGTAGTCGTACTTTGGACTATACCGGATGTCAAAAAAATTGGGATTAAAAGTGGACGCTTAGATAAACCAGGCGATCGCAAACTACACAAACGCCCAATGGTACGCTTAGGAGGAGTTTCCATCTTCGCAGGTACAATCACCTCCCTGTTAATAGTCTGGTGGTTAGGCGGATTTGGTAATTTATTACCTGAAAAAGAATGGCAAATTTGGGGAGTTGCTTTAGGCGGTGTCGGCTTTTTTCTCATTGGTTTAGCAGACGATTTATTAAACCTCTCCCCCATCAGCCGCTTACTCATGCAAACAGTTGTGGCTATTGGTGCATGGAAAGCAGGCGTAAGCATAGACTTTATTACAATTCCCACCATTGGCATAGTTAATTTAGGTTGGCTGAGTCTACCCATTACCATCCTGTGGTTAGTAGGTATGGTAAATGCTATCAACTGGATAGATGGTTTAGACGGACTAGCGGCGGGTGTCTCAGGAAT
>DATGXQ010000646.1:0-2012 GCA_035298905.1 Nostocaceae cyanobacterium | reverse complement strand
GAGGCTGTGAAAATAGATACCCCAATTCAGGGAAATCAGCGTTTAAGAACAAAAGGAGTATATTTAATTACCGGGGGATTGGGTGGTGTTGGTTTAGCTTTAGCCGAATATCTAGCGAAAACTGTACAAGCTAGACTTATTTTACTGGGGCGATCGCCTTTTCCTCAACCAGAGGAATGGACGCAATGGCTATCAACCCATGATGCAGAAGATGTCATCAGCCAAAAAATCCAAAAATTGCAAAATCTCCAAGCATTTGGCGCAGAAATTATGATAGTTAGTGCTGACGTTGCTAATTATCAGCAAATGTTAGCAGTAATAAAAAAAGCAGATTTGCAATTTGGTCAAATTAATGGAGTAATTCACGCCGCCGCAGTTTTGGGTGGAGGTATGATGCAACTCAAAACAACAGAAATTGCCTCGGCTGCTTTAGCAGCAAAAGTCCAAGGAACAAGAGTATTAAATAGCATTTTCCAAGATACAAACCTTGATTTATTTGTACTTTTTTCTTCACTTTCTTCCTTTATCGGTACATCAGGAATGGTAGATTATACTGCCGAAAATGCTTTTTTAGATGCCTTTGCTCACTATCAATCTGCCCAAAATCGTAATTTAATCACATCTATTAACTGGGATAGATGGAACAGCTTAGGAATGGCAGTTACCGTTGAGCAAAGGCACAAATATATCACAGGGGAAGAATTAACAGCAGGGATGAATTGGGAGGAAGGTATTAAAGCATTTAACCGAATTTTATCTACTAGTAATTTCCCGCAAATAGTTGTATCTACTCAAGATTTACAAGCTTTACTTCAGCCTATTAAATCTCATAAATCCGAGTCAATAGAAGCAACATTAGCCCAACTTAACCAAGTTAGAACGACTCATTCCCGCCCTAATTTAGGTAATGCTTATGTTGCACCAACCAACGAGCTAGAAATTAGTCTAGCTGAAATTTGGCAACAACTCCTAGCTATTGATCGCGTAGGCATTCATGATAACTTCTTTGAATTAGGGGGAGACTCTTTATTTGCAACTCAGCTTGTTGCTCAACTATGTAAAAATTTTCAGATTGAATTGCCATACAAACAATTTTTTAACTCACCTACTATTGCCCAGTTAGCTGAGTTTATTGCACACAAACTGGCTGAACAAGCAGAACAAGAGGAACTAGCAAAAGCCTTAGCTGAAATTGAACAACTTTCAGAAGAAGAAGTGCAAGCAATGATGGCTTGGCAATGAGATTATCTCATGCTCAAACTATACGAAATACAGAGCAAAAAATACTTGGCATGATTATTAATGTAGGGTGGGCATTGCCCACCAAAAACATGATACTGTGGGCAATGCCCACCCTACTTTAATCAAAATATTTTCATCTGTAAAAATGACTGACCTTGCTAAACGTATCGCTGCTCTTTCTCCCGAAAAACGTCAGCTTCTACTACAAAAATTAAGCAACAAAAACAATGAGTTTGATTCCTATACGCCCATAATTCATCAAAGTCGAGAATTTAATACATTTCCTGTTTCTTTTGCACAACAAAGGATATGGTTTCTCGACCAGTTACAACCAGGAAACCCATCATTTAACATCTGTCAATTTATGCGTTTGATAGGTAGGCTAAATGTAGCCGCACTGGAACAGAGTTTTCAAGAGGTTGTGCAACGTCACGAAGTTTTGCGTACTAATTTTACTGTAGTCGATGGGCAACCATTTCAGGTAATTGCACCGCCTCCTGTATTTAAAATACCCATAGTTAATTTACAAGCACTCCCTGAAGACAAGAGAGAAAGCGAGGTTTTGCGTTTAGCAAATGAAGAAGCGCAAAAATCATTTGATTTAACTAAAGATTACTTGCTACGAGTTACTTTATTACAACTGAGCGAAGCAGAGCATATTTTATTGTTATCAATACACCATATTGCTGCTGATGCTTGGTCTATAGGTGTGTTAATTAACGAGATTACCACTCTTTATGACAGCTTTTCTCACAATTATTCCTCACCAC
>DATGXQ010000645.1:0-19338 GCA_035298905.1 Nostocaceae cyanobacterium | reverse complement strand
AGTCGTTAGGGCGAAAGGGGGGTTTGAAATGAGGATTTAGTATCAGAGGGCTATATCACAATTAGCCGCCTCAAACATGGGCATGATATTTTTGATACTTTACGAGTACCCGAACTCAGAATGTTGCACCAGCTGCAATGTGATTATCTCGATACTCTGTAAAGGTTTGAATCTTTTTGGACAGACTGAACATCACTAAAATCCTATCCGTGCAACTGTTTCACTCAATATGGCAGAATTTTCACCCCAGTCTCAGGTTAATATTTCAATTTATCTGGATATCTACAGCTATGACAATACTATATTTAGGGACATCTGAAAAAACGTGGAAACAAGCACAGATAAGGATTACAGGGTTTTTGAAGCTCAAAAAGTGCAAGGTTTTTGCTAGGAGGGGTTTAAAAAACCCTGCATTTTGGTCTGACGAATAGGGAAATTTACGCTTAACAGATAGTTGAAACTGTTCCCTGTTCCCTGTTCCCTGTTCCCTGCCCTCACTAATAACTTATTCAGCAAGCCCTATTTATATCTTTAGATAGACGTATTTAAAGCTTTATATTGTATGTTTATCTTTCCTATGAACTACAACTAATTTAGAATCCTTTGTTTATGATTTGGGAGTTGCTTATACTCCGCAATTTTTCAACAATAATATAAATTTATCCCGTGCTATTTCTATC
Source organism: Nostocaceae cyanobacterium (assembly GCA_035298905.1). GTDB lineage: Bacteria > Cyanobacteriota > Cyanobacteriia > Cyanobacteriales > Nostocaceae > DATGXB01. The sequence goes on along the minus strand of DATGXQ010000645.1, from coordinate 18,658 downwards.
TTTAGATAGATGTGTTTAAGATTTTTATATAGTAAATGTGGTATTTTTATTAGCTAAAACCAGTCTATAATCCTGCGTTTAGTATTTGGGATCTGCCTATATTCCGTAGCTTTTGTAACAATATAAATTTATTCCACATATTGCGTAAATTCCCTAAATACATGTGATAAATTATTAGAAGCACAACATCCAACGGCGTTATTAAAATGTTGTATAACTCTTGAGTGTAGAGACGCTCCATATTAGGTCTCTGCAAGGAAGAGGGGATTTTCATCCCTTAATTTGTCAACGCCGGATTTGTAACTTTCGAGAGCAGACTGAGATGTTAACTACGGTGTAAAAGATGTTGTTACAAAGTAGCATCAGTGATGTAGCTAATTTAGATGTAGCCAATTTAGTTGATTTACTTCAGCACAGAGCAAAGTATCAGCCAGATGATACCGCTTTTATCTTTCTCCCTAACGGAGAAACAGAAGAAGTAAGCTTAAGCTATCAAGAATTAGACACAAAAATACGAAGTATTGCTGCTGTATTACAAGGCATAAAGGCAAAGGGTGAAAGAGCGCTTTTACTCTACCAACCAGGTTTAGAATTTATTGCGGCTTTCTTTGGGTGTTTGTATGCAGGAGTTATTGCAGTCCCAGTCTATCCACCCAGACGTAACCATCACAGCAATCGATTGCAAGCCATTGTATCCGACGCTCAAGCAACGATCGCTCTAACAACTACATCTGTTCTGAGTAACACTGAAAAAACCTTAAAAGAAGAACCAGATTTAGCAAAGTTAAATTTTATAACTACAGACGAGATTGACAGTAACAAAGCTGATGACTGGCAATCTTTCCCAATAGACACCAACACATTGGCATTTCTCCAATACACTTCCGGTTCTACAGGAACACCAAAAGGAGTAATGGTTTCTCATGGGAATGTGCTACATAATTTGGAACTAATTTATAAATGTTTCGAGCATACAGCCAACAGTCGGGGTGTAATTTGGCTTCCACCCTATCACGACATGGGGTTAATTGGTGGGATATTACAGCCAATTTACGGCGGCTTCCCAGTCACATTAATGCCACCAGTAGCGTTTTTGCAAAAGCCTTTTCGTTGGCTACAGGCAATTTCTCGCTACAAAGCAACTACCAGTGGTGGGCCAAATTTTGCTTACGACCTCTGCATTCGCAAGATTACACCTCAACAGATAGAGAGCCTTGATCTCAGTGTATGGGAAGTAGCTTTCAATGGAGCAGAAGTAATCCGTGCGGAAACATTAGATAAGTTTGCAGAAACTTTCGCACCTTGTGGCTTTCGTCGAGAAGCCTTTTACCCCTGTTATGGAATGGCAGAAACGACTTTATTAGTTTCTGGAGGTATAAAGGCACATAAACCTGTTGTACGCCATATTGACGAGTCAGCTCTTAAGCAGAATCGGATCATCTCATCTACACCTGAACAAGAGGAAGTCCGAACAGTCGTAGGCTGTGGTCAAATCCGGTCTAACCAAGTTGTCATCGTTGATCCCGAATCCTTAACCGAGTGTAAAACCGGTCAAGTAGGAGAAATTTGGGTATCAGATAAGAGTGTAGCGGGTGGCTATTGGAACCGACCAATGGAGACAGAACAAAGTTTCCATGCCTACTTAGGAAATCAAGGACCCTTCCTACGTACCGAAGATTTAGGATTTCTGCAAGACGGCGAGTTGTTTGTCACTGGCAGAATCAAAGATGTGATTATTATTCGAGGTCGCAACTATTATCCCCAAGATATTGAACTAACAGTAGAATGCAGCCATCCGGCATTACAGCCTTCTGCTGGTGCAGCCTTCGGTGTAGATATCAAAGGCGAAGAGCGATTGGTAATTGTTCAAGAAGTAGAACGTAGCTACTTAAGAAAGCTAGATGTGCTTCAAGTCATCGGAGATATTCGTCAGGCAGTAGCATTAAACCATGATCTCCAAGTTTATGCAGTTGTACTGATCAAACCTAACAGTATTCCTAAAACATCTAGTGGAAAAATACAGCGTTATGCTTGCCGCAATCAGTTCTTGGCTGGAACCTTAGATGTAGTAGATGATTGGAGTGAAAATCCTCAAAGCAAAACCAAGTTTCTACATTTAGAAGCAGAAGTTCAATCAGTATTACAGCAACTTTCGACTCTCACGAACTCATGAGGTTAAAGGATAAATTTGCTTCCTATCCCTCAAAGATAAAAAGTTGTCTATTTGCACTGTTTATAGAATTCTAAAATGATTAGTACCGTCACTTGGGACAACCAAGCAACTCTAACGAATCTAACAACTATTTCCCTAAGCAGGTCTATTGCAGTTCCCAGTCAGAAAGTCTGGGCAGTAATTTCTAAGCCTGGACATTTGGCAGATAGTCATCCTTTTTGTCAGCAAAATCCTGTAGAAAAATGGCCAGGTATTGGTTCTAAAGATGAGATATATTTTTACAGTGGGAAAATTGTACACAGGGATTTCTATAATTGGATTGATGGTGAAGGATATGACTTAAAACTCACTGTTCAAGACTTGGATACTCATCAGGTAGACGTGAAATTCCGCATTACCTCTAGCAGTTCAACAGAATCTGAAAGTATCTTGACAATTACACTAACAATAAATGCTCTGCCTAATCGTACGCCGTGGTTCGTTCGCAGATTTATTGCCCACCTTATTACCCGCCCTTTACTACAGAAATATTTAGATTCTGTTTTGAAGGGCTATGAATATCACATTACTACTGGACAACCTGTCAAACGTAATCAATTTGGCTCTCATTTTATGTTTTCCCCGGCAGTTAGTTAGCAAAATACAATCGTAATGATTGATTGTATTTACATGTTGATTATTGGGATGATTACTTGTTTTTTCAGAAAGAAGCATTGTATAATTGTCGTGTTTGGTGACTGACTGAGATGAGTACAGTCAAAATCACGTAAATAGCGGACATTTATCTTCCACTACCTTTGTCAACGCAAAATCGGAAATTTGGATTTGATAAGAATTTCAGTCAATTGTTAATGCTTTGAAATCTTTTCAATGTTTTATTAGTAATACAGCAGATTCCAGGTAAACGAGGTACAAATTTTAGGAATAAAGCTTTATGCTAAGAGACTTTCAAGCCTGTTCCCTGTTCCCTGTTCCCTGTTCCCTACTGTAAACGATAAAACATTGAAACTTGAACATATCCAGATTGAAAAATCAGAGAAGGGAACTGTTTTTATGATTCCCAATTTGACGGAAGAGAAATATTTGCCAATTCTACATCTCAGGAGTTTAACAGAATGGAAAACTTGAGTGTTGAGGTAGATCAGATATCCACAAGTTCCGTGGATTATAATGAAAACAGCCAAGAAGATATCAAAAAGAAAGTCCGGACAGTAGCCGAAATTGAAGATTGGGTAGTATCATATTTAGCTAATCTTCTGAATATCAATCCGGATGAAATTGACACAACAATTCCCTTTGACCGCTACGGACTTGACTCCGCAGGCGCAGTAGGGATGAGTGGAGATTTAGAAGAATGGTTGGGATCTGAATTTGAACCAACTCTACTATATGACTATCCAACTGTTGAGGCTTTAGCCAAGTATTTAGCTACATCTCAAAATCAGTAGTTGAACCACCCATTCCATAAAACTAATTAACAAGCTTTAGCACAATTATGTAGCTAAATGATTCCAGGGTAAAATTGTGGATCATGTGTAGTACAGCAATTCCTAAATGAATGAGTACAGCATAAATTTTGATTTATAGATTTTACAGCTTTATGTGTGTACTTGATCTCACAAGGAAACGGTGGAAGAAAATAATTAACTTTCAGCATTTGAGGAAAAATCATGACACAAAATACAGCCAGCAATTCAGCTACCCTTAGCCCAGAATCACCATCAGAAAAAGAAATTAAGCGACTCAGAAATGTTGAGCATAATTATCGCAACAACCTAGATACAGACTACACCGAGAAGATTAAAGAGATAGATCGTCACTTCAAATATAGCAACAACAGTAATTATTTTTGGACTCCACCTGAGCAGTCAATTCTTTACGGAACTCCTCTTTATGAAGCTGCTTCGGAATCCCAAAAAATAGCTCTCAACCACCTTTTTTGGGTTTCACAGTATAACTACGCTGCATACAGCGAGATGGAAACAATTGACTATAACCAGATCACAGGAGATTGTTTCTCAAAAATTGGTGGTAAATATGAAATCGTTGCTCGCCAGTTAGAACATGAATCTGCTCAAGAGCGTGTCCATATCCATGCCTTCTACAAGGTTAATTACCAAGCAATGAAAACCTTGTTAGGCCAGCAAGCATTTGTCAACTCGGTAGAAAAGAAATCTGAGGATGAAAAGCAGAAAGATTTGCAGGTTTCTAACTACCAATTCCATACTCTGCGTTTTCTTTCTAGTGCCTTATCCAGCGTATTCAATGGCAAAGAAAGATATCAATCTGAGCATTTCAGTAAATTAGAAGCAGAAAAGAAATTCACCTCAGCAACTACCAGAGGATTTTTTCACGGGCGGGGGGTCATTCCTTCTTCTATAGTACGATTCTTTGCTGCAAGTTGGGGCAGCTCACCCTTCTTAGCCTGTCAATACTATACAGTGCGTTACATGGGTAATATGCTGCTCAAGAATCAAGAACACACCATGTTCTCACATTTTAGAAAACTTCAAAACCAAGGTGAGTTCGTACCAGAGCCAACAGCTCTATCCTACTACCACTTTTTAGATGAAGCTTTCCATACCACAACTTCCCTTTTCCTAGCTAGGGACTTGTATAAGAATTTTCCTAAACCCACTGCATACGAAAAATTGTTGATTAACCTGGCTGTCTACATAATTCAGCGTACTAATCTGAGCCAGATTTCTGCGGTAGTGCGAAATCGCTTTTTTGGCGATGATGTTTCCGGGATGATCGATATCTACAAGCTACTGAGAAGTCCCATATTTGAAATGTCTCACCCAGAAGCAATTGATTGGGTAGAGAAATGTTTCTGTCATGAACATGAAGGTTTTCATCAGTCAGTGCAATCACATAAACGTCTGATGTCAGAAATCCGTCAACTTTCTGATAATTTGGACTATCTATGGCCTGTTAACCGAGAAATGCGCCTGATGGCTGCTGGTACTTCAATCTCTGGGGCTATTAGCAGTAACATTAAGACTTTTCAAAAGTTCTCTGAAGTAGTTACCTGCTAGGGTCAACAGAGATATACAGTGGCGTTATCTAACGATCGCATGTAAGCGCAAGAATATACGCCACGAAAGCAATTGAAGAGTGTGTTTATACAGATAAAGTATTTGTTACTCTTGCTGACAAACTCAAAAAATCAGTTATCTGAGTTCAGTACAAAAGCTTTATAAACACTCTCTAGATTAATTGACAAGCAAATAGAATTAAGTATTGTAAAAAATGGATAATATAGCAATTATTGGTATCGCCTGTCGTTTCCCCAGTGCTAATAACCCGGCAGCCTTTTGGGATCTCTTACGTAAAGGGGGAGATGCAATTACCGAAGTGCCATCAGAACGATGGAATATTGATACTTTATATGAACCAGAGCCAGCTACACCCGGCAAAATGTACACTCGTTGGGCTGGTCTTCTAGAGAATGTGGATCACTTTGACCCCAGCTTTTTCCGGATATCTCCCCATGAAGCAGAATACATAGATCCCCAACACAGACTGTTATTAGAGGTGGCTTGGGAAGCTTTGGAAAATGCGGGACTAGCTCCAAATCATTTGTCGGGCAGTCAAACAGGAGTTTTCATCGGTATCAGCAGTAGCGACTATGACAGACTAGGTTGCTATAGAAGCATATATAACTTCTCCCACATTGGCCCCTACAGTGGTACTGGTACAAGCTTAAGTATTGCCGCAAACCGCATATCTTACTTACTTAATCTGTGTGGGCCAAGCATGGCAATAGATACTGCTTGCTCTGCGTCTCTAGTTGCAGTTCACTATGCCTGCCAAAGCTTGCAAACCAGAGAATCTAATCTGTGCTTGGTAGGAGGGGTGAATTTAATTTTATCCCCCGTACCCATGATTGCTTGCTCCCAAGCGCGGATGATGGCTGCTGATGGCCGTTGTAAAACCTTCGATGCCAGTGCCGATGGTTATGTAAGAGGCGAAGGTTGTGGGGTAGTGGTTCTGAAGCGTCTTACAGATGCCTTCCGGGATGGAGATAACGTGTTGGCAGTGATCAGAGGTTCAGCAGTTAACCAAGATGGTTTAACCAATGGGATTACTGCACCCAATGGGCCTTCACAACAGGCAGTTATCCGTCAAGCATTAAAGAATGCAGACTTAGAACCAAAAGATATTAGTTATGTAGAAGCTCATGGTACGGGTACATCATTAGGTGATCCGATCGAAGTTAGATCCCTCAAAGCTGTACTAATGCCCAACCGTCAGCCAGATCAGACTTGTTGGTTAGGATCAGTTAAAACTAATATCGGTCATTTGGAAGCTGCTGCGGGGATTGCTAGTTTAATCAAGGTGGTACTCTCGCTACAACATCAGACAATTCCTCCTAATATCCATTTTCAGCAGTTAAATCCCTACATTTCTCTAGCAGGGACAAGCTTCTCAATTCCCACAGAATCCCAGTCTTGGAACTCTATGGAAGGACGGCGCGTTGCTGGGATTAGTGCCTTTGGTTTCGGTGGAACCAACTGCCATGTGATTGTAGAAGAAGCTCCTGTAAATACTGTTGTTACTAGTGACGTTGAACGTCCTTTACATCTGCTCACACTTTCGGCAAAAAGCGAGCAGGCTCTGAGGGAATTGGTGCAAAGCTATACAGATTACTTAGGCTCTCATCCTCAAGTATCACTCGCAGATATTTGCTTTACTGCTAATACTGGGCGATCGCATTTTGACCAACGCCTTGCTGTTGTTGCCGAGTCTCATCAACAGTTACATGAGCATCTAAGTAATTTTGTTGCCAGAAAGGAAACTAGAGAACTAAAAACTGGACTTGTTCGCCGTCGCAAGCAGCCAAAAATAGCATTTTTGTTCACTGGACAAGGTTCCCAGTATGTGGGGATGGGACGACAGCTCTATGAAACTCAGCCTACATTCCGTGCTACCCTTGACCACTGCGACGAAATCCTGCGCCCTTATCTGGGAGAGTCACTACTTAAAGTTATTTACCCAGAACCAGGAGAGACTTCGCCCCTCAACGAAACAGCTTACACCCAACCTGCTCTATTTGCCTTAGAGTATGCCCTATTCCAGTTGTGGCGCTCTTGGGGCATAGAACCAACTGCTGTCATGGGTCACAGTGTTGGGGAGTACGTCGCTGCTTGTGTAGCAGGAGTCTTGAGGCTGGAAGATGGACTGAAACTAATTGCTACTAGAGGCCAACTGATGCAGAACTTGCCAGGAGAAGGCGAGATGGTAGCAGTGTTAGCTTCGGAAGCAGAAATTCAAAAAATTACAGTCATTGACCAACAGAAAGTAGCTATTGCTGCTTACAATGGTCCAGAAAATACTGTGATTTCCGGAGAGCCACAGGCAGTGCGCTCAATCTGTAATGCTCTAGAAGCCGCAGGTATAGAAACCAAGAAGCTGGTAACTTCCCACGCCTTCCATTCTCCTTTGGTTGAGCCAATATTAGCTCAATTCCGTGACTATGCGGCTAGCATCACCTACAAAGCTCCTCAAATTGAACTAATTTCTAATGTCACGGGCGAACCTTTAACGGCACAAGCCATCACTGCTGATTACTGGTGTAGCCACCTACGCAACTCTGTACTCTTTGCTAAGAGCTTGCAGACACTCCACGATTCTGGTTACGAGGTGTTTGTGGAGATAGGGCCAAAACCAACCTTATTGGGGATGGGGCGCAACTGTTTACCAGCCAACAAAGGTGTTTGGCTACCTAGTTTACGCCCCGGCAGTGAAGATTGGCAGCAATTACTCCAGAGTTTGGGAGAATTATATCTGCAAGGGGTAAAAGTAGACTGGTCTGGTTTTGATCAGGACTACCCACGTCGTCGCCTAGCATTGCCCACTTATCCCTTCCAACGGGAGCGGTATTGGTTAGAGGGGGCCAAACCTGAATTTAGTCAACAAAACCGTTTTTCTCACAAAGCATTTCATCCCTTACTAGGTCAGCAACTACGCTCACCAGGAATTAAGGAGATTTTCTTTGAGTCTCAGTTCAGCCTTAATTCTTTACCTTTTCTCAGGGATCACCTAGTCTATGGCATAGTTGTTGTGCCTGGCGCAAATCATGTATCAATGGTTTTGATTGCAGCAGCCAAGGTTTTTGGTACAGGGGTTAAAGTCATACAGGATGTACTGATTCACGAAGCCTTTGTGCTAGGAGAGGATGAAGTACGTACCGTACAGTTAATTCTCAAACCTGAAGCTCCAGACAGTTATGCTTTTCAAATTTTCAGTGTGGAGCAGGAAGCAGAAGAACAACAAACAGCTTGGAAATTACACGCAACAGGAAAAGTTCACCTAGACAAGACCGATACAGCAGTCTCTGGAGAGCAGTTGTCCCTAACAGCAGTACAGGTCAGATGCCAAGAAGAGTTATCAGCTCAAGCCTACTATCAGCAAATTCGGGAACTTGGGTTAGATTTGGGCATTAGCTTTCAAGGGATTTCTCAGATTTGGCGGCGCAATGGAGAAGCATTGGCGCAAATCAAGCTACCAGATGTGTTGACGGTAGAATCTGATGCTTATGAAATCCATCCAGCTTTTTTAGACGCTTGCTTCCAACTTGTAGGCGTTTGCATTCCTACTCAAGAAGCGGACTCTACTAATAAAGACATATACGTACCTGTCCATGTAGGTGAAGTCAAATTCTATGCTCGTCCAGGAAGTACAGTATGGTGTCATAGTCTTTGTGAAATTGAAGAAAAGCTGAATAAAGAAACCTTTGTCGGTAACTTACGCCTGTTTGATGAAAATGGGCAAATGCTGGCCGAAATTTTTGGTTTGGTGATTAAAAGAGCGCCCCGTGAAGCTTTACTATATGCCACCAGAAAACATCTTAATGATTGGCTTTACGAGGTGGAATGGCAAGCACAAAACCGCCTGTATCCAGAGATAGTAGGGCTACCATCTGATTACATACCTGACTCCTCAGAAATCCTCAATCATCTCAAGGTACAACTTCCCCTGTTAAGTAATCAACATGGATTAGAAGTTTACCAAGAACTTTTACCGCAACTCAATGCTCTAAGTGTTTCCTACATTCTCAGAGCTTTGCAAAAATTAAATCAGAACCTGCATTTGCACCAACGCCTATCAGTTACATCTTTAGTAGAAGAGTTAAAGATAGTACCGCAGCATCACCGTCTTCTCGGTCGAATGCTGGAAATGCTACAGGAAGATGGACTACTCAGCCAGGTAGATGGGGTGTGGGAAGTTTGCCAAACCCCTGAGATATCAGACCCACAACAGGAATGGGCTGAGTTGGCAAATAAATATCCTAGTTGTCAAGCAGAATTGTCCCTGCTAGAAAGATGTGGCACTGGTTTAGCTGAGGTGTTACAGGGTGGGAAAGACCCATTACAGCTGCTGTTCCCTGAAGGTTCCGTGAACCAGGTAGAGAATTTATATCAGGAATCTCCAGGCGCTCAGGTTATTAACACATTAGTGCAACAAGCGATCGCCACAGCATCGGCATCTTTACCCCCAGGGCGAAAAATTCGCATCTTGGAGATTGGTGCAGGAACAGGGGGAACTACATCCTATGTATTATCTCAGCTGCCAGCAGAACGCACTGAATATGTGTTTACGGATGTATCTTATCTATTTACATCCAAAGCAGAACATAAGTTTCGAGACTACCCATTTGTTCAGTATCAGCTATTGAACATTGAACAAGATCCACAGACACAAGGTTTTGCATCTCATCAATTTGATGTGATACTAGCAGCGAATGTGCTACATGCAACTGCTGACCTGCGGCAAACTTTAAAGCATGTTCAACAACTTTTGGCTCCAGAGGGACTGCTGGTGTTACTGGAAGCGATCGGTCGCCAGCGATCGCTAGACTTGACTTTTGGATTAACAGAAGGTTGGTGGAGGTTTGCTGATCAAGATTTACGTCCCTCTTACCCCTTGCTTTCTCCCGGTAAATGGCTGAATCTACTTCAGGAACTAGGGTTTACTCAGACAGTTGCACTCCCAGAAACAGACGATATTCAAGGGCAATTATCCCAGCAGGCTGTTATTTTGGCTCGTAACCCCGCTATTAGCAGCGAAATTGAACCTGAAGAAATTGTTTCACCAGAACCGCAAGGCCACTGGTTAATTTTTGCCGATAGTAGCGGTGTGGCTCAACAGCTAGGAGAGCAACTTCAGTTACAAAACCAGAAATCTATCCTTGTATATCCAGGCACAGCCTACGAATCTTCAGAGGCAGGAGTATTCACCATAGACCCAGCACAGCCAGAACACTTTCACAAGCTTTGCCAAACCACTTTAGGGGCTGATGGTTTTGGGTGTCGTGGCGTGATCCATCTATGGAGTTTGGAATCTCCACTGGCAGAAAATTTAACAGATTCATCTTTAAAGTCCAGCCAAATTCTCAGTTGCGGTAGTGTACTTTATTTGGTACAGGCAATGGTTGGGGTTGGCGGGTCTAACCTACCCCGTCTCTGGCTAGTGACAAAAGATGCCCAAACAGTACAGTCAGCACCTGCATCTGTTATGGGTGTAGCCCAAGCTTCATTATGGGGTCTAGGACGTGTGCTTTCCAAAGAGCATCCTGAACTGTGGGGAGGACTTGTAGATTTAGATGCTCACGCTGGTCTTCAAGATATAGCCTCATTGTTGTTAGCAGAGATATTAAACCCAGATCAGGAAGATCACATAGCATTCCGTCAAGGACAACGGTATGTTGCTCGATTAGTGCGTCAACGGCAACCAGACTTACTTGCCGAGCCTTTACGCTTTCAATCAGATGCTACTTACTTAATGACTGGTGGTTTGGGAGGTTTAGGACTAAAAGTTGCCCAGTGGATGGCAGAGCGGGGAGCGAGGCACTTAGTATTAGTTGGACGTAGTGGTGCTTCTGCAACAGCTAATGAAGTATTAAAAGCACTGGAACAGGAAGGAGTTCAAGTTGTAGTGGCACAGGCAGATGTCTCTCAAGAAGAACAAATTCTGAGAGTGCTGACCAATATTAGTCAAAATATGCCTCCTTTACGCGGGATCATTCACGGAGCAGGTGTACTGGATGATGGTGTTTTGTTACAACAAAACTGGGAACGCTTTACTAGGGTTTTAGCTCCCAAGGTGGATGGTGCGTGGAATCTGCACAAACTCACCTTACATCTACCCTTGGACTTCTTTGTGATTTTCTCGTCAGTAGCAGCTTTACTTGGGCCTCTTGGTCAGGCTAACCATGCGGCAGCTAATGCTTTCTTAGATGCCTTAGCCCATTACCGACTTGCAGCCGGCTTACCCGCCTTGAGTATTAACTGGGGTATATGGGATGAAATAGGTGCGGCTGCTAAACGTAAAGCAGGGGAAAGGATGGCCACACAAGGGATAGGTACTATCAAACCACAACAAGGGTTGCAAGTTCTAGAACAAGTGTTTCAACAGCCATCAGCCCAAGTTGGTGTTATGCCCATCAACTGGCAGCAATGGAGACAGTTTCAGTCTAAAGTAGTGAATCCTCCTTTACTGGCTCAATTGATTCAAGAACAAGCTGAGATTCAGCAACAGGAGGAAGAGCAAGGAAAAGTTAGTCTGACTAAAAATGCTCTTCTGGCAGCAGAACCACAGGAAAGACGGCAGTTATTAGAGTCATATCTTCATGAACAAGTAGCCAGAATCTTGCGAATGCCTATATCAAAACTAGATGTGCAGCAACCTCTGACAAACTTGGGATTAGACTCTCTAATGGCTATTGAGTTAAAAAATCAAGTTGAGAACAACTTAGAAGTGCTGATCCCTGTGACGAAACTTCTAGAAGGACCAAGCATTACCCAATTGGCAGAAGAGTTATTCCAGCAGGTGACAACTAAAAATGTGAGTTCAACTGTAGTCGATGTTACGGAGAACACAGGAGAGGGAGATCAAACATCTGGAAATAACTGGGTTATTAACGCTCAGTTAAATACCGATGCCAAGTTACGTCTCTTCTGCTTCCATTATTTGGGAGGAGGTGCTTCAGCGTTCCGACAATGGCCTGATAGCTTCCCACCAGAAATCCAGGTTTGTCCTATCCAACTTCCAGGACGAGAAAGTCGAATCAGTGAACAGCCATTTTATCGCATAGAATCGCTGGTAGAAACGCTAGCACAAGTTCTCCATCCTTATTTGGACAGACCATTTGCTTTCTACGGTCATAGTATGGGTGCTTTAATTAGTTTTGAACTGGCTAGACAACTCCGAAGACAACACGGTTTGATTCCAGTTCATTTGTTTGCTGCTGCTTACTACGCACCTCACTCTATCAGCCCATTCCAGAAAATCAGTGACATGAAGGAATCTGAACTGATTAGTTCACTACCCAGACTTTTAGACGCACCAGAATCACTGCTGAAGAATACTGAGTTTATTGAGGCTTTACTGCCAACGGTAAAAGCAGACTTACAGATTGTTGGTAAGCATGTTTATTCAGAAGAACAACCGTTAGATTGTCCCATATCAGCATTTGGAGGTCTACAAGATAAAGAGGTTAGTTATGATGACCTTTCTGTATGGGATAAGCATACTCAACGCAAATTTAATTTGCAAATGTTCCTCGGAAAGCATTTATTTCTCTTGAGTGATAGAGAAATGGTCTCTCAAAGCATTATTCAAGAATTGATGCCAACACTGCATTGAAATGACTGAGGTAAAATTTCCAATTTTGTACTAAGATATATGCCGAGCAATTTTTATAACAGAAATCCTTCTCTGCTTACAAATAAGTTACACAAAACTTGTAGGGTTGCAGTTATTGGAGGAGGAGCTAGTGGAATTACAACTGCAAAATGCCTGCGGGATGATAATCATGAACCTGTAGTATTTGAAAGTAATGATCAGATAGGCGGAATTTGGGCATTCAAAGAAGCCCCTGGAGGGACATTCAAATCCCTTTATTTTCAAAATTCCAAGTATTTATCGGCTTTTTCAGACTATCCGATGAATACTTGTGTATCTGATTTTCCTCACAATAATGAGGTTTTAAAATATCTCAATGAGTACATTGACCACTTCAAAATCCGAGACTGTATTCGCTTAAATACAACAGTAGAAAAAGTAAAATACCAAGACAACTTGTGGTACGTAACTGTTAAGTCTGTTAACGGAGTTGAAACCCATGAGTTTGATGCAATTGCCGTATGTAGTGGTGTCTTCAGTAAAGCAAAAATACCCAAATTACCAAACCAAGAAAAATTTACTGGCAAGGTAATTCATGCTCAAGATTACAAAGAACCTTCAATATTTAGTGGTAAGGATGTAGTAATTTTAGGAAATGGAGCTAGTGGCGTTGATATTTCGGTAAGTGCTTCATATACTGCCAATAAAGTAATTTGGAGTTTTCGTAAAAATACCTGGTTATTACCACGTTATCTTGGCGGAATTCCAATTGATTGCCATCTAAAGCGTATTTATGATTTAGTTCCTTCGCAATTACGATCCTTCATAGCTACACACAAGTTTGCGGACATTTCATCACAACATGAAAGTTGTAATCTGCTTCCTAAATTTGATGTTCTCAGTTCGATAGTCAGTGTTAATGATGATATTCTCAACCGTGTTCGCTTAGGAGCTATACAGGTAAAACCGAGTATCATCAACTTTGAAGGCAATCGAGTTATATTCCAGGATGGAACTAGTGCGAATGCAGATATAGTAGTCTTGGCTACTGGCTATGATGTTAATTTTCCGTTTTTTGATTCACCTATTGTAGATGTACATACAGAAGGAGTAGATTTATACAAACATGTGTTCCATCCTTATATTCCAAATTGTGCCTTCATTGGAATAATTCGTGTTTTGGGAGCAGCTTTTCCCTGTGCGGAAATCCAAGCAAGATGGTTTTCCAAAGTGCTTTCTGGTGAAGTTTCTCTCCCCTCTCCAGAACAGATGCAAGTAGAAATTCAAAATCAATCCGCACAGCAGAAGAAAAATTGGATTACTAGCATCTATCGTTCTTTCCAAGTGAAGCAGTTGGAATATATTGATGAAATTGCTGGACTCATCAATGCTCGTCCCAAATTATGGCGTCATTGGAATCTGATATCTTACTTACTGACTGGTCCCAAGCTACCTACACAATTTAGGTTAGATGGCCCCAACAGTTGGACAGGAGCAGAAGATTGGATACGAACAGTTCCACAACTTCTGAAAAAATCCAGGAAGAGGTTGGTAAAGTAACACTGATACCAAATGTTTAGCTTTTACTAAATTTTGATACTAAAAGCTATTGCAATACATTCAGTTAAAAACTGTTGTAATTTGAGTGGAACATGAGCCAGATTTAACACAGCACTAAAAGTGTTAGTTTGAACTGTAGCGAGTCCATTCGATGATACGTTCTTAAAGCCAACAACCTACGTAGCTCTTGAGTTCTAAACCTTAACAAAACCGTATTGAAAGCAAGCAGAGTTATCATCCGTCCATACCATCCTGACGAGAAAAGACAGAAATGAAAGTAAAATTTAACACAAGCATCAAAAGAAATCAAAAATTATTTAATCAGCTTCTATTTTATGTAAGCTTACCCTTAGCTTTAGGCATCTTTCAAAACTCTGCTAAAGCAGTAACGCTAACAGGCGATGCAACATATTTCTATCAATCTTCCACAGGGACTGTTGCTCCAGTTTATATTGATCTTGGTTTTGGTCCAGTCTCGACTGGAGAAGTATCTTATTCTATTGATTTAACCAAACCAAAGAATCAAACATTTAATGTCAATTTTGACACAAAAACTGTAACGGTAGAAATTGACTATTTACTTTCTTTTCCTTTACTTCAACAAATTGGAAGACCTCCTATCAGAGTTCATGTTTCTGAAAGTGGACCTCTTCTGAGTGCAGTACCTGATCTCCCGATTGGTCAAGCTCAAAGTTTAAAGTTTGATGCACTAGTTATAGGAGGAGGAACAGCAGGGCCGGACACAATATTACCAGGTCTTAAGTATACAACTTCAGATACGATCACTGTTAGTACACTTGTAGATGTAGAAGTAGGAGGTATTTTTAAGCCCACCAAAAACGTAATAGGGAATATAAATGTAACAGAAATTAAATCGACCATTACTGTACCTGGAGGAAGCCCTCAAGTAACTACAGGAATAGGAAGATCAACATTAGCGACAACACCAGTACCTGAGCCAGATTTACTGAATCCATTAGGTGCTGCTATTGTGTTAGGTGCATTGTTATCAATTAAAAATCGGCAGAAAAACCAGATTAATTGTGACACATTGCACAATTCTTAACTAAAAAATACTTAACGTGGTTAAACAAGTAATAATTAGCAAATACGGGGGACCTGAAGTCCTGAAAATCCAGGAAGTAGCTCTGCCACAACCAGGGCCAGGTCAGATCCGTATCCGTATTCGCGCAACTGGAGTCGCTTTTGCTGATGTATTAATGCGCGAAGGTTTATATCCTCAAGCTCCGCGCCTTCCCTTTGTACCAGGATTCGATGTAGCAGGTGAAGTAGATGCGATCGCTCAAGGTGTTTCTGGTCTTACCGTAGGTCAAAGAGTACTAGCAGTAATCCAGTTTGGTGGTTATCAATCAGCAGTCACAGTTGATGCATCTTTAGCGGTTCCCATTCCCGATTCTGTAGATGATGTCCAGGCCATACCATTGGGACTTAACTATCTAACTGCTTATCAAATGCTGTACAGAATGGCTAGAGTTTATGCAGGAGATCGAATCTTGGTACATGGAGCAGCTGGTGGAGTAGGGACTGCTCTTTTGGAACTAGCTACCTTGATGAAACTTGATGCCTGGGGTACAGCTTCTAGGAGCAAGCACCCTATCATCGAAGGCTACGGTGCAGTTCCAATTGATTACAAAACTCAAGACTTTGTGCAGGTCGTACGGCAACAAACTGGCGATGGTGTTGATGCTGTGTTTGATGCCATAGGAGGAAAACATTGGCAAAAATCACTCCGTACTTTGCGTCCTGGTGGTCGCCTGGTAGCCTATGGTTTTTCTGCCGCCGTCTCTAATGGTCGCAAGAACATAATAAGTGCGCTTCTGGGATTTATACAATCACCGCGTCTTAGCCCTCTCGATATGTTGTTTCCTAACATTGGAATCATGGGTTATACAATATCCACTCTTCAGGATCAGCGCCCAGATTGGTATCGAAAAGATTTACTAACCCTGCTAGATTTGTGCGCTCAAGGCAAACTTAAACCAGTGATTTCTGAAGTTCTCCCCTTGACAAGAGCTGTAGATGCACACCGTTTAATCAGTCAATCTAAGGTAATTGGCAAGATTGTTTTGGTTAATGAATGACATATTGGCTATTGGTGATTTCGATAAAAATTAATCTTTTACTCAAAAATTAAGTACCTAATTATGGCAATCAAAGTTCCTATTAGCTATAGCAAAAATGTTAGGCAATTTGATTCTTGGCAAAGCCTCATGCTTTTTCGATTGTTGCTGCCCTACTTTGGATTAATCGCTACTATTTGGGGAGCTTTGAAGTATGGAGTCAGTTTAGTTGATATTGGCATTCTATCCTTATTTATTTTCTTCACGGCTCTTGGATTCACTGTTGGATATCATCGTTTATTTGCTCATCGTAGCTTTGAACCCGTGCAGCCAGTAAAGGTTTTCTTAGCAATCTTAGGGCTAATGGGATCACATCTTACTGTTACTGAATATGTAGCAGTTCACCGTTGTCACCATGCCTTTCCAGATCAACCAGGAGACCCACATTCACCTCATCTTCAAGAAGGTGATAGACCCTTCAAGGTGATACGAGGTTTGTGGCACGCTCATTCTGGATGGCTATTCACCAGTAATCTGAATTTGAAAGAGAAAATCAAGAAATATGCTTCTGATATGGTGAATGACCAGGTAATTACTAAACTCGATAGACTCCAATATTTGTGGTTTCTCTTAAGTTTACTCTTACCTGCTCTACTTGGTTTAGTAATTACTCATACTTGGACAGGTGCTTTGACTGCATTACTGTGGGGTGGTCTATTTCGGATGTTTCTTCAAGACCAAGTTGAATTTTTTGGTAGGGGAATAACTCACTATTTTGGACCTAGCCCTTTAAAGGCAGAAGGATTCAGTACAAATCATTGGATAGCTTTTATTTCTCTTGGGGAATGGCATAACAACCATCATGCTTTCCCCCATTCAGCTAAACAGGGTTTAGAACCTTGGCAACTGGATTTAGGCTATTTATTCATAGTAGGTTTAGAAAAACTGGGTTTAGTTAGTAAAGTTAAACGAGTATCTGCTCATGAAATACAAGCCAAGCGAGTTAAGGCTTAGTAAGTATTAATATATCCTCCCCCTTTTGAGGGGGAAATTTCCATAAATTACCTATTTTTATGAAGAGTTAGCACGGTTTAAAAGGTTAAATTTATGTGTCAATGAGATGCTGTATCTACAACCACTTTGTGTATAATCAAGAGCCTTTAAACTTTTTCTTAACCTCTCTTCATTAATGTTGAGACTAGGTACAAGTGCTATTGTAGGATGCGATCGCTTCATCTACAATCAGGCTCAAGGTAAGTTATTCTTTGATGTTGATGGTAGTTGTGGTGCTGAACGAGTGCAAATCGCTGTACTCTCTAATCCAGATGCTATTAATAGCAATAACTTTGTTTTTGTGAACTCAACTATCCATTTATGACGGAGATTGTTTTGTTTTTCGGAATGAAAAATAACATCTTTTATCATTGCGAACAGAACTTTGTACAATTCTATCCCACAAGCGATCGCTTTAGGTATTATAGAATGGCAAGTATATTAGAAAAACAGTAAATATTAATAAAATTAATAAAAATGTTCACTGTTCGTCTTATCAGCTTTTATTAAAAAATTAAGCAATTTGTAAAATATTAGGTTCAGGAATAGATACACCTTCCTCTTGCCAAGCTTCTAAATACATTTCTATTACTTCTTCCCCATTTTGAATAGCTTCAGCGCGAGTTTTACCGTGAGTACAAGGCATAATTACAAGATGACTAAATTCAGGAATAGTGACTAAAAAAAGTTGGTCTTCTTCTGACTATTGAACAACCATACTATATTGATTCATAAA
Source organism: Nostocaceae cyanobacterium (assembly GCA_035298905.1). Taxonomy (GTDB): domain Bacteria; phylum Cyanobacteriota; class Cyanobacteriia; order Cyanobacteriales; family Nostocaceae; genus DATGXB01. The sequence continues at coordinate 426 of DATGXQ010000645.1, read as the reverse complement.
TCTCGCTCTTCTCTTAACTCTTTTTATTTTAAAGAACATAATAGAATTTACATTCGAGGTCAGGAGATTAATTCATGAGAACTATTGAAATTTCCCAATCCACACTAACATTAGTTGAATTATTAGAACTAGCAGAAAAAGACACAATAATTCTCAAGAAACCTAACGGAAAAGAATTTGTTTTATCTATAGTTGATAATTTTGTAGATGAAATAAAAGCACTACAAGAAAATCAAGAATTTATGGAATTTCTAGCACAACGTTCTCGTTCAACTCAGCGAGTCTCCTTAGCAGAAGCACAAAAACGTTTAGGTATTTGATAAATTTTTAGAAGAAAGTTTAAATGTAACCGTTCACGGGGGTAGAATATTCCTCTAAATGCCTAAAGTGCTTGTATAGCAAGGCTTAGAAGTGATTTATGCTATG
>DATGXQ010000644.1:0-5925 GCA_035298905.1 Nostocaceae cyanobacterium | reverse complement strand
CCCGTCCTCCGCCATCTGCCACGGCTTCACGCGCCTCGGCATCATGGAAATCACAAGGAAGCGCCGCACCGGATGGCATGCGGAGAAGATGCTCAGCTAGGGTCACTATGGTCGTAATTTCAAGTTGCGTGGAAAAATCTTTATAAAACTAAAACCCCTCTTATAAATAAATCAATTTGTCTTGACATAATGTTGATCAGGCGGCAAACCTGTCACTGTTTATGCAGCATTACAGGAGACATCAATGACCAAGAGCACCAAAAAGACATTCAGCCGCGCTGCGAAGAATAACGACCTGCGCGTCATTGATTATCAGGACGCCGATGCCGCCCTCAAAGACCGGATGGATGTACTGATGGATGCCATCGATCGCACGCCCGAAAAGCGCGAAGCCGTGACGTCCTATGGTATCGGCAGCGCCAACAGGTTGCATGCATTGTACAAGAAGCTTGAGGGGCTCTCGCTGTGCGAGATCACGGAACAGGCCGAAGACCTGCTGCCAAAGTTCCGCGAAGCCTTTCTTGAAATCAACGCTTGCCTGGGCGCTGCCCCCGAAGTCGAAAGGCGATACGAGCAGGAATACATCAAAAACGCGGCAAGGGAGGCGAAGGCCAGCAAGGATCCCGAAGACGCGGAATACCTCAAGGACCTGAAGCAGCGCAAGGAAGACTTCCGCGACCATACGATTGTGCTCGAAGGGGCGCGCGCCTACGGCCGGATTGCCATCACCCAGCTGGATGTGGCCATCGAGCGTAAACAAAACCTGCAGGTCCTCGCGCAGGCGGATTCAACGCGCAAACCCGCAGCCAAAAAACCTGCCCCTTTAACGGACTTGAGCTATTAGCCCAAAATTGATTTTAGGGGTTTATGTCAAGAACGAAAACCTTTCCTAGAGAAAAGCTTCTAGCATCAAGATGAAATAATCTGGAAAATGCTCATTTTGCAAAAATTAGGGCAATATCTGCAACAATTATGTCCCTTATTTTTTGCGTTATTTCTGAATAAATTATTGCTTATCGCTATGATATGACTACATCCCAACTGGGTTAAATCACAGATATCAAGGTCACAATCATGTCTAAAATCAAAATTAGTGAAATCAAACCTACCGGCATTGAATTATTTACAGATTCAGAAAGTTTAATGCAAGACTTAAACTCTGATGAAATGGGGAACATTACTGGAGGGATAGCAGTTACAGAACCATACACCTATAACCCAGGCCCTTGTTTACCACTATCTCCTTATGGACATGTTCCTGAAACCGTAGTATTACCATTGCCTTACTGTGCAGTAATTCTCTAATTGATTGCTTACAAATCTTCACTTTTTTTCACACCTGAAAGAGTGAAGATTACAGCAGATTCCAGGTAAATGAGGGACAAATTTTAGGAATAAAGCTTTATGCTAAGAGACTTTCAAGCCTGTTCCCTGTTAAGAGTTCCCTGTTCCCTGCTGTATTTTTTTAATTTGACATAATCAAAATAAATTAGGAGAAATTAGATTAATGTCTAATTCTGGTAATAACAAAATTTCCCATCAAACTCTGCCTTTAGAAATGCGTCCTCAATTAAATGGTCAAATCAGTATCTATCAAGACCATTTAATTCTTTCTCAAAAAGGCAGAGATTATGCTTTTCAGGTGCATGGACAATCAAAAGAGAAGTTGCAAAAAATCCTCTCTAAGATGGACGGAACTTATAATTTAAGAGAACTGCAAGAAAATTTTTCCCCTCAAAATCCTGAACTGATTTATGAACTAATCCTTAATTTAGACAAACAAGGTTTTATTGATGATGTCTCCTCATTAAATATTCATTCAGGTATTGATGCTAGTCAGGAATTGGAAAAATTAGCTGATAAATTATTTGACAAAAGCTTAAAAGATAATTCCTTATGGCAAGCATTTAACTCAACTACACCCGATTTACCTAGAAATGTAATATATGGCTTTGTGATAGAGCATTATCACTTATTTACTCACAACTCTGATTTTCATTCACCTTTATTTAACTTTCAAGGTTCAGCCAAAATTAGACAAGTAGTTAAAGAGCGCTACTCTCAAGAATACGGACAGGACGAATTATTATTGACAGCACTAAATACCATAGCTATTAGTCACGAACAACTACTGGAAACATTACCTCTGCCAGAAACTATGGCTATTTCTAATGCTTTAACATATTGGGCTAATTTTGATCCTTTATTTTATTTGAGCATTTTAGAAATTTTAGCAACTCATAAATTGAAAATTTTCGAGTTATATATTCAGAGTTGTGAGCAGATGCAAATTGATGATTTGTTTATCCAACCACTACAACAGTTAATCAATTATAAACTTAATTCTGCTCCTGAAAGCTTTACTTCCCATATTTATCAAGAACTAGCCCCAATTGATGAAGCAACCAAGCAAAGGTTAAAATCGCAAATATATTTGTTTGTAGAAATTTACAATAATTTCTATCAGGCTATTTGCAACTACTACACCAACACTAATAATTTACTGCGAAAACTAGCCACTATCTAATACCCAGAATAAATTATGACCTTGACTACAACTTTACTAAAACAACCTGTGTTTAAAGATAGAGTATTGTTGAAATTCCAAGATAACGAAATAGAAATTCGTGATCATCATCAAGGATGCTCTCTCTCCATTCCACCAGAATATTATGCAGAGACAGTTAAATTATTTAGACTTTTGCAGATTGGTGGTTACTCATTAGAGCAATTAGCTCAAGCTTGTCCAGAAATTCAAGAAGATATTCCAGAAATAATCATAGATTTTACTCGTCGTGGGCTGTTAGTTGAAACTCAAAGAGAAAAAGAAAATCGCGGTGTAAGTGGCAGACAATTTTACCGAGAATTATACAGATTTATAGAATATCAAAAGCTGCAATTTAGCAGTTCTCCCTTTTCTGAAAAGATGGCTAATGGCACAATTACCAAAGAACAGTTAATTGGTTATGCTTTAGAATCTTATCACATCACTCATTTGTGTCCTAGACTCTTAGCCCCATCTTTAGCCAATTTTGAATCAAATACTACACAAAAAATCCTGCAAGATTTCTTTGTTTCCGAGTTGCATCATGACAAATTGGTAGAAAATTCCCTCAAAAGTGTTGGGATTAAATTTGAGCAATTACAGCAGATGCAGCCGCTACCAATGACCTTCTCTATTTGTGCAAGTTTAGGAATTTTCGCTGTTCAGCATCCTTTGAGTTTTAAAGCAGCATTATTGATATTTGAGCAAGATGATAAAAAGTTTCATGAATTGTTCAAACAACAATCTGATGCTAAAGGACTACCTGCGGAGTTTTACAAACCTATGTTACTACATGCAGGAATTAATGAAGAAGGAGAACACGAAGATATTACCAGAGCGTTATTCTCAGAAATTCCTTATGTTTCACCAACAGAACAATTAGCAGTGAAAAAGAATATGGCTGTTTTGATGGAATCACTGGTAAAACGAACTCATGAAATTCTCGATTATTACGGAAATCCTAATAATACTATCCCTCGCTGTTTTAGTTAAATGTCAAATTAGCTCAAGGAAATTAAAATATTTTGAGAATTTGGCATGATTTAAAAGGGACATAAATAGTCCTTTTTCGACCAAATGTTTTTCTAAGTTCTCTTCAATTTTCCAGATACATTGTTTAGACTAAGAATATAAATCAAGCCAAAGTGTTTGATTTTAGAAACAATGTAGATTATTTTGGAGTAATTCAAATGGCCAAGCTAAAAATCAATGAATTGAAAGTAACTGGTACAGAATTATTTGAAGATTCTGAATCTTTTCTCCATGATTTAACCAATGAGGAGTTAAAAGGTGCAGTAGGTGGAAGAATCATCTATACTTATCCTATTACTCCATTCACACCCTATAGTCCCGTTATTCTATAATCTTGGTTAAGTAAATTATTTCGCTCCTTAAATTATCTATTTAGGGGGCGGAATTTTAGCATTTATAGCAAGACATTACAAATCCCTCTAGGTAGTTTTTGATAGGGTTTTGAGGGGGAAGTGAATACGAGATTGAATATATAGCGTTTCTCGTGTGAATGCAATAAACTTGAGGGTGGGAAACCCCGCCCCTACAGGGTTGGCGATAAAATACTGTACCTCCCTAATATGAAAAACGCTGTAAAGCAATTGAATATAAAGCAGAAGTTAGGGGTGGAGATTGATAATTAATTTCTGCTTTTCAGTAAATTTACTATATTTCCTTTGGTGAGAGAATATAAAATTATCCTATAGTTGCTAAGAAGTCAGGAGCTTTATCCAGGGCGATTGGAAATCGCGTCTACACAAGCAAAGTCCGCCTACGCGGACTAATGAAAAAAGAGGGGTAACAAAACAGGATTTGGTATTATACTAAATCCTCATTTCAAACCCGTCTTTTGCCCTAACGACTAGAAGTCGCGCGCCACTTGCTACAAGTCGGGAAACCCGCCCAACGCAGTGGCTTGGCTACACAAGCTAAGTCTGTCTGCGCGGACTAATTTATAAGGGGGGTAATAAAACAGGATTTGGTATTAGTCGGCTATATAGGCTAACTAATTGTATCTTCAGGCAAATATTGTATTACCTATATTTTGTTGATGAGATAAGTGTGACTAATTACTAAATTAGTTACCCTAACTTGCTGCTGGAAATACAGCATATTTCAGGTAAATGAGGTACAGATTTTAGGAACAAAGCCTTATTATAAGAAACTTTCAAACCTGTTCCCTGTTCCCTGTTCCCTGCTGTAAAACTGTCAAAAATTGCTCAATTTATCAATTACAGGTATTCCTCAAGTATGCCTTTATCTAGCTTTTTTCATTTAACACTCAGGGAGAAGTTATGAATTTATCTACCAAGATTTACACATTGCTTACATCTAGTCTAGGATTTTTGACATTTAATTTTGTCCTATCTTTACCTGCTTCTGCATCAATTACTTGTGAACCAGGGACAATTAATAAATATAGCAATGGTTCCCTAGCTGGTTGTATCTTAGCTCAAGATACAACTTTGCAAAGGTATCATCCACGTTCTGGTACATTTACTTTTTCTTGCAAAGCTCAAGAGTATATAAATTTTGACCCACAGGGACAATTTCAATCTTGCCGACTTGTACAAGAAATGGAAATTAGACAAGGTAATGCTATAGAAAAATGCCTAGCAGAGTATAGAGTAGATGTTTCCGAAAATGATAACGGTTTATCTGTAAGGTGTAATCGTTATTAATTTGCTTAAAACATCCAAAGTGCCAGTAATAGGTAAAATGGTGGTGTTGTCATCAAGAAAACACCTCCATAGCCAAAATCTATGCTCTCAACAGCTGACTTTTTGCAGTATACCCAATGGTCGGGTATTGCCACTTTAGTATTTGCGGCTTTAACAATTTTAGGTTTTGTTCTGAAATGGGGTATCCGCTTTCGGCTGGTGGGTACAACTGGCTTTATGCTGGTGCTGACATCTGGTTTATTTGCTCTTTCTCTAGTCCCCTCAAGTCGGACAGTAATTCCTGGTGCTGTTAAATACACTTTGGTTTATGATAATGGTGCGACTCAGGCGGTAATCGCTTTGAAGCCAGATATTACTCCAACTGCATTAGAGGCAACTTTACGGCAAGCAGCGAGTAATTTATACTCTCCAGGTCGATTGGGTAGTGCAAGTAACAATCAGCTAACTATTCGCGCTCGGACAATTATACACCCAGAACCAGGGCTAACAGTACCATTATACTTAGGTCAGGTAAAGCGATCGCTCACTTCCCGCGAAGATGCTCAAATGGCACTGGAAGTTTATCTCGATAAGTTCGCTGAACTACCAAAATCTCAAGCTTAGATTGGGCAGGAGGGCAGGAGGCAGGAGGCAGAAGGCAGGAGGCAGAAGGTATATAAAATGTTCTCCCCATCTCCCCACCTCCCC
>DATGXQ010000643.1:0-6058 GCA_035298905.1 Nostocaceae cyanobacterium | reverse complement strand
CGGAGAAAGAAAGACAAAAAGATTCTCCCCTCTCCCCTCTCCCCATCTCCCCTCTTCCCTCACCCTGTCTCCCCTCTCCATTACGGCTGAATACCGATTCTTTCTAATGCTTCACGAGCTGGTCTAAGATGACGGTTGTGATCTACTCTCACTAACTCAGTAGAATTATACAAATTGCGGAGTAATTGATTATTTTGAGCTTGATTTAATTTGAGCAACGCATTAATTAACTTTTCCCGTAGTGGTGCGGGAACATCATCATCAACGGCGATACCATGAGCAGGAACACCAGAGATTTTATGTAAAATTCTTAACTTACCTCTATCTTCAGCAGAGATGTAAGGAGGGAAAAGGGCATATTCTGACACCACTGCCACATCTGCCTGACCGCGCACCACTGCTTCTAAAGCCTTGCTATAATTACCACCATAGCTAACTTGCCCAAAGAAACCTTGTAAGCGATCGCGGTCTGGAACAAAGCCATTTTTCACTAACTCACTCACCGGAAAAATAAACCCTGAACCCGAAGTAGGGGAAGTAAAAGCTATTCTTTTACCCCGCAACTGTCCTAATGTCGCCTTAGCATTATTTTTAGTTTTGAGGTTGCTATTGTTGGGGACAACAAATACAGAATTATAAGTATATCTACCAGAATAGTTAGCCCGCACCTCAGCCAAGTATAACCGGGCATTGGCTAATTGTTCTGCTTTCAATGCTGGACGGCTGCTTAAAAAAGCTACATCCGCGCGATTTGCCCTTAAAGCTTCCACAGCTGCGGTATCATCTCCAACTTGGGCTTTAATCGGGATTCCTACTTCTTTGGATAAAAACGCTGCTACGTTGTTGGCTTTACTTTGCAAATCTGTAGAATCAGCGCGACTAGGAAAAATAACTGTTAAAGTTTTTGGTTTTTGGGCAAGCACGTATGATGCTTGTTGCCGAGAATTAGTGTTAGCAATATTTGCTTGTACTTCTGCTAAATTGCCGAAACACAGACCTGTCAAGGCTGCTAATGCCCCTCCAGCAACCAACAAGCTTTTGTTGCTTACTTTCATTTTTACCCCTTGATTGGAAATATTTTCAATATTTTTGCAAAAAAGTCGCAATTAACTCAATAAATGAATCTAGAGCTTTTAGTAATAAAAGTCAATAGTGATAGGGGTAATGGAGTGTGAAGGAGGTGTAGGAATCCTGACAAAAGTGAAAAATTTGATACTTTAGGGCTGACTTTAGTTAACTAAAATCCTGTTTGTAGAAAAATGGGCGGTTAGAAACCACGTCTACACAGACAAGACGCGTAGCGGCTTCCCGCAGGGAAGGCCACCTGCGTGGGGTTCAAAACTCTGATTTTTCATTAGTCCGCGTAGGCGGACTTGGCCTGTGTAGCCACGAATTCTATTCGTTAGGACTTAAGTTTACACCTATGGGAACAGGGAACAGGGAACAGGGAACAGGGTTGAAAGTCTTTTAGCATCAGGCTTTGTTCCTAACATTCGTACCTCATTTAGCTGAAATCTGCTGTACTATACCGAAAATCAGATTAGTGGTTTAGTATATTTTTCAGGGTTAACGCAGGTTAGTTTGAAATGACAACACAGCTGCTAAACGATCGCTATCAAGTAATTCAAGTTCTTGGTGCTGGTGGGTTTGGAGAAACCTTTCTGGCTGAAGATACCTATATGCCCTCCAAGCGGCGCTGTGTAGTCAAACAACTGCGACCAATTCAGAACAACCCGCAAATTTACCAACTTGTCCAAGAAAGATTTCAAAGAGAAGCCGCAATTTTAGAAGCCCTTGGTGGTGCATCTGACCAAATTCCCGCTTTATACGCTTATTTTTGTGCCGAGGGAGAATTTTACTTAGTGCAGGAATGGGTAGAAGGGGATACCTTAACAGCCAAAATTCACAAGCAAGGATTATTTATAGAAAATACTGTTAGGGAATTATTGCTAAATTTATTACCTGTACTAGATTATGTCCACTCCCAGCGCATAGTCCACCGAGATATCAAACCAGATAATATCATTATCCGTCATCGGGATAGTAAACCGGTGTTAATTGATTTTGGTGCGGTGCGGGAATCAATGGGAACAGTAGTCAATTCCCAAGGTAGTCCCACCAGTTCCATAGTAATTGGTACACCGGGATATATGCCTAGTGAACAGGCAGCCGGTAGACCAGTTTATTCAAGTGATTTATATAGCTTAGGGATGACAGCAATTTACTTGCTCACCGGGAGACAACCGCAACAATTAGAAACAGATCCCCAAACCGGTGAAGTAGTGTGGCAACATTACGCTAGTCATATTAATCCGATTTTATTGGAAATACTCAGTAAAAGTATTGCTTATCATCCACGCGATCGCTATCCCACAGCCAAAGCAATGTTAGATGCGCTTCAAAGTATAACAAATCCTCAGATACTCACCGCATCACCCACAATTGCCCCAACAGTAGCAACCGTACCACAACAAGATATAGCCAATTCTATCCCAGCCACCCAACCACCCACCCCAACACCAGCACCAATACCAGCCACTATCCCCCTCGCACCCGCAGCCATTAATCAAAATAATCAGCCAAAAAATAATAATCAAAATAGTGTTTTAATTGGTAGTTTAATTGCAGGTGGTTTAATTGGTGCATCTGTAATTATTAGTCAAGTAATAACAAAAACACCTCAACCTGTCACAAATTCATCACCATCACAAACATCAGGAATTTCCAAATCTATCAATTCTCAATCTTCCCAAAATAACACCCAAATTTCCAAAACTGTCGAAATTCCCACCACCACCCAATCACAAAGACAAGATATCCCCAACATTACCCAAAATATTGAACCACAAACCAACGAGCAACCACCAATTCAAAACGAGCAAAACATTTCTCAAAATTCCCAATCTCAATTAAATCCGCAAATTCAACAACCAGAAGTTTCGACAACAGTTCAAACAGGAGAACCCCAAACAAACAATACTCCAGAAACTAGCACACAAGCACCACCAACAGCACAAGATACATCTGTAAATAATTATGCTTGGCTGTCTGAAAGATTGGTGACAGACGCAGATTTAGACGGTAAAAGTGGCTATGAATTAGATATTATGAGAAATTCCATTTTTGCTGCTCACGGTCGTCTGTTTGAAACACCTGGTTTACAAGAATATTTTAATCAACAGTCTTGGTATAGTCCTAAGTATTCAGCTAAAGAATTTCCGAAAAAGTTACTGTCAAAAATAGAAAGAGAAAATGTAGATTACATTGCTAAATATCAAGACCGTAATGATTTAAGATATTTTAAAAAATAAATTCAGCAATAACCCAGTTATTCGTTTTTCTCCAATCTACCTAACAATAATTTCCAGCAATAAATTTAGATAATTTCCATTAAAGCTCTTTATTTTAGTTAATGGTTATCTAATTTGCGGAAGTGACCTTTAAATTTTATTTAGTTCTTATGATACAAGAAAGAAGCACGGACGATCAAAAAAGATATGAAGAATTTCTGCAACGTCTAGAAGCTAGTAGACAGTTACAGAAAGACTGGATGACTTATGGACTTGATTGTGTAGATTTATATTTTGAAGATGTCGATGGTAATTGGTTAGAAGCTTGGGGAGATGATGAAGAAGAAGAAAATCAGACTGATTCTCAAAAATGAACTTAGTCCGTTTTAACGGACTTTAGCTATTAGCCCGGAATTGATTCCAGGGCTATAGCCTTGATTTTATTTCTTCTGTTGGAATTTTAAAACAGCAAAACACAACTTGAGAATAGGAACAGCCCAAACCGCATCTATTGGGGATAATAAGGGGACAAAATTAATAATAGCCTGTTCAATTAATGGTAATAAATCTCCCTTCTGTTCTGGTTTAACAAGTAGCTGTGATTGCTTACTGGTCTGTGACTCTAACCAGATGAAACCGTAAACCTCTGGGTGTTGGATAGCGATTCTTAGCTGTAGTTGGTAACTCATAGGTGTTAACTAAAGTGAATTTGTTTTGATGATTTAACTTTAGGAGTTGCCAAATAGAGAAAAAAGATAGTAAAAATAGAAATAAATAGAATTAAATCTATAAGGGGTGTTTTGTGGCTTCCTCAGATAACAAACTTGCACAACAGGAAATTTTTTTAAGAGAACTAGCCGACGAGTATGGTCTTGCTGGTGATACCCTGATTGCATTTTTGGAAAGATTTAATCGTTACAAGAAAGAAATTATCAACTCAGAACTTGCAAAAAAGATTAACTCTTGGAATAAATTGGGTGAGAGTGGAGATAAAGAACAAAAACTAGAAGAGGAATTACAAAACATATATTCAGCTTTAAAAGCAGACTGTCCTCAGCTTCCTAGTGAAAGAAAAAGAGGAAGACCAAAGAAGGATGAAGAACCTTGGCTTATTGTCTATAATTGGTTGTGGAAGGAAAAATGGCCAAAATGGCAACAAATACAAAATCTAGAAACACAAAATACAGTTATTTCTAATGAACAAACACAAAAGGAAGCGGTTTGTAATTTTCTCAAACAAATTATTAATGAATTTCAGTACATTAAGCTATTCCATACACAACAAAATATTATTCTCAAAAATCAATATATTCCTATTCAGGTGACTTTAGAAAGAAAATACACTCATACAATAGAAACTACTTGGAGTTATGCAGAATCAACCGCAGAACTTAACCGCGCTTATTCTCTCAAATCTTCGGAAGATGAACAACGAACTCAAGTAGATTGTAAAGAAGCTAAGAAACAGCATAAACGCTTAATTGTGCTTGCAGATCCAGGAATGGGAAAAACTACATTATTAAAATTAGAGGCTTATTCAGCAGCACAAGAAGCATTACAAAATTTAGAAAATAACAGTAAAAACTTAGAAAATATATTTATCCCCATCTTTTTGAGACTTTCGGAAATAGCAGAAGCTACTAAAGATGTAACAGCAAAAGTAAGTGATGCTATTTTCAAGTTGCTAGAATCAAAGTATGAAAGGCATTTCCTAGAAATTAGGACTTTTTTAGAATCTCAGTTAAAGGCTGGTAAATGTCTATTACTATTAGATGCACTAGACGAAGCACCGAAAGATTGTAGAAATAGTTTAGCTGATAAATTAAATACCTTTCTTAATAATTATGATTGTAAAATTATCTGTACATCTCGGATAGTGGGTTATAGCGGAACATTTTTAAACAGTGGTAAAGATGTTGAGATTGTACCTTTTAATCAGCCACAAATAAAAAAATATATTCAAACTTGGTTTAATAATGCTGCTGAATATCTTGATGATCATTCCGTTTCGGCTGCATCTTTAATTAGAGAATTAGAGAATAAACCTCAAATTCGCGGTTTAGTACAAAATCCTTTACTGCTATCTTTAATTTGCAGCTTGTATCAAGAAAAAGGTTTAACTCTCCCAGCAAGACGCTGTGAAATATATGAAAAAGCTGTAAATTATATGTTGGCTAAATGGACTCAAAACCGACAGCCACAAAATGAAGGAAGAATTAAAGCTAAAATTCGTTTATTAGAACAATTGGCTTATAATTTCAGTTGTGCAGATAAAGAGATATTTACCACCGATGAACTTTATGATCAAATTGAGGAATATTTGCAAAGTGGTAAAGTTGCAAGTGTTTTTAGAAATGCTGATACAGATGAGATAATTACAGAGTTATCTGTACAAGATGGTATTTTAACAAAATTACATGAAGATGGTAAAGAATACCTGTTTTTACACCGAACTTTTCAAGAATATTTAACCGCTTGTTATTTGCAACGCTCATCAGATTGTATTGAACTAGCAAAAGCACATTTTTGGGATTTTGAATGGCATGAAACATTAAGTTTAATGGCAGGTTTGATGAAAAATCCTATTTCTTTACTTGAAGCAGTTTTACAAAAAAAAGATGATATATTCTTAAATTTATTGTTAAACCACATCTAGATTGAAAACCGTAGTTTTTCTTCATCCGGGTCAAGATGATTTTTCACCCAGAGGCGGTCACAAATTTCCAGGGGGTGACAATTAATGTCTTGTTCAAAGAGATGAACTCGTT
>DATGXQ010000642.1:0-3476 GCA_035298905.1 Nostocaceae cyanobacterium | reverse complement strand
ATTCCTGGTCTTACCTTATACACGCCTCCAGGGACTAGGGTTGCACGATACACTTTTGATTTTAGTGTTCCTTATCCTGGTTATTGTGGTGATCGAGAACAAGAATTTGCTCAAAGGCTTTTATACTATCTTAAAAATGCTAACCGAGGAGTGCGTTACGTTGATTATTTCTTGGAAAAAAGTTTCTTAACTCCAATTGCTATCAATTGTGAAGTAAAATGGAAGTGTAAAATTGATCCACCATTACCACCTTGTTGGACTATTTGTGTTAATCAGCAATTTAAATTTGAAGTTTGGCATGATTTGAAAACTAAATACGGTGAATACAAGTATTTGGATTCGGCTCTTAAGGCTATTAAAATTAAGCCTTAATTAATTTTTTCATAGCTCCTGATTCAATTGAATTAGGAGTTATTAGAAAAACCAAATTTAAAGTTGAAGCAGCACTGGCCAATGGGGTAAACTTTACCATCTTTGATTAATTGGTATCATACTTATTAAATAATGATACTATATATTTTATGTTGCGATATTTTTTTAAATATGCCGAGATGATTCCAGGTGAAATGGCTAAACCCTTCTTTGGGACATTGGTTAATTGCAAAAAAATATAGGAGAAAAAGCAATGACTACGGCGATCGCTCAAAAGATGAGTTTTGAAGAATTCCTCAATTACAACGATGGAACAGATACTTTATACGAATTAGAAAATGGAAGCCTCATTGCTATGCCTGCGGAAAGTGAGATCAATCAGCGTATCGCTATGTTTTTGTTAATTCATTTTTCCCAACTAGGTATCCCATTTTATCGGTTGCGGATGAAGACAGAGTTAGCAGTTAATAGTACACAGGTGGGAGTACGTGTGCCTGATTTGGTAGTGTTTTCCGAAGAGTTAGCTAGGGTGATGGAAGGAGCAACACGTTCTCTAGTTTTGATGGATATGCCCCCGCCGTTGTTGGTGGTGGAAGTGGTAAGTCCAAATCAAGAAAATCGGGATTATCGTTATAAGCGTTCTGAGTATGCAGCGCGGGGAATTGCTGAGTATTGGATTGTAGATCCTATTGCCCAAAAGGTGACGGTTTTGGAATGGGTAGAGGGTTTTTATGAGCAACAGGTGTATGTGGCAGATAATGCTATTGTTTCACCTGTGTTTCCTAATCTTAAGTTAACTGCTGCTGAAGTTTTGCAAGCTTGAAAGGAGTATATCAAAATGAGTGCAAGGCAGATTAATGCAGAAGGATTGAAGTTAATTAAATCTTTTGAAAACTTACTTCTTAATGCTTATCAAGATGTAGTAGGCGTTTGGACAATTGGTTGGGGATGCACAGAAGGCATCCGTTCTGGTATGACAATTACCGAGGCTCAAGCCGAGGAAATGTTAAGAAAAGAACTCTCAAAATTTGAAGCAGCGGTAACTAATACTGTCAAAGTTGAACTTAATGACAATCAATTTGCCGCCTTAGTTGCTTTTAGTTACAACGTCGGTGCTGGTGCGCTCAAAGAATCTACACTTTTAAAGCTGTTGAATGAAGGTAAATATCAAGAAGGGGCGGATCAATTTTTGCGTTGGGACAAAGCAGGAGCTAAGGCATATCTAGGTTTATCTCGCCGCAGGAGAGCAGAGCGATCGCTATTTTTAAGCGAGTCTTGGGAATGGGCTAAAGATTGGAACCCAGGTTAAACATAGACTTGCAACCAGCCAGTATCCGAGTTTCAGTCCCTCAAGAGAATTTAGCCTTGATCAACTTGCAACTAGTCAGTATCCTCCTTGCGATCGCACTTTTGCTTTGGGTGCGATCGCTCGTTTTGGTTATTTTTTGCGGGAAAGTCTGTGTTCATTTTCGCTAAAACGGTGATTTATTTAACAGCCAAAATCCCAACAAAGTTACACCACTTGAAAAATGTGCTGGTGTGACGAAAACCAACATCTTTGAGCATCTGTAAGTTCTCTTCGGTAGATAGGGGGCGCATTCTCCCTCTTAGAGATTGTGCTTTCCCTAAAATCTCGCTGGGATTAAACCCACCTACATATTGCTTATTCTCCCAATGGCACAGCTGATAGATTTCACTAATGGCTGAGTTGTCATCAAGAACTTTTTCGACCAAAATGAAAGCTCCACCTTCGTGTAAGCTATTATAAATTTTCTCTACTACAGACTGCCGATATTCTAAATCTATAAACTGTAAAGAATAGAGGGAATAAATTAAGTGTGCTTTTGGGAGCGAGCAAAAAACAATATTTTGTTCCTCTAGCTGCACATTGGTAAAAATATCTAAAATCTTGTGAGCTTCTGCTATCATTGGGGCTGAATTATCTATTCCCAATATCCGTAGATTCTTCTTCTGATGGCGATCAAGTAGTTTGATTATGGTTGTTCCTGTGGAACATCCCAAATCAATGATCAGCCCGTATTTGGGAATAAAAAAATCACTGATTTGCACTGCCAATGTTTGTAATTCATAATACAAAGGAACTGATTTAGCCACATGACTGTTAAATTCTACTGCAACAGCAGCATCAAATTCCCATGTACCAGGGGCAACATTTAATCCATTCCCAACGGAAAGGTCATCTGTAAAATTCATGGTGTGATTTCCTTTTGTAACTGGTTGTTCAATTGGTACTAAATCGGTGGAATAAGTCATAAAATTTACTGTTGATTAATTTAAACTACGGCTACACTCTCAGATTTGTCAGTTTCTCCGGTTTCTTCAGTTGCAGGTTGGTCTTTGCTGATTACATCAACCTGAAGCATTTGAGCCACAATTAGCCCTAAAGCTGCGGGACTAGAACCATTGGTACTAATTTCTGCTAAACCTTCGATCCATTGCTCATAAACAGGAGCTTCTATATTTTTAGAGAACATACCAAACTGCACTTTGACAGTTTGATTAAATTGTTCCTCAACTTCTTCTTCGCTTCTGTTGCGTAATTCCTCAACTACTTGAGAGCCATCATCAGGATCATCAAATAATTCTTCCTCCATTTCGCTGATATAATCTGCAACTATGGAATTTACTTCGTCTGTACTAAACCCAGTAAAAATTATATTTTCCTGGTCTATTTCTGCTAATTGGGCAGCTAATTTATCATAGTCCCAGTCCCCCTTAATTTTATTTAAGGAGAGATTCAAAGCCATCTCCTTATCTTCAGGGAGGTCAACAATAAAAACATCTAATTCTGTTAGACCAGCATTATTAGCAGCCTGAACCCTTTGGTGTCCTCCCACTATTCGCTTAGTGCGGATATTTACTAGCACAGGTTCAACCATGCCAAATCTTTGGATGCTGCTTTCTAAAGCTTGGGCTTGATCATCTGGCATCCATCGGGGATTTTTGGGATTCCCCATTTTGAGCAATTCGCTAATTAAATATTTCCTTGTTTCCATTTTAAGTTCTCATACAGAATTAATTACACACAGCTTTTTCCTGTTCCCTGTTCCCTGTTCCCTATTCCCTGTTCCCTGTTCCCTTCC
>DATGXQ010000641.1:0-14261 GCA_035298905.1 Nostocaceae cyanobacterium | reverse complement strand
GATGAGATGGGGGGATGGGGGGATGGGGAGATGGGGAGACTGTCTGATTCTGGATTTTCTGTGTTTTGATGGGGAGAAATGGCGTTTAAAATCCGACTGATGCGGCGGATATGCCCTGAGAAGGTAGATAAACTTTGCTGTAACGATTGTTCATCACCGATATCAGCTAAAACTTGCTCAAACCAAGGGATTTCCACTGGTTCACGAGCGGGAATAAACAAACCCACTTTAGCCATTAAGGCAGCTAAACCCAAGGTTTTGAGGGTAACAGTTTTTCCCCCTGTGTTTGGCCCGGTAATTGTTACTACTTTAATATGAGGACTAATCAATAAATCTACGGGAATTACTTCATGTCCCTGTTCATGTTGATTTTGCCACACTAAAAGCGGGTGACGCAATTGCCGCAAGGTGATGATTTCTTGTGCTGCGCGGTTAATAAATCGGGGTGGGTTGGCTTTTAACCAAAAGCTATAACGGGATCTAGCGGTAGCTAAATCTAAAGTAGTCACAATTGCCAATAATTTTTCTAAATCTGGTTTAACTGCGGCTACCAAGCTAGTTAAATTACGGCGAATATTTTCTTCTTCTGCTTGTTCTCTTTTCAGAGTTTGTCTTAGTTGATTTCCCAGAGGCACAATGCTATTCGGTTCAATGTACAATGTCGCACCACTGGTTGATGTGTCATGAACGATACCAGGAATTGCATCTTTTTGTGGTGCTTTGACAGGAATAACGAAGCGATCGCCCCTTTGGGTAATAATTGGTTCTTGGACAGCGTTAGATTTCGCCTGAATAATATTGTGCAGCTTTTGGGTAATTTGCGATCGTACCCGTCGCAATTCAGTACGAATTTCTCCTAATTTCTGACTAGCGCGGTCTGTAACTTCGGCTCTTTCATCAATACAATGGTGAATTTGCTGCTCTAATTCTGGGTAAGTCCGCAATTCAGCCACTAATTCTGTCAGAATTGGTAAATCTTCTTGACTATCAATTACCCGCCTTAAATTTCTTGCACCAGCGAGGGTAGTAGCAACTGCTAACAGTTCCTCACCGCTTAAAATTCCTTGTAATTCTGCTCTTTCTAAGGCATCACCAATATCCTGGATACCATCAAAAGATAATCCAGTAGTGGTGCGACTTTCCAGTTGATAGACTTCCTTTGTTTGGGCTAACAACTGCTCACTTTCGGTCTGTGATGTGGGAATTGGCAACTCACGACAAACGATCGCCCCTAATTTGGTTGCCGCAAATGTAGAAAGGTGCTGACAGAGGCGATGCCATTCTAGTAGTTCTAAGGTTTCAGATTGAATCAAGGCTCCACGGTCGAATCTGAAAATATCGTAATAATTCTAGCCTTTTTATCGGATTTATGCAGCAGCTTTTTCTTGCACTAACACGTAAGGCTGAATAATCAAAGTGTTAAAACGCTTGCTAGGGTCAGTGTTCCATTTTCCTAGTTGTACTGCTGAGGGTTTGGTAAGTAACTGCTCATCAATCCACTGTTGCACAGATGTAGTGTTATCACTGGCGATCGCTTCCCCCACATCCACCAGGTTGAGATCGTCTGACACCAGAATTAGCGCATCCCTTTGTGCATGGGGAATCAGCCATTCCCATTCCGCTTCATCTAGATTTTCTAGTAACTCGGTTCTTAAATCAGACATAATCTCCCACTTTATCCTATTGACTTTATTTTACAGCACTTTGGCTAATCTCTAACCAATTATTATCAAAAAAGTCATAATCTAGATATTTACTTAATAACTAATATTCAAAAAATGAACAAAGAATTATTAAACTTCTGCTTTCATTTCTTCAATTTCAAATAAGGAAACAATTACCCCAGCAATAGGAATTGAAAGAAAAACGCCCAGTAACCCAGCAACTCTAGCACCAACCAATAAAGCGAAAAATATCACCACAGGATTTAAGTTTAAAGTTCCTCTCATAATTCTCGGTGCAATTAAATTATCTTGAACTTGCTGGAGAACAATACAAGCTGCAAGAACCCTGAAAGCTAACCAAACATTTTGTGATAAAATAATTAAAGTCACAGTGCTAACACCCAAAGTTGCACCAATCCCAGGAATAATATCTAATATTCCAATAATTACCGATAACAATAAAGCAAAAGGTACTTTTAACAAAACGAAAACTAAAAATGTAGCACCAGACAGAAATAAAGTTAAGAGTAACTGTCCGCGAAAAAAGCCTAAAAAATTACGTTTAAGAACATTAGTAAATCTTTCACGGCGTTGCTTGGGAATAGTTTTTAAAACCAAACTCCATAACTTATCTCCATCTAACAACATAAAAAAAGCGACAACAGCAATAAAAATAAAAGTAATAAAATTAGTCAGCATTCCTTGTAAAATCGTCAAACTAGAAACCAAAATCGAAACTGCTTGGTTACGGATTTGGGACTCAATCACACTTAAATCAACTGGCAAATTACGACCTTGTAAAAATGCTTCAATTTGATCAGTCAAAGGAACAAGAGAATTTAAAAAATTAGTAACACTATTAATTAATTGCTGTCCTTGAGATAAAACCGTCAAACCAATAGTAAATAGCAACCCACCCAAAATTGAAATACTGCATAAAAAAACCACAACTACTGCTATACCACGAGGTAAAAAACGGCATAGCAATTTTACAGGATAATTCAATAAAAATGCTAAAATAGTTGCAAAAGTAAAAATTACAATTACCCCTTGGAAATAAGCCAAAAGTTGGACAATAGCCCAACCAACAGCCAGCAATAGTAAAAATCTTACTAAAGCTAAATTATTTAATCGCTGCCAAAAATTTTTAGCACCAAAACTGCTCATAAGCTTTTGCAGGATGAACATAAAAAGCCTTGGGTTTCAATTTAGGAAACTTGCGAAACTTTTTCTACATCCTGAAAGTATATTTTTGGAAACAAAATTTAATACCTTGGTTTTATTTACTTTGTAGCAAATGGTAACTAAAAGTAAAAAATATCACATTTTAATTAAATATATTTTTTGTTTTGTTAAAAAATTACTTATAGCTATTTTAACTTGCTATACTGTGGTATATTCTTGTAAAGAGTGAATTAAGCAATATAAAATTGGTCTATAATTCTAAGTAGTATATCTGATGATCTAAAAAATAGAGGATTTCAATAAATATGATTCAAACTACCGAACACTTTTATATAGTCAGAAATAATGAAATTCTTCATGGTGAACCAATCATTAAAAATACCAGAACTCCCGTTAGAGCAATTGTAGAAATGTGGCGTTTAGGAGTTTCCCCAGAAGAAATACCCCATCGTTTACCCCATTTAAAATTATCACAGGTTTTTGACGCTTTAAGTTATTATCTAGATCATCAAGAAGAAATTAATCAATATATTGAACAAAATCGCATTCCTGATGATTTACTTGATCCAAGGGTGCGCGGTTAATGAGCGAGATTTTTATTCATGTCTATTTAACCCTAGTAGCTAGGCACTTACAAGCACAGCTTGACCTTTCATTACTGTAGATAGTACAGTCAGAATTTTAGGAACTAAAGGTTTTAAATCTGTCAATCGGTTAGATGGTGCTTGTAAAACTATTACGGCAATATTAAATTGTGGTATGTTTTGCTGAAATGATAAATTTCGATCAACTGTAATAAAAACATCAAATTCTACTTCTGCCAAAGCCAGAAGTTTACCGTTTTTAGTTCCAGCCCATCCCATGTGAGGAACAGTTTTAATATCATAGCCGACAAACTCTCTGGCTAACTTGCGATCGATACATTCATCTAGAAGCAACTTCATACTAAGCCACCATACCAATCAGCTGTTTTTCGGCTTCCTCTAGAAGTGTAATTACTTGTTCTCGACTAACAGAAGGAAAACCATCTAAAAAATCATCAATTGATTCTCCTGCTTTCAAGTAATCTAAAAGTGTCTGTATAGGTACTCTTGTACCTGCGAATACTGGAGTACCACCCATGATTTCAGGAGATACGCTTATAACTGAAGAAGGGTTAGACATAATTTCCGTATTTTCAGGCAATATTTATAATTTTAATCTGTATTCTGCAAAGCCAGATGATCCAAACTGGTGAAGTAGTAAAAAATTTAATTACTTCTTGACATCAGCTTTTTAAGTGGTTTATACTTACAACACAATTAGTAATTTTTTTACTCACAGCCAAATGTAATTGTTTGTTGCTTAAATTTGACATATCTCTAGGAGTAAAGTTGTGAAGGCTCGTGATTTTCTCCAACCGGGTGAGAATATTATTGTAATCTTTACTGATGGTACAAGGTTTGAGTTAGGTAATGATAACACAGGTATCACAGGAGACTGGACAATTGATCCAAGTCGTTTAATTAATCGCGTAATTATTTACTTACGTGATAGTCAAGAAAATACTAATAAGTTGTATATTGCTAATCATAATGGTGTGGAATTTGTACAGGAAAGAGAAAGATACAAAATAAAACTAGCTCATGTTCAATATGTAGGTAAAACAGATTTAAATTGGTATGAATTTGCAGAAGGAAGCCAAAATCCTATTCGTTATATCTCATAAAGCGTTGAAAGTATTAACTCAAGTAATTGTAGTAATTTTAGGTTGAGTTGAACCGAAGAAACGTAAAACATACAAAGATTTGTAAGATCGCTTGGTGCGATCGCCTATCCGCACAAGATGATAAACTTAAACCATGCAGTTTGAATGGGATAATAATAAAGCAAAAATAAACCTGTCAAAACATGGGGTTTCCTTTGAGGAAGCTAAGACAGTTTTTGATGATCCACTTTATGTAGATTTCTATGATCCAGACCACTCCCAAGATGAGGAACGTTATCTTATAGTTGGTGAATCAAACTTGAGACGCTTATTGATTGTTTCCTATACAGAGAGAAGAAATACACTTCGTATAATTAGTGCTAGAGAAGTAACACCAACCGAACGAGAAGCTTATGAAGAAGGATAACTCAGAAATGGAAGATGATTTAAGACCAGAATATGACTTGAAAAGTCTACAGGTGAGAAGATTAGGTGCTGGACGTAAAAGCTTTGGTGGTTTAACAGTGCGTTTAGAACCTGATGTAGCGGAAATGTTTCCTAGCGCTGATGCTGTTAATGAAGCACTACGATTGTTAATGAGAGTAATGAAAGAAAATCAGCTTACTTTTACTCAAACACAGCCTAAATCTAATTTAGAATAGGGATTTTCATAGAAAGCAATCTGCTCGCTCTTGTGTTTTACCCTTGTCTCTCCCAACCCCCAAGCGATCGCTTGCCCAATAAAGTAAGATTTTATACTTTTTTCTTTAAAAGACTGACAAAGAATAGGTCATAAGCAATAGTAATGATAAAATCTATCAATAAGCCTTAACATTTTTTTCTCAGCTTTGCTTGCTACTTTAGTCTGAAACCCTGATTGTTACGAGATTTTACAAGTATCAATACTGAGGGCTACTCACCTTGACTAATTGCCAAGGTTAAGGGAAACTAGCTATTGACCGATGTACTTACTCCTTAAAATAATAATTTTCGTAAAGATTCTGAGATATATATTTTGAAAGATGGAACATTATTGAACAAATGGCAAGTTTGTATCTAAATCAAAATGTTCCAGTGGCTATAATGTTAGCCCTTTACTGAAGCAGTATAGATTGAGCGTAGGTGGTTGGCCAAGAGCATGGAAACATTAGAGTTCATCATTTATCCAGATGGTCGGGTACAAGAGAAAGTCACTGGCATAGTGGGTAATTCTTGTGCAGAAGTCACAGCAGCGATCGAAGCACAGCTAGGACTAGTGCTAACTCAAGAGCCAACTTCAGAGTTTTTTACTACAAACACGCAACAATCGGCTGTGGTAAATACGCAAACCAGCTTCAGCGAATGGTAAGTTTTCCACCTAGTTTACTGTTACTGATTTAACCACCATGTCACACTTTAGCCAAATTAAAACCCAAATTCGTAACCTTGAATCTTTAAAAGATGCTCTTAATGACTTGGGTATAGACTGGAAACCAGGCCCTAGAGAGGTACGCGGTTATCGTGGTCAAACCCATCCAGCTGAAGTCACAATCGAACAAGAAAACGGCTATGACATCGGTTTTAGATGGAATGGTCAAGAGTATGAATTAGTGGCTGATTTGCAGTACTGGCAACAAGATTTATCTGTAGACGGATTTTTGCGCCAAGTTACCCAACGTTATGCTTATCAAACAGTGGTGAAAGAAACTGCTAAAGTTGGTTTCCAAGTCGCTGAACAACAAAAGAATGC
Source organism: Nostocaceae cyanobacterium (assembly GCA_035298905.1). Taxonomy (GTDB): domain Bacteria; phylum Cyanobacteriota; class Cyanobacteriia; order Cyanobacteriales; family Nostocaceae; genus DATGXB01. The sequence goes on along the minus strand of DATGXQ010000641.1, from coordinate 7,996 downwards.
AGATGGTTCAATTCGTCTAGTTGTACAACGCTGGAGTGCGTAATGTCTGATTTGCTGCCGTCGCTAGGAATCTCAGATCAAGAACTACAGGATCAAGATCGTTCCGGTTTAGAACCAGAGTTAGGGGGGTTCTTACGGGATGCGCCAGAACGCACAGGTTTAGAACCGGAACTAGGCGGCGTGCTGCGACAGAAAGGCGTGTATGTAGATGAAATTACCTGTATTGGCTGTAAACATTGCGCCCATGTGGCTCGGAATACCTTTTATATTGAACCAGATTATGGGCGATCGCGTGTAATTCGCCAAGATGCAGACCCGGAAGATGTGATTCAAGAAGCCATTGACACCTGTCCCGTAGACTGCATTCACTGGGTTGATTACACCGAATTGAAAAACCTGGAAGAAGACCGAAAATACCAAGTTATTCCTGTAGTCGGTTATCCCGTAGACCATGCGGTAGCTTCTACAGAAAAACGCAAACGAAAACAAAAGTTAAAAAGCAAAAAATCAAATCAGGGGATGTAAATTACCTGAAGATAAAACCAGTTAAATATTTGTATGGGGGTGTGGTAATCATACCCCTATATTTTATGGGAGCGATGGTGTTTCGCCATCGCAGATGATCAAAACAATGTCTTTGAAAGTGTTGGCAGCAAATTAGAAGTTAAAGGTTGCGCCGATGGTAAAACTTTCACTGGGACTCAAGACGAGGTTGGCGGGGTGATTACTCGTTCCCTAGCAGTACACTCACGTTTTTGCTGTCATTGTTAGCAGTCACTAAATCCTGTTTGCCGTCGCTGTTGAAGTCTCCTATTGCCACTGAATTGGGTTGAGTGCCGACGCTGAAGGTTGTTTGATTTCCAAAGCTGCCATTGCCGTTCCCTAGCAGTACACTCACGTTTTTGCTGCCAGCGTTAGCGGTCACTAAATCCTGTTTGCCGTCGCCGTTGAAGTCTCCTATTGCCACTGAATAGGGATAATAGTCGGCGCTGAAGGTTGTTTGATTTTCAAAGCTGCCATCGCCGTTCCCTAGCAGCACACTCACATTGTTGCTGCCAGTGTTAGCAGTCACTAAATCCTGTTTACCGTCGCCGTTGAAGTCTCCTATTGCCACTGAATTGGGATCAGTGCCGACGGGGAAGCGCTTTTCAGGGAGAAAGGAGACTGGTGGTTGTGCTTGGGCTACAGCTTGCTGACTCAAGGGTAGGGACAGCAATAGCAGTAATATCCCTAGTAATAAAGTCCGAAATATTGTCATGACTGGATTCTCATTATTGTTCCAAAACTTTGAATTATCTGAACTTAAAACCTTAAACAAGCTTTATTAAACAATTTTGCGTAAGCTTTATGTTGAAAATACACAAATATTAGTGCTTAGACATTTAACTTTAATACACCAGGAGGCAGGAGGCAGATGGCTGTCTTGCTGAAGGAAAAGCCTTATTTTATTCTATTTTTTAGTTTCAGCTTCTACCTCACTTACCTGAAATATGCTGTATATTTATTTTGTGTTCGGAATATTAACTTTCGTGTTTTGATCTCGGAGTTTCGTGATTGGCTCGCCAATTTTCCTGTTCTGATCACGAGCGATCGACCTCTAGGGTTCATCGTTCTACCTTTGGGGTCGATCGTTCTACCTTTGGGGTTCATCGTTCTACCTTTAGGGTCGATCGTTCTACCTTTAAGGTTCATCGTTCTACCTTTAGGGTCGATCGTTCTACCTTTGAGGTGAAGTTTTTGTCCTGTTGGGGTAGAAAAGTCTACCTTTAAGGTTCATCGTTCTACCTTTGAGGTGAAGTTTTCGTCCTGTTGGGGTAGAAAAGTCTACCTTTAGGGTTCATCGTTCTACCTTTAGGGTCGATCGTTCTACCTTTAGGGTTCATCGTTCTACCTTTGGGATTGAACTGTCGAGCTTTGATGTGGAAATTACGGTTGTTTTTTCTCACTCTTTTTTGTGAGAACCTGAAACGCAAACAGAAACAAGTGAGCCTTCCCACTCATTGCAGACATACAAAAAGCGATCGCCCCTGTAGCGGTAGTGAGAGCGATCGTTTATGACCAAAAAATAAACCGCCTACTGTTTGGTAAGCGGTCATGAATCCTGGGATTGGGCTTCTTTTTCCTGCCGGATCATGGACCGCCTAACTTTCCAAAAAATACTGGGGTTGATTGCTGGCTGAGAGAGGCGATCGCATCCTACACATCCATATCTCCCCTCTCCGCGTCTCCCCTCCCCGCGTCTTCCCTCTCCTTGCGGAGACGCTACGCGAACACCGCGTCACCCCTCTCCTCTCCCCCTTCCCCCAGAACCGAAATTTTGAGCAATACTGGTACAAGATGGTTCACACAAAAATACAAAAATGACGATTCGACCTAGTAACACGCCTTTATTAGAATGGACAGGAGATACTTTAGCAGTTGGCTTATTTGAAGAAGCGGTAGAGTTAACTGGTGATTTGGCAACTCTAGATGAAAGATTTGCCGGAATTTTAAAAGAGTTGATTGCCGAAGAAGAATTTACTGGTAAGGCTAATAGCACAATTTTCACCAGAGTGGGTGCTGGTAACTCAGTGAAAAAGGTGATTTTGGTCGGTTTGGGTAAACCAGAGGCATTAAAGCTGGATAGTTTACGCCGAATAGCGGCGACTGTTGCACGGACGGCGAAAAAGCAAAAAACCAAAACCTTGGCTGTAAGTTTACCAATTTGGAATAATGACCCCGCAGCCACTGCCCAAGCCATAGCTGAAGGTATTCAGTTAGCTTTGTACAAAGATACTCGCTTTAAGTCTGAACCAGAAGATAAAAGCCCAGAAATCGAAACTATTGATTTACTCGGTTTGGGTGGACAAGAAGCAGCTGTAACTCGCGCTGATCAGATTGTTTCTGGGGTAATTTTGGCTAGACAATTGGTAGCAGCACCAGCTAACTCTGTTACACCCATCACTATGGCAGAGACAGCGCAGCAAATAGCCAACGACCACGGTTTACAAATCGAAATTTTAGAACAGGAAGACTGTGAAAAGTTAGGCATGGGTGCATTTTTAGGAGTAGCCCAAGCTTCTGACTTACCACCAAAATTTATTCACCTCACCTATAAACCAGAAACTACACCCAAGCGCAAACTAGCTATTGTGGGTAAGGGTTTAACCTTTGACTCTGGTGGACTGAATATTAAAGGGGCTGGTAGCGGCATTGAAACCATGAAAATGGATATGGGCGGTGCTGCTTCTACTTTAGGTGCGGCTAAAGCTATTGGTCAGCTAAAACCCGATGTAGAAGTGCATTTTATTTCCGCCGTCACGGAAAACATGATTAGTGGAAAGGCGATGCACCCTGGTGATATTCTTACTGCATCGAATGGTAAAACCATTGAAGTGAATAATACTGATGCAGAGGGACGGTTAACTCTGGCTGATGCTTTGGTATTTACGGAAAAATTGGAAGTAGATGCCATAGTCGATTTAGCTACCCTCACAGGTGCTTGTATCATTGCTTTAGGTGATGATATCGCCGGTTTATTTACTCCCCATGATGCGGTAGCAACCGAACTAGAAAAAGCTGCCGAAGTTGCAGGGGAGAAAATTTGGCGGTTGCCGATGGAAGAAAAGTATTTTGAGGGCTTAAAGTCTGGTATTGCTGATATGAAAAATACCGGGCCTCGTGGTGGTGGTTCGATTACTGCGGCTTTATTCCTGAAGCAGTTTGTCAAAGATACACCTTGGGCGCATTTAGATATAGCTGGGCCAGTTTGGGCAGATAAAGAAAATGGCTACAACAATGCTGGTGCTACCGGCTTCGGTGTGCGGACTTTGGTGAACTGGGTGCTGAGTTAGTTAATTTTTAACTTGGGGTGGGATTTTCCCGCCCTACGATAAAAATTAAAAATTAAAAATTAAAAATTAAAAATTTGTGATGGTTGTAATTTTAATTGCTGAAACTGTGGAGATATAATTAAATCATCGCCAGAAAAATTACCAACTTCATTGTAAGTCTTGTCTGTCAATTCTAATACTAATACAGTACGGCTTTGAGGGTCAATAATCCAATATTCAGGAATACCGCAATCTTGATACTGAAGACGTTTAGCAATGAAATCTCTGTCTCGTTGTAGTTCCCCCGGACTTACAACTTCTATCACCAGTAGAGGAGGTTGCATAGAGAGACGAATAGTATTACGCTTTGCTAATTGTTGAATATGCTCTTCCCGAATAATCGTTAAATCAGGATAACGGTTTCTGGGTTCTCCTCTCACTTCTAGTTCTAAACCATGTCCTCGTACTCGATCTGTCCCTATCAATAAGGCAAAAATAAGGAAAAGACGATTGGCAATTTGCACATTGATTCCTGATTCTGGGGGCATTTCAATCAATTCTCCATTAAACAACTCGTAGAGTTTGTCTGTACCATCATCATATTCCAGGTATTCTTCAAAGCTTTGAAATTGATGTTTAACTTGTAGCATCAGGGTCACTCCATGATGAGTTTTAATGCCAGTTTAACTTAATTTTACTAGGAACAAGAATCATATTAGCGTTAATAAGTTTACTAAAATTAACCAAATTATACTGAAAATAGATGACTATGGTATATAATGATGCTTAATTAAATATCATCAAAATCCTTTGCCCTATGCCCGGCCTTCAGGAGTAAGTTCACGAAAATTAGTATTGTGGAACACATTTATTCTAATTTTGAATTTTGAATTTTGAATTTTGAATTGTACACTATTGCAATCTGATAAAATTTGTAAGGTTTCTATAAGCTCTGAGCAATGGGATCGACTGGTGTACGGATCGCAATTGACGCTATGGGAGGAGATCACGCACCCGGTGAAATCGTCGCTGGCGCACTGCGGGCCCAGGAAGAATTAGATGTAAAAATTTTGTTGGTGGGTGATCCTCAACAAATTAAAGCCGTAATGCCGCCAAAAACCAATTTGGCGCGGGTAGAGATTGTTCCGGCTGATGAAGCGATCGCTATGGACGAAGAGCCTTTAAATGCAGTAAGACGCAAAAAGAAGGCTTCTATCAATGTAGCGATGGATTTGGTCAAAAATCAGCAAGCGGATGCGGTATTTTCTGCTGGTCATTCTGGAGCGGCTATGGCATCAGCCTTACTCCGCTTAGGAAGATTACCAGGAATCGACCGCCCAGCGATTGGGACAGTGTTCCCTACTATCGTCGCAGGCAAACCAGTATTAATACTGGATGTCGGTGCGAATGTAGACTGCCGTCCCCAATTTTTAGAGCAATTTGCCGTCATGGGGTCGATTTACAGTCAGTATGTTTTGGGTATGGCTGAACCCAAAATTGGACTGTTAAATATCGGCGAAGAAGATACTAAAGGTAATGATGTGGCTTTACGCGCTCATCAGCTACTCAAGGAAAACCGGAGTATTAATTTTATTGGCAATGCCGAGGGGCGTGATGTTCTCTCTGGTCAATTTGATGTTATTGTCTGCGATGGCTTTGTCGGGAACGTATTATTAAAATTTGCCGAAGCAGTCGGGGGAGTAATTCTGCAAATTCTACGCGAAGAATTACCCCAAGGTCTACACGGTCAAATTGGTACAGCAATTTTAAAACCCAATCTCAAGCGCATCAAGCAACGCATGGATCATGCCGAACATGGAGGTGCTTTACTGTTGGGTGTAGCGGGAATTTGTTTTATTGGTCATGGTAGTTCACAAGCACCTTCCATTTTTAGTGCTATCCGCATGGCCAAAGAAGCAGTAGATAATCAAGTCCTGCAAAGACTTCAGTCACAGTATGAAATTCTACAGAGTGACCAAAATTAATGGGATACAAGCCCCGTCCTTCTAGGACGGCTTTCTAGTAGAATTAGGTATAGTCGCCATAGGGCATTGGGAGACTTTAAACGGACATGGAGGGACGATAAGACCATTTAATGGCGCCTCCCAGCGAAGTGTCAAGGAATCCTCCCTTCGGGACGCGAACGCGAACGCTCATGAAGAACGAGGAGGTATGTCAAAGTGGTTAGCATTCAGCGATCGTCATTTGTCATTAGTCATTAGTCACTAGTCGTTAGTCATTAGTCATGAGTAATTTATGTTTACAACCAAGGCAACTGACAACTGACACCTGACACAAGACAAATGACAACTGACAACTGACACAGGACAAATGAAAACTGACAAATGACAAAAAGCTGATAGCTTATGAGGTTAGGAGTGCAAAACTTAGGCATAGCAATTACAGGCAGTGGTTCAGCAGTACCCGCAACTACCCTGGATAATCAGGCATTAACTCAACTGGTAGAAACATCAGATGAGTGGATTACTACCAGAACCGGAATTAGAGAAAGACGGATAGCTTTACCTCAAGAATCTTTAAGTGCGATCGCCTCTGCCGCCAGTAGACAGGCCATTGCTGCCGCAGGGATTACACCAGCCGATATTGATCTGATCCTGCTGGCAACTTCCACCCCTGACGACTTATTTGGTAGCGCCTGTCAAATTCAAGCAGAATTAGGGGCCATCAAAGCCGTAGCCTTTGACTTAACAGCTGCTTGTTCTGGCTTTGTATTTGGACTGGTAACTGCTGCCCAATACATCAGAACTGGAACTTATCAAAATGTACTGTTAATAGGTGCAGACATCCTCTCTCGATGGGTAGATTGGCAAGACCGTCGGACTTGTGTATTATTCGGTGATGGTGCAGGAGCAGTAGTCTTGCAGGCCAACCAGAGCGATCGGCTATTAGGGTTTACCCTGCAAAGCGATGGTACACAAAATCACTACCTCAACCTAGCCTATAATGCCTCGGAAACAGAACTAACTCCTGGTATTAATGTCGCTAAAGGTGCTTACCACCCAGTTAGTATGAATGGTAAAGAAGTTTACCGCTTTGCCGTACAAAAAGTACCAGAAGTAATTGACAAAGCCTTATTTGCAGCTAATCTCTCAGTAGAAAGCATCGATTGGCTACTCCTACATCAAGCTAATCAACGTATTCTTAATGCCGTTGCTGAACGTTTGAACATTCCAGAAAACAAAGTAATCAGTAACGTTGCTAACTACGGTAACACTTCCGCCGCTTCCATCCCCATAGCTTTAGATGAAGCAGTGCGGCAAGGTAAAATAAAGCCTGGTGATATTGTTGCCGCATCTGGCTTTGGTGCTGGACTAACCTGGGGTGCAGCAATTTTTCAATGGGGAAGGTAAGAAGACGCGGGGAGGGGAGACGCGGAGAGGGGAGAAATAAATTCATGTTTCTCTCTACACCCTACACCCTCTTTCTAATGACCAATGACAAATGACTAATGACAAATGACTAAAACTGCATGGGTGTTTCCCGGACAAGGTTCCCAAGCATTGGGCATGGGAATAGATTTGTTAAATATACCATCTGCCAAAGAAAAATTTGAGCAAGCGGCGGCCATTTTAGGTTGGTCTGTAACCGAAATTTGTGAAAGTGAGGAAGCAAGATTATCTCGCACACTTTACACCCAACCCAGTTTGTATGTAATTGAAAGTATTTTGGCGGATATTCTCAAAGCAAAAGGACAAAAACCTGATTTAGTTGCAGGTCATAGTTTAGGGGAATATATCGCTTTGTATGTGGCTGGTGTTTTTGATTGGTCTACCGGTTTACATCTAGTAAAACGACGAGCAGAAATTATGGATAGTGCTGCTGGAGGCATGATGGCAGCATTATTAAATTTTGACAATGAACAATTAGAAAAAGTCATTGCCGAAACTCCAGATGTGGTAATAGCTAATGATAATAGTCCTGCACAAGTAGTAATTTCTGGCACTCCTGATGCAGTACAAACAGTCATGTCACAAGTTAAAGCCAAACGAGCTTTACCTTTAAAAGTTTCTGGTGCATTTCACTCACCTTTAATGTCAGCAGCCGCAACAGAATTTAAAGAAATTCTTGATGCAGCCATTTTTGAATCTGCGGAAATTCCGGTTTTATCAAATGTAGATCCTACCCCAGCAACCGACGCAGAAATATTAAAACAACGTCTCACC
>DATGXQ010000640.1:0-8595 GCA_035298905.1 Nostocaceae cyanobacterium | reverse complement strand
TATTCAGAATACAGAATCCAGAATTCAGCATTCAAGAGACTTTTACAGTCAAGCTGAATTATTCTCAAGAAATATTACTACTATCTATTCCTGATTGGATCAGCATTCTGACTTCTGACTCCTGACTCCTGAATTCTTACGCTTTTCCTTAAACATAAGCTGATTGCTGATAGCTAAATGCTTCCCATTTTATTTTTAGTAAATCTGATGATTTGAATTGTTTCAAGGTTTTAGAATACGACAAAATTTTCATTCTCTGGTGATTGCTAAATAGCCTTTGACAAAATAGATTTTAAAAATGTATTATAGTTAATTTACTTAGTCAAATAAACAGTTTATTTGCCTACTATAGCGATCCGATCTGAGTTGTGAACTGACTTGTGGAGAGAAGGGAACTCTTAACAGGGAACTCTTAACAGGCCGTGTTCATAAATGATTTAGGATTGCTATATCTCGGCTAGAATATTGATAGTAACTAATTTTCTTCTCTACAAGAAGCTGCAAGAATATTCTCAAGTTCAAAAATAGAATTTTACAGCTTGAATTGCTTTGGATAACTATTCTTCAAGGATAGGATAAAAACACCTTGAGAAAGATGTCTAGATAGGGCTTGCTGAATAAGTTATACTAAATCCTAAACTAAAACCCCTTTTTTGCCCTAACGACTAGAAGTCGCGGCTACCGAAACAAAGTCCACCTGCGTGGACTAATAAGAAAGGGGGGTAAGTAAACCGGATTTGGTATTATTAGTGAGGGCAAGGAACAGGGAACTCTTAACAGGGAACAGTTTCAACTATCTGTTAAGCGTAAATTTCCCTATCCGTCAGACCAAAATGCAGGGGTTTTAAACCCCTCCTAGCAAAAACCTTGCACTTTTTGAGCTTCAAAAACTCTGTAATCCTTATCTGTGCTTGTTTCCACGTTTTTTCAGATGTCCCTAGATATAGAGAATTACAGCAGATTTCAAGTATATGAGGTACAAATTGAAAATCTAAACTCTCTCCACCAAGCGGCTTTCGCTTCTGACCGGAGGTGGAGCGTCTGGAGGCTCTGCTCCTGATACTAATTCAAAATTAAAAATAGCCTTCGGCAAGGCTTCGCCAACAAAATTCAAAATTGGGAATGTAAGATTTTACCGGGGTTTGCTGGTTTACAACTGTTACTTTCTTTTAGTGAATTGGTATGACTCCTGACTCCTGAATTCTGCTGTAAATCTAATAACTCTGTGTATTCTTCTGCTGTTAAGGTTTCATTACAGCGTTTCTTTTATGGATGCAATACACTCTAAGGCGCACAGACCGCGCCCCTACGGGTTTGGCGATAAAATTCTGTACCTCACTGATATGAAAAACGCTGTATCTCTTTTAACTATTAACTCATCATCACGCTTTTGCATATCTGGAGGAATATAGTAATCCGATTTGAGTCATGAACTTACTGGTGGAGGCGGGGTATTGGGTATTGGGTATTGGGTATTGGGACTGTTCACATCTCATTTAGGATTACTATATTTTAATACATAATCAAAAGTTTGCTAGTAAGGGTTTTCTGTTGGGTTTCACTGATGTTCAACCCAACCTACAGAAATAGTATGTTTAAGAAATAGAATTTAATAGTGCTAATAGTTGTGGTTGTAATTTGTTTAAGGCGTTACCACGATGGCTAATTGATTTTTTCTCGGCTGGTGTCATTTCGGCAAAGGTTAATTGTTTTTCTGGGACGTAAAAAATGGGGTCGTAACCAAAGCCACCTGCACCACGAGGACTAGATAAAATTTCTCCGTTACAAGTACCTTCGGTTTGTAATACTATTTCTCCTTGCGGGTTGGCTACGGCTATGGCACATATAAATTTAGCTTTACGGTTTTGATTATTACCTAATTCTTGTAATAATCTAGTAATTCTCTCATGGTCGGTTTTGCCATATCGTGCAGAATATACTCCCGGCGCACCATTCAAGGCTTCTACTGCTAAACCTGAATCATCAGCGATCGCCCATTTTCCTGTAATTTTTACAACTTCAATAGCTTTTAAACACGCATTTTCACTAAAGGTTGTACCAGTTTCTTCTACGTCTAATTCTTCTGGTTTTAAGGTTAATTCCCAACCGGAATCAGCTAAATAAGCTTGCATTTCTTTTAGTTTTCCGGGGTTTCCTGTGGCGACTACTAATATTTTGGTCATTGGTGATGAAAAGAATTAAGATTTAAACGCAGATGGACGCAGATGGACGCTGATAAACGCAGATAAATGAGATTTTAGGGGCAAATAGCCCCCATAGATTAGTTAGATTCTGCCCAATTTTTAGCCCAATTTAGGGTTTTATGGACTTCTTCTATTGTGGATGCTTCGCAATAAAGGCGTAATACTGGTTCAGTACCACTAAAACGAATCATTAACCAACTTTGATCAGCTAAACGGAATTTATAGCCGTCAATTGTCTGACAATCAATTACTTTTTTCCCGACAATTTCTGTTAATGGTTGGGTTTGTAATTGTTGCAGTAGTTTACCTCTCACTTCCATGCTGGCTAAAGGTAAATCTATGCGATCGTATGCTGAGTTAAAGTTAGTTTGCTGTTGTAGATGGCGGTAATATTCGCCTAAATCTTGTCCTGATTCTACCACTGCTTCTAGCACATACAGGGCTGATAACAGGGCATCTCGTTCAGGAATATGGCTACCATAACCGATTCCCCCCGATTCTTCCCCTCCTAGTAATACTTCCGTGGCTAACATTCTGTCTGCAATGTATTTATACCCGACTGCGGTTTCAAATACTGACAGGTTATGTAGTGCAGCTACACGGGGGATTAAATCCGAACCACTAACGGTTTTGACGATTTCTCCTTGAAAGTTGCGGCGACTTTTCAAATGGTCGATGAGAATGGGAATTAAAATTTGGGAACTGAGAAAATTTGCATCTTTGTCTACAGCTGCAATGCGATCGCAATCTCCATCAAAGACTAAACCTACTGTTAACCCGGCGTTATCTGTTTGACTGTGAGTTTTCATCACTGCAAATAACCGGGAAAGGTATTTTGGTAAAGGTTCTGGCGCACCACCTTCAAATAATGGATCTCTTTCGCTGTTAATTTCTCTGACCTGTTGGCCGACAAGTCTCGCCAAACCTCCCGCCGCCGCGCCGTGCATCACATCTGCAAACACCGTTAATTTGCCAGAGGCGATCGCACTTTTAATCTTAGCAATATCAACTTTACCTTCTAACCCTTGGCAATAACTCGGCCAAGGATCGAATTTCTCCAATTTGCCTGGTGTTGTCGCCTTTGGCACACCTTGGGGTAATAATCCCTCGATTTCCTTTGTCACCTCTGGCGGTACTGAACCACCAAAAGCACTCTTGACTTTTAAACCTAAATATGCTGCTGGGTTATGACTGGCGGTGATGACCAAAGCCCCCAAAGCATTTAGTTGTTTTGCTGCCCAGCTAAAGGCGGGAGTAGGGGCAAAAGTTTCACTCAATAATACATCAAAACCCGCCTCTGTCACCGATTTAGCTACAGCTTGGGCAAAATTTTCCGCCATAAAACGGCGATCGTATCCCACGATAATTTGACGGTTGCCGACGGTAGAATAGTACGTGTTATGTAATACTTGGGCGGCAACTGGGGCTACTAAGGCTAGGCGTTCAAAGGTAAATTCTTCACCGATGACACCCCGCCAGCCGTCTGTACCAAACTTGATTGGATTAGCTACAACTGGCATGAAAAGATCCTAAAATTTCTAACTGAGGATTTTAACATTGTTACTGAGGATTGGTGATTGGGGACAGGGAAGACGAGGAGAGGGGAGACGGGTCGTTCGCGTAGCGTCTCCGCCAGGAGAGGGGAGACAGGGGGAGGGGAGAGGGGAGAAAGAAGAACCTTTTCGTCACCGCGTCACCGCGTCCCCGCGTCCCCGCGTCTCTTCTGCCCCCTACCTCAATTATTGGACAGCAGAGCGATCGCTAATGGTAAAATGCGGTGTTCCTGCACTTGTATTCTGGCGTGGAGTGTTTCTTGAGTATCATTTGGCAGAATGGGAACAGCAGCTTGCATTAAAATGGGACCGCTATCCACCTCTAAAGAAACAAAATGTACAGTGCAACCTGTAATTTTTACCCCTGCGGCTAAGGCTTGTTCTACTGCGTGAATACCTTTAAAACTGGGTAAAAGACTGGGATGGATGTTAATAATTTTATTGGGGAACGCATCAATTAATACTTGGGTTACTAGACGCATCCAGCCCGCCATAATTACTAAATCTACACCATATTGCTGTAATGTCTCCACAATTTTTTGGTCTAATTTTTCCCGGCTTTTGTAATCACGGTGATTTAACAAAATAGCTTTTACACCCCATTTTGCTGCTCTTTCTACGACTTTTGCGCCAGGGTTATTGTAAATTAAAACTTGGACTTGGGCATTAAGAGTACCATTAGCGATCGCTTCCGCTACTGCTTCAAAATTGCTACCATTACCAGAAGCTAAAACCCCCAGCTTCACAGGAGTACCTGATTTTAACTTGGCGCTAGAAACATGAGGCGAAATCAGACAAGCACCCTCAATTACAGAATCTTGACTCATAAACTAATAACTATGGTAACAAACTAGAGCCTACAGGACATTGAGATTTTTGGGATACTGTTTTAGGAATTGTTGGGGCTACGGGTGGTTTCATTGATGGTTGATTAGTTTGACAAATAATTGCATAGGTCTTAATTTCACCTTTTACCTTTGTAGCAAAAACAAAACCTGCATAACTTTTTAGACCAGGCTTTTTAGCAGTCGCCGTGTGTAATACAGCCTGATTATTTTGGGGGATAATCCGATAGCGGTAAAGCTCACTTTCTGGCTTCAGACTAATTTGTAATTCCCCAAATGTTTTAGCAAATTTCCCATATTCTGTATAATAAGCTTGTTGATAGCGATTTAGTGATGCCACATTGGTTTCACCGTCCCTTTGCTGACTTCTGGCTTGTCTATCTACAGATGTGATAATTTTCACATTTGCCGGTAATGTTGTACGATTAGAAATTTTTTTGAATAAAGAAGCATTACGGGTAAAACCTTTTGGTCTAGGTTCTCCAACATTAAGACCAAGAAACTCTAACCGCAGTCTACCTTGATTTGTCAACTCAAAAATAGTTTTGATTTTTTCCTGACTACCAGGTGAACTTACATCTAAAAACATAGGTTTTTTTGTAGAGTTAATCTGATACTCTACGGGATAAGCTTCTAATCTTTGACCATGATGAGTAATTAAATAGAGTTTCCCTGCTGGTGCAAAAATCAAGTTTACTTTTAGAGATACTGGTGAATTTTGCATTTCCCATGTACCAGTCAGTTTCTGAATAATAGAGCTTTCAGTAGCATTTACAGCCTGTGATAAGCTCTGTTTTTCAATAGTAGTTTGAGCTAATCCACCGGGATTTAATGTTAATGGTAAAACTATTACTACACCATATGTTATCAATTGGCGAGTAAGTTGCTGTTGGTTGAAAAAGGAAGAAAATTGTGCCATTTTACTTTTATTACCATTCTTTAGATTAACGAAATATCGGCTAAATTTGAGGACAATAGCTAATATTTATCGCAGCTAAAATTCCCAAAGAATAAGAAAGCCTGACTTCAATATTCATGGATTAGCATCACGAGAAATCAGGCAGAATTAATCAAGTAAAAATTATCTTGTCAGACTCGTTGAACCTGCTGGGCATATAGCTTCTTGATTTGGGTTTCTTGGGATTTTCGGCACTACTGGTGCTTTAGTTGAGGCTTGATTAGTTTCACAAACAATTGCATAGGTCAAATCTTCACCTTTGACTTTTTTAACATAGACAAAACCTGTATAACTTTTTAATCCAGGTTTTTTAGCGGTAGCCGTACTCACCACGCTTCCTTTACTATTACCTTGGGGGATAATTCGGTAACGATAATTTTCAGTTTCCGGCTTTATGCCTATTTGTAACTCGTTCAGTGTTCTAGCAAACTTGCCGTATTCTAAATAGTAGGCTTGGTTTGCTCGATTCATTGTTCCTATATAGTTTCTAGCTTCTGATTCTGGGACACTGGTTTTTTTCTCCTCTGTTGGCACAACTTCTACATTTTCCGGTAATGTTGTACTGTCGGAAATTTTCTTAAATACAGATACATCTGCACCAAAATTTTTTGGTCTGGGTTTACCAGGATCAGTATTATTCAACTGTAAGCGCAATTGACCATCGGCTGTAAAATCAAAAATTGTTTCTACAGGTTCTTTGGTATCGGGTAAAATTACATCTAAATGCATCGGTTTTGGTGTAGAGTTAATCCGATACTTAAGAGGATAAGCCCCAGAGCGACCAGCTTGACCTAAAATTAAAAAGAAATTGCCTTCTGGTGTGAACAGCAAATTTATTTTCGTAGGTAAAGAAGTGTCTTGGATTTCCCATTGTCCAAACAATTTTTGACCAATAGGATCTTGAGAAGTATCAGTAGACTGAGATACACTTGAGTTTGGAAAAGTGCTTGGTTGAGCTAATACACCGATATTAAAGGTCAATGGTAATGCTACAACTACGCTGTAAGTCAGTAGTCTGCAAGCAATTTGCAGTTTGTTAAAACCAGGAAAAATTTGCGACATTTAAGTAAAATCCTCTAAGTTAACAGCATCTTAGCAGTAGCTTAGAGATGGATAGGGAATATACCAACATTTAATTAAGAATATGGCCATGAAAACCGATCGCTTCTCTCAAATGCAACTGCTAGACAATGATACAGCAGCCGCTTGGATTTTTCTGACACCAGCACTCATACTATTAGCCTTATTTATAATTTGGCCGATCGCCTATCTATTCTATCTGAGTTTTACTGCTGGTAGTTTTACCTTAGCTGGTACACATTGGATAGGTTTAAAAAACTATTGGCGCTTACTATTCAATTCTGATTTTTGGCAAGTTATTTTTAACACCGCTTATTTTACGATCGCTACTATTATTCCCAGTATAGTTATCTCCCTAGCTTTAGCAGTATTATTAAACCGTTCTATTGTAGGACGGGGCATTTTACGGAGTGCCTATTTTCTGCCATCAATTATATCTGTTGTTGCTGCTGGTTTAGGATTTCGCTGGCTATTTCAAAATACTGGACCAGTCAATGCTTTATTAAATTTTCTCCATCTTCCTGAAGTATCTTGGTTAGCTGATACCACTTGGGCAATGCCAGTGTTAATTTTATTTAGCACTTGGAAACAACTCGGTTTTAATATGGTAGTTTTCCTGGCTGGGTTACAAACAATTCCCCCCAGTCGTTATGAAGCTGCTGAACTAGATGGTGCTAATAATTGGCAACAATTTTGGCATATTACTTTACCTGGTTTACGACCCACTTTAGTATTTACCTCTGTCACCACTGCTATTTTTACCTTGCGGAGTTTTGAGGCAGTATATGTGATGACTGGTGGAGGTCCGTTAAATTCTACTAATTTATTGGTTTACTACACTTATCAAGAAGCTTTTGGTCAATTTGATTTTGGTTATGCTGCCGCAGTAGCTACAGTGTTGTTGATCATCGCTTTAATCTTAGTTTATTTCCAGTTACGCACATGGGGAGAGGAGTGATAAATTAAAAATTAAAAATTAAAAATTAAAAATTAAGAATTACCCCTGCCCCCTGCCTTCTGTCTCCTCGCTAAAACTCTTTTTGTAGGAAAATAAAAATAGCGATCGCCAAAAGCATGGCACTATACACTAAGCCATAGACTGCGTTAGTAGTCAGTGTCAGGGGATCGGGTAGTGCTTGCAGTCCGTAAACAGCATCATTTTTCAAATCTAAGCGAGATAAATTCGGTAATATTAGATATAAAGCTTGTGTAATCTTTTCTAACCCAGGATTGCGACTCAGCCGACCTAATTGCACTAAATCTTGGGTAATGTTCCCCATTAAATAGACAGCAAAAGTTAAAGCTGTAGCTAATAATGAACTGGTAAAGACACCTAAAGTTATGGCTACGGCGGTAATTAAGGATAATTGTAAAAATAAGAAAACAGCAGCCAGCAAAATACTTGTTAATGGATAGGGATTTTTACCAAGTTGCAGAAATCCTACAAGTATCACTGTCATGGACGCGATTAATGTAGCGATAACTGCGGATAAACCAAAGTATTTACCAATAATAAATTCACTACGACTAATCGGTTTAGCAATCAATACTAAAACAGTACGCTTTTCAATTTCTTTGTTGACTAATCCTGTACCAATAAATATCACCACAATTAAACAGATAGCATTTATGGCCGCTAAACCAAAATCTAGAAATATTTTGGTAGCACTGACAGCCGCAAATTCGGTAATTAATCGGTTAGCGATCGCCAGCAATATGACATAGAAACCGATGATGTACAAAATGCGATCGCGCACCACTTCCTGAAATACATTTTTAGCTAAAACAAAAATTCGCACTAGATTCATAGATTTTAGTCATTGGTTATTAGTCATTAGTTAGGAGAAGGGAACAGGGAACAGGGAACGGGGAACAGGGAATAGGGAACAGGGAACAAGGAACAGTCAAGATTTTTTCTCCCCTCTCCGCGTCTCCCCTCTCCGCGTCTCCCCTCT
>DATGXQ010000639.1:0-6973 GCA_035298905.1 Nostocaceae cyanobacterium | reverse complement strand
AAAGTCCGCCTACGCGGACTAATGAAAAATCAAGGTTTTCAAACCCACGCAGGTGGCCTTCCCTACGGGAAGCCGCTACGCGTCTTGTTTGTGTAGACGCGGTTTCTAACCGCCCATTTTTTGTTAAGTTGACACCTATGGACCTCTGCATATGTCAACTTGCAACTCTTATTGGTCTAAAAGCTTACCATAGACTATCCAGAATCCAGAATAGACAAGGCTTCCCGTTATTAAAGTAATAATTTTTACGAAGCACTGATATTTAAATTCTTGATTTGACAAGCACTATGACCACAGCTTGAGCGTTTTCAACTCCGCTTATTAATTATTATACAGCAGGAGGCAGGAGGCAGGAGGGAAAGCCTTTTCCTGTCTGAGTTTTCAGTTTCATGTTGTACCTCATTTACCTGAAATCTGCTGTATTTTTTATATTATTAATAAAATTTTTAATACAAAGAAGTAATGAGTAAAGACTTGTTTTAGAAAAATTTGCATTCTATAGCAATCCTAAATCATTTATGAATGTTGTTATTTGCTAAATAGACTAAGAATAGAATTTTGGGAAATTTTTGCTGTTTATAAAAACGAAAAAGGCTTGGAAGGGACACCAAGCCCAGACTTCACTCAGGGTAAAATATACCTAAGTTTACTAATTTTGTAGAAAAGATGAATCCTTCTTAAGACAGAATTTCAGTATTTTGACTAAAATAGATGGCAAAAAATACCAAACATGACTAGAACCTAAGTTCTAGCCATTTGTTAGAAGTTTATTGATTTTGACAGAAGTACGAAAAAGGCTTGGTATTTTACCAATCCTTGAAACAGAAGTGAAAGACTCATTGCAGATTGAAGCATTAATTACACTGATAAGGTATCTATCCAGATGTAGATTTATAACTGGGTAGTCAAAGCATAATTGTTGACTGGTGTGCTAATTTTCTGAGACTGGGGATGTGACTGGTGAAGTAAAGTTTCGGCGATCGCTCTAGATATAGGTAGACCAGGACAACGTTCTAGCCAGAAGAACTCACCAACGGGATTGACTTCCAGGAAAACATGGCGATCGTCAGGGGTGACAATAATATCGATCGCTCCATAGTGTAAACCAAAACGCTCCATTAATTGCAGTAGTTTCGCTTCTACATCTGCTGGTAAGTTATAATGTTGCCAAGCGTTAAGTAGTTGTATTCCTTGTTTGCGCCAGTCAAAACGCGCTTGTTCTAATGCTTGAGAATCTACCGCCGCAGTAAATACCTGCTTACCAACTATAGTCGTCCGCAGTTCTAACACTTTGGGGATTTTTTCTTGAAAGGTCATTGGACAGAAACGCAATCCCTCTAAATTTTCTAAATCTTCTGGTTTAACAGGATTAGTAAAAACTACATTTTCTCTTCCTTGGTCATCATAAATAGCAAAGGAAGAAAGCATTTTTGTCACCATTCCTTGCTCACATTCTTGGGCAAATTTTTTGACGGCGGCTGGATTATTTGTAGTTAGGGTGCGGGGAGTATCTAAACCTAATTCTCTGGCAATTTGTAACTGTAATTGTTTATTTTCCGCATTGCGAATTACAGGTAAAGGGTCAAGATGAAAGCCTCTAATACTCGCAATCATGCCCTGAATAGTGACACGAGATTCTTGGACAGAAGCCTGTCTTAATTGCTTATCCATGGTGCTAGGAATTTTTGCACCGATTCCTATGCGCCGATACCACACAGACGAAACTTCATTTAAGTCTAACTGTTGATCATCACAAGTGACAATTACTTGTTCTGCATCTTGACTGTAATAAACATCTAGTAATAATTCTGTGGGAAAACGGTCTGTATCAAAACGAAATGCTGTACCGCCTTGATCAGCGATCGCCTTCATTACCATAGAGATACTTTCGTTATCTTGGCTGTGGGTAATAATTAAAATAGTCATTATCAACTCCTGATTAATTAACTAATAAAGCATCAGCGATCGCTTCAGATATGGGATAATCTAAATCTCTTTCTAACATTCCCCATTCACCAGTCGGGTTAACTTCCAAAAACACATATTCACCTGCTGGTGTGACAATTAGATCGATCGCCCCAAAACTTAAACCAAGTCTAGCCATAAAAGCTGTTAATTTCTTGGCTATTTCTGGAGGTAATTGATGAGTTTTCCATATACAAACCTCATTTGTTCCCCGTCGCCAATCTTGTGTAGATTCAGCATAGCGAGATGCATCTAAAGCACCGACAAAAAAATGTCCGTTGATAAATACAGATCTTAATTCTAACTGCTTAGAAATTTGTTCTTGAAAAACCATCGGACAGTAGCGCAGTTTTTCTGCATCTTGCAAATCCTCTTCCTTTACTACACTGGTATACATAAAAAAAGAAGAACCTTGCATACTATAGGAAAGTGGTGTTAATAACTTAGTTACCATTTTTCCTTGTAAAACCGAGAAAAATTCTCTTGCTTCTTCAGCACTATTTGTCACTAGAGTTAAAGGAATAGTTAAACCTTCTTCACTCGCAATTCTTAATTGAAGTAATTTATTTTCTGCGGCTTTTATACGCTGTAAATCATCTATCCAACGTGCTGTTCTCAAACTATCCCAAAAGCCCTCTAGAGTCGCCATTGATTCTCTAATACAAGCTTGTTGAAATTGTGGTGCTAATTCTTTCCCTAAATTTGGTTGCCAAAAACGGCGCATCCATACTGCTTTTACTTGTTCTGAATTAACAGAATTATCACCATATTTCAATTTGTGATAACTACCAGTTTTACTCAGAGTAGCTTGCAATTCTATCATGAGGGGAAATTTATCTGTATCTAGACGAAATGGTTTTGCACCTCGTTTTGATATAGCATCTGCTACTCTATCGATTGTAAAATAATCACCACTATGAGTAATTAATAAAACCACATCACGCGATAATTCCATAAAAATTCCAAGTAAAATACAATAATCAAACTTGTGTCTTATCTAATTGTAATTTTAACAAAAGCAGTTAAGAAAATATGGACAGTTGTGTTGATAAAAATTGTCTTGTCAAGTTTGAGGTTAGACATTTTTTGTCCTTGAATATTTTAAGGTAAATTGACGAATTTACAGCAGATTTCAGCTAAATGAGGTACAAATGTTAGGAACAAAGCCTGATGCTAAAAGACTTTCAACTCTGTTAAGTGTTCCCTGTTCCCTGTTCCCTGCTGTAATTTTAACGATGTAAGAGAAGACCAAAAAATAAATTGTCCAATTTAGTAGGGGTGTTCCCTAACCCACCAATTTTGAATAATTTCGCATTTTTTGTTCTTCTCATGCGTCGGGGGAAGCATCCTACTACTACAAAAAACAATATTTTTTAATGGGAACTTTCTAACACTAATCTCAAATGATCAGAGATTAGTGTTCCTCAAAAAGCCAAAATTAACTGCAACAGTCAACTTTACTGCTAAACTGTTGTACCACTCTCATCACTATCAGAAGGATATTTGAGAGTAACTACAATATCTTCATCACTATCAGAAGGATATTTCTTAGTAGCAACATCTTCATTATCGGAAGGATATTTTAACGTAGTAACACCACCAGCACCACCGCTAACGGTTTTTAGTTCTTCCTCAGATACTTCTTCTCCAGATTGATTTTCTAGGAAGCGGGTGAAAAATGGTACTGCTGAAGAATCTAAGTTATCGAGTTTTATGTTAGACATGAATTTCTCCTTATTCCAAACTTCTTTCTAGACAACCACAACGGCTGTTAACGATATAACTACTAAATTATTCAAAAATATGCAGGATTTGGCAGAAATAGATTAGTTTTCAGGGACATAATTAATACAGTTCGTTCTATTGTTAATTTAATAGCAATATAATTATTTTATTTTATTTAATTTATTAATGTACTTTGTTACTTGTTTTAAAGTAAATAAACACCCATCTTAACGTGTATGTGACTTCAACGCTGACATTATTGATGGGTGTATATTTCAAATTAAAACAGCTATCCATCAAGGTTAGACATAAGTGCTGATGCTTTCATGATCAGAGGGGTATCTTCTAGTAACTGATATCACATCACTATCTGAAGGATATCTTAGTGTTACAACACGAATCCCACCACTGATTTTTTCCGTTTCTTCTGCTGATACGTCTTCACAATCTTGATTTTCCAAGAAACGAGCAAAAAATGGTACTGCTTGGGAGTCCAGATTTTCTACTTTGATGTTAGACATACATTGTTCTTATTTTATTGATTGAACAAGAGGGATGTTTTGTTTACATCATTAGGCAACAGTACCGCTATCTTCACCGTCTGAAGGATATTTGAGAGTAACAAATTCATCGGTATCGGAAGGATACTTTTTAGTCACTACCTCTTCATTATCAGAAGGATACTTCCGTGTAGCGAGACTACATCCACCATTCACTGTTTCCATTTCTTCTGCTGATATGTCTTCACAATCTTGATTTTCCAGGAAACGAGCAAAAAATGGTACTGCTTGGGAGTCCAGATTTTCTAAATTGATTTTAGCCATAGGTTTTTCCTCAAGTATGATCAATTGATGTTTTTTGACACCAATATCTATTAATATAACTGCAATTACCGTTAGTGATAAGAATCACGCAAAGCCAATAACTCAGATTTTTGGGACATAATTGTTATAGTTTTATCCTGGGTTGTTTTATGAGAATTTGTTACAGTAAAAGTAATATGAATAAAAAAATAAGGACATAACTATAGCAATCCTAAATCATTTATGAACGCTACCTGTTCCCTGTTCCCTGTTCCCTGTTCCCTTCCCTCCAAAAGTCAGTTCACAACTCAGATCGGATTGCTATATAACAGTTATGTCCCTAAAGAATAGTTAGTTTAGCAATTAACTCAGCAACTAACTAGGATTTTTGGCGTTGCTGATTTTTGGGGTGAAAACAATTTTGCATACATTCAAAAACCTTGTATGAACGTCAAGGAACGTCTCTACACTCAAAAAACATCCCGCACTTATGCAACACCGGATTTTTGAGTAAATTCCTGACACAATTGACGGAAATGATCACCTCGGACTTCAAAGTTGGGATATTGATCAAAACTTGCACAAGCAGGGGATAATAAAACTACAGGTGCTTGATATTTTTTCGCTAATTCCGCAGATTTAGGAATAGCATTTTCCATTGTTTCGACAATTTCAAAGTTGTTATATCCTACTTCCTGTAAACGTTGGGAAAATGCAGGTGCAGCACTACCAATTAACAAAACTGCGGCAGCTTTGGTTTGAATTTTGGCTAACCAGCCGCTATCATCTCCAGCTTTAGCTTCACCACCGGCAATTAAAATGGCTGGACTTTTTACAGATGCTAAACCAACTTCTGCTGCGTCATAGTTAGTAGCTTTGCTATCATTAATAAAGTCTATTCCTTCCCAAGTGCAAATATGTTCTAAGCGATGGGGAACACCGGGAAATTCTCTAATGGCGCGGGAAATAGCTGCAATATTAATATTAGCTAATCTAGCGGCTGCTACTGCCATTAAAAGATTTTGTTGGTTATGTTCCCCGACCATTCGCAAAGCGGATACTTCTACTATTGGTTGGGGTGCAGAGGTGGGGGTTAATTTTTCTATAACCCAGCCATTCTCAATATAAAAACCTTTTTCACTAATTAAATAATCCTTACCTTTAGCACTTGTCCAATAAGCATCAGGCCAATGATTTAATCCTATTTTCTGTAAATAGGTATCATCACCGTTAAATACTTGCAGTTGAGAATGTTTTAAGAGTTTAGCTTTAATATCGTAGTAGTTTTCTAAAGTTTTATGACGGGCTAGGTGGTCTGGGGTGAAGGTTGTCCAGACACCAATGCGGGGGGAAAGAGTAAGAGATGATTCGATTTGATAACTGCTAATTTCACCTATTACCCAATCGGGTTTTTGTGGTGCTAAGGCGACTTCACCAGCAGCATAGCCGATGTTACCACAGGCGGGGGCATTCAACCCAGCAGCTTGGAAGATAGCAGCAGTGAGGGAAGTGGTGGTGGTTTTGCCATTTGTACCGGTGATGCCCACCCAAGGGATATCTTGGAGATATCGCCAAGCTAGTTCCATTTCGCCAATAGTTTCTACACCCAGTTCTCTGGCTTTTAACAATGGGGGAATGTCCCAAGGTACGCCAGGACTAACGACGATTAAATCGGGTAAGTTTTCAGGGTTAATTTCTAGAGAGTATCCTAGTTTAACGGTGATGTTGTCAGCAGCTAGTTCTTGTTGTTGTTGCAGGAAGTTTGGGGAGGTATTGCGATCGCTCAATTCTACCTCCCATCCTTCCCGTTTCAACAATCTTGCCGCAGCAACCCCGGACTTTCCCAATCCAATAATCGAAGCTATAGGCATAGACTGTGTAGCAGAGTTCCCTGGTTAAGCTCCCCTATAGTAGCGTTAATTGGCTAAAATTACACCACTTTTTGTTAACTTTTACTACAGATTTTTTATAGTTGCTGCCTAAGTTGTGTCTAGTAATACGTTTCATCTCAGTTTTAGGCAGGTTTGTTAGCCTGTATGTGGGTTAATAAATGGCTATTCCTCTGGGAGTTAGATTTAATTAGGCTTGGTGAGAAATAGTCATGAAGAACTTTGAGATTTTCAATTGATTAATTCAAGATTTTGCTGTTTTTGGGCAATTCATGAGCATTATTTCCCTAATAATCTTTGATACAATGGAGCAGCATTTTACTTTAAAAAATTGCACAATTCAAGTACATACTGTTAGTTATAATTTTATTTGTAGAGGGAAATTCAAATTAATATCTGTTAAGATGAAACTAGAGATAATTATTTTCGGCAAAGTGACCATGCGCTAGAGGCATTGCCACCTAACCCTTCCCGGATTTAAAACTCTACATTCTATATCTTGAGGAAGGTATTTAATTTACAGCGTATTCCAAGTTTATGAGGTACAGCGATAAAGCCTGTAAAGCTTATAAATCAAGGGTTCAAGTGTAC
>DATGXQ010000638.1:0-6150 GCA_035298905.1 Nostocaceae cyanobacterium | reverse complement strand
CCCCAGAGGGGAGGAGATTTTGAATCAGTGCAGCGCGTTCTTGCTGGAGTGCTTGAATTTGAGATTTAATTTCGGCGATTTCTGTTTGCTCCATATATATAGTAAGAAATTAAAAATTAAAAATTAAAAATTAAAAAAGTTTGCCAGTGGCTACATCCTAAGATTTATTTAGGGTAACAGCGCCTTGTGTGTCGAGGGGGAGCGATCGCACAATAGAAGTAATGCCGAAATTTTGCCAAGCTGTTTGCATTGCTGTTCTCACTGCTTCTGCTTGTCCTTTATCTGCTAAAGCTAATAATGTCGGGCCAGCACCGCTAATTACCATTCCGTAAGCACCGGCAGCAAGGGCAGCTGTATTTACTGCATCATAACCAGAAATGAGAGTTTTACGATAAGGTTGATGGATTTTATCTTGTAAAGCGGCTTGCAACCATTCTCTATTACCAGTAGCTAACCCGCGCAATAGTAAGCCTAAATGGGCAATATTAAAAATCGCATCTGCACGACTGTATTCTGTGGGGAGAACTTTTCGCGCTGCGGAGGTGGATAACTCAAAATCAGGAATAGCGACTACAGGAATAATATCTTCATGCCAGGGAACATCGCAAATCTGCCAACCGTTCTCACCAGTAGCAGCCAGACGACATCCACCGATTAAGGCTGGTACTACATTATCAGGATGTCCTTCCATAGCGATCGCTAAATCCATCACTTGCGACTGCGACAAGGGAGAACCCGCAAGTTGATTACCAGCCACCAAACCACCAACGATCGCTGTAGCGGAACTTCCCAAACCCCGCGCTAAGGGTACACCCAAATCAATCTCAATTTTGACTCCTGGTGGTGTTTGTCCCAGATGTTCATATAACTTCACAAAAGCCTGATACAGTAAGTTACTTTCATCTGTTTGTACTTTTTCGGCTTCTGTACCAGCAACTTGAATAATTAACCCTTCACTATCCAGGCGTGTAAACTTAACAGTGTTATATAATCCTAATGCTGCACCGATGCAGTCAAAACCGGGACCGAGATTAGCGGTAGTTGCAGGAACTTTAACAGTAACGGTAGAAATGGACATCTAGACAATTAAAAATTAAAAATTAAAACTGATAGCTCTCTAAATAGCATCTCATCTCAAGGGCTAATTTAGTAATTAAAAATTCAAATATGCTTTGTTCTTGTAGCGAAATATGATGGTTCTTCCTTATCAGAATCACCATAACAGATTTTTTATATACTTCGGTGCGTTCAGCTACACTAACAGCTTAGGGATCAATTTATACTGTTCTATCTACCTTTGAACAGAAGTTTAGTCTAGGTAAAGAAAAATGAGAGTGGGATAAAATTTGATGAATAATCAATGAATAGTGAGTAAGTTTTACTACCCTCATTGTACAGTAAGAATATAACTGAAGAAGTAGGAAAAGGTCATCTTTCGCTGACTGTCTCATAGAGAAAAGAGGCGTGATGATA
Source organism: Nostocaceae cyanobacterium (assembly GCA_035298905.1). Classification (GTDB taxonomy): domain Bacteria; phylum Cyanobacteriota; class Cyanobacteriia; order Cyanobacteriales; family Nostocaceae; genus DATGXB01. The sequence goes on along the minus strand of DATGXQ010000638.1, from coordinate 4,677 downwards.
TCGCACTTTCTACGCCTTCATCGGCTAACTCTATCAATTATATGGATTATCTAAAAAGGTTTCTTGAGTATGCTCCTCAAGCCTATGCTGCTATTCGCGATGCTGATGATGTAGCGTATATTTCACATAACACGCGATGGAAAGAGTATCGCATTCAGCGTGTCAAAGATCATGTATTCTATAATTTACATCAATTGGATGATAGAGTTGATTGTTTTGACCCAGACCCAGACATTGCGGATGCTTGGATCAGATTACAGCAAGGCAATTTTACTGAGGAAGACTTGCGGCTACTTGAACATGAATATTTTGAGTCTCGGTTTGAGAGAATTTTCCGCACAAATTATAGTACAGCACATAAAGCTGCATTAAGTTCTGGACGTGTGTGGAATCCGCCTTTAGTGTAAAGGCAACTCAGATAAGCTAAGATTAGATTATATCTTGTTTACAGACTTAAATCTAGTCTTATCTCATCATCATTATTTCTTTGTATGGCTTTCTACGTATTGATTGTAAAAGATAAAGAAGACGATAAGGGGGTAACATACCGTTTCGGGCCCCATGAGGATCATCTAGGTACTTTATGGATAGATAAATCTACTGGAGAAGTTAAGGAAGTTGAAGAAACACCAGCTAACAACCCACAAGCCATTTTTCAGCGTGCTGCTGTCAAAATTTGGCAACATTGGAAACAAGGGGTTTTTCCTGAAAGAACTTGCTGGGCATCTTGATAAAATGCTGATGTATTTTTGGCTGGTTTATTCCCAGCTTGATGTTAACTAAAAGTTGGTAAAGTTAGAAATCGCTGCTTTTAACTTCTCAACTACCTCATTTACAGGTATCACACCTAACTCATCTGATTTACGGTTATAGTGACATATTTATTATGGAAGAACTACTAGACCTCAGACAACTGCTTGAACAAGGGAAAATTAACGAAGCATTATTATTGGTTGATGAGTTAGAAGAAATGAGTTTAAGTGATAAAATCAATAAAATTGATAGTTATGGTGTAATTCTTCTGGTTCATTTAATCAAACGAAAAGCGGAAAATCGTTCTACTCGTTCTTGGGAAGTTTCTATCGAAAATGCGGTTAGAGAAATCAATAAAATAAATAAACGTCGCAAATCTGGTGGTGTTTACTTAAATTCTACAGAATTACAAGAAATTCTAGAACAAGGATATCAAGTAGCACTAAAAAGAGCAGCACTAGAAGCTTTTGAGGGACGTTATGAAGCGGAAGAGTTAGCAGCTATGGTTAAGGAGGAAGAAATTATCAATCAAGCTTTAGAACTGATTCAACAATAACCAATTAATTATTGATTATTCGATTTCAAAGTATCACCAATATTTTTACTGCGTTGAATTTTTCGGTTTATGGATATTTTCAGGGCTGGGTTATCCCCAGCCACAATGTAAACTAGAAGTTGCTGAAGTTATCGATCGCTTCTTTTAACTTCTCCACTACGGTATCCACAGAGATTGCACCTAACTCACCTGATGCACGGGTACGGATGCTTAAGCTGTTGGTTTCGACTTCTTTTGCACCAACTACAGCCATGACGGGGATTTTCTCTTTTTCGGCGTTACGGATGATTTTACCCAAGCGATCGCCACTTAAATCAACTTTAGCCCGAATCCCTAAACTCTGCATTTTCGCAACTACTTCTTGACTAAAATCAATCTGTCCTTCACCCACAGGTAATAATCTCACCTGTTCCGGCGCTAACCACAAAGGAAAATCACCCGCATACTCTTCAATTAAAATCCCGATTAATCTTTCTAAAGAACCAAACGGTGCGCGGTGAATCATGATTGGACGTTTGCGAGAACCATCTTCCGCTACATATTCCAAATCAAACCGTTCAGGTAAAATGTAGTCTACCTGTACAGTTCCTAATTGCCATTCCCGCTCTAAAGCATCTTTGACAATAAAATCTAACTTAGGCCCATAAAAAGCCGCTTCACCGATACCCTCAAAATGATCCATTCCTAAAGTTTCCACTGCGCGACGAATGGCATTTTCGGCTTGGTCCCAAGCAGCATCATCACCAATATACTTATCACTATTGGGGTCACGGAAACTCAAACGAGCCTTAAAACTTCCTAACTTGAGAGTTTTAATTACCGACAAAATCAAATCGACAACATTGAGAAACTCACTATCTAGTTGTTCAGGAGTAACAAAGATATGAGAATCGTCTTGAGTAAAACCTCGAACCCTAGTTAAACCACCTAACTCTCCTGATTGTTCATAACGGTAAACAGTCCCAAACTCTGCTAACCGCATCGGTAATTCCCGATAAGAGCGTAACTCACTCTTGTATATTTGGATATGAAAAGGGCAGTTCATCGCTTTCAGCACAAAACCCTGTTCTAGTTTTGCTGCTTCTTCGTTTTCCGCCATCATCGGGAACAGGTCATCCTTGTATTTTTGCCAGTGTCCCGAAGTTTTAAATAAATCAACTCTGCCAATATGGGGAGTTACTACAGGCTGATAACCGCGTTTTAATTGCTCTTGTTTGAGGAAGTCTTCTAAAATACTTCTTAACAAAGTACCTTTGGGAGTCCAAAGCGGTAAACCCGGACCGACTAAATCAGAAAAGATAAATAAACCTAATTCTTTACCGAGTTTCTTATGGTCACGCCTGATTGCTTCTTCTTTGCGGCGTTTATACTCGGCTAGTTGTTCTGGATTTTCCCACGCAGTACCATAAATACGCTGTAGTTGGGCTTTTTTCTCATCTCCCCGCCAATAAGCGCCAGCGACAGTTTCTAAATCTATGGCTTTGGGGTTAATTTCGCTAGTATTCTCCACATGGGGTCCAGCGCACAAGTCCCACCATTCATTACCTAAATGGTAAATGGTGATGGGTTCTTTCAGGTCTGCGAGAATTTCTAACTTATAAGGTTCTTGAATTGCTTTAATCCGTTTTTCGGCTTCTTGCCGGCTGACTTCTTCCCGAATCATTGGTAATTTGCGATTGATAATCTTCACCATTTCTTTTTGAATGGCTTTCAAATCCTTATCGCTAAATGGTTCTGGGCTATCAAAGTCATAATAAAACCCATTTTCGATCCAGGGGCCAATTGTAACTTGCGCCTTGGGAAACAGCTTTTGTACTGCCATCGCCATAATATGGGAAGTTGTATGGCGAATCTTTTTTAAAGTTTCTGATTCGCTGGTACGGGGTAAATAGATTTTTTCCGGCTGTTCTGGCTGTTCTGGTTTGTTGGGGTCTTGATGGGACGACATTGGCTGTTTAACCATTGGCGAAGTAACTACAAATTTAAAGTTATGAGAAATCTAAACAGGTTGACATACTATGTTGACCTGCTGACTCTCCTAATTTATCTCATCAACGGCAATTTGCGGTGATGAGAACAAACTGCTTTTTATACTTCTGGTAGCATCTTAGCCTATGACTTGAGATACAGCCAAAGTTTACCCATAATCTACCAAGGAGTATCTGTACAAACCTCCTAGACAGACTTTATAATGACTTTTGTATCTTAAACTACAATTATCTAAAAGTGTAGGGTCAACAAAAGAATAAATAAGATAATTGTTAAGAATCGTAAATAACGTTAATATTAGAAAGAAAGTAGGCAATATGCTTCTCATATATGGAAGATAGAAATTTACCAAGCACTGAGTTGTTGAAGACAGTCTTAGAGCCGTTGTTGGAAGATTTTGAGTTTTGGTTTGAGCGATCGCAAAAACTGCTGGAAACAGAAACAATCCAATTTATGAGTGACCAAGAGCAATCCGACTTACTATCGCGGGTTAAACAAGCACAAAAAGAACTCAGTACAGCCAAATTGCTATTTAATGCCACTGATGCACAAGTAGGAATCGATATGGCTACTATGATGCCTTGGCATCAATTGTTAACAGAGTGCTGGAAAGTAGGGATGCGCTTCCATCAAGAAAAGCAAGTATAGATAATAATTTTTTGGTAAAAAAATAACAATGCTGCAAAGGTATATTAAGCGAAAAGTTAGTAAACAAACCTTAATAATTTTTTCATTAACAAAAATGGTAGCCCCTGCTACCGTAAGCTGTATTAGGGTTTATCCAGATAAATTCAGAACTTAACACAAAAATATAACTTCCTGCTCTACGTAAATCCAAGTGCGTAAAGTCAAACGCCACAAAAATAAATAGTCAAACTTGCTGCCCTGGAGGAAAGGTCAATGCTACACTTATTATACATTTTAGCTTTTACAGTCCTAGCAATTATTGCTGTTGCTAATTTAATCCGCAATTTGATCATGTTCAGTTTCGATCGGGAGCGTAATTATCCAGCTAAATCCTCTGCTATGGGCAATAAAGGTAGTTTTGGTTACTACGCTTCCAGACAGCAATTTATCCCCCATCCTGAATTATTAGATGATGCAGGTAACATTATCAAAGAGCCTCTATTGGTAATGCGCTCTATTAATGTAGAGGATGCCAGACAACAGTTAGATGCAATTTACGAGTCTTCTCCTGGCCAAAAGGCGGAAAATCAAGAAGAGTAGACAATTAAAAATGTAAGAATTCAGGAGTCAGGAGTCAGGAGTCAGAGTAGTTATTATACAAAGAATAGAGATTAGTCATATTTGGCCAAAATCATTTAGCTTGATTCTCCAATTCTCTCTTATTCTGAATTCTGGATTCTGGATTCTGAATC
>DATGXQ010000637.1:0-17185 GCA_035298905.1 Nostocaceae cyanobacterium | reverse complement strand
AAAGTCCGCCTACGCGGACTAATGAAAAATCAAGGTTTTCAAACCCACGCAGGTGGCCTTCCCTACGGGAAGCCGCTACGCGTCTTGTTTGTGTAGACGCGGTTTCTAACCGCCCATTTTTTGTTAAGTTGACACCTATGGTTTCACACCAATTCACTAAAAGAAGATAACGAATGCAAACTAGTAAACCCCGCTCAAATCCTACATTCCCCATTTTTAATTTTTAATTTTTAATTTTTAATTGGTATCACACATCTATTTTTTCCACTTCTGCTTCACTAGCAACTATGACAGGTTGTTGGTAAAGTGGCACGGTAAAGGTGACTGTAGAACCTAACCCTTCACCTAAACTGTAAAAATGCACTTCTCCACCCATTGCTTCTATGAGTTTTTGGGAAATGGTCAACCCTAAACCAGTACCTCCATAATGGCGGGTACGAGAACCATCGACTTGAGAAAATAGCTGGAATAGTCGGTCTTGTTTGTCTAAAGAGACACCAATTCCTGTATCAGCTACCCGTACTTTTACCATCCCTGGATGTTGTTGTGCTGGTAATTTACCTTTGGCTTTGCCTTTTTTGACTACCACATCGGCACTGATGGTAACACCACCTTCGTGGGTAAATTTAATGGCATTGCCTACTAAGTTAAGCATAACTTGTAGTAAGCGTTGGTAGTTGCCTGTTACAATCACCTCATCAGAAGTTATAGGCAAATGCATCTGAAAACTCAGATTCCGCATTTCTGCCTGTGGACGAGTAAAGTTTTCCACATCTTGAAATAAATCTTTTAACTTGACTGGCGCACAATCCAGTTGCATTTTGCCGGCTTCAATTTTGGCAATATCTAAGATGTCATTAAGAATATTGAGTAGGTGAATTGATAATTGATGGGCTTCAGAAATAAACTCATGCTGTTCTTCTGGGTCGTCTGCCATCCCTTCTAAAATGAGTTTTAGAAAGCCAATCATGCCATTGAGGGGAGTGCGAATTTCGTGGGAGACGTTAGCCAGAAATTCACTTTTTAAGCGGGAGGCTTCCTCAGCATTTTGCCTTGCTGCTTCTAGTTCTTTATATAAGGTAGCATGGGCGATCGCTGTTCCTAGTTGATCTGCTACCTCTTTAGCTAGTTCTAATTCTGCTTGTGTCAACTCTGGGCAACTATCTTGCAAACTTAAAGCTACTACACCGTTAGCTTGGTCTTTATAACAAGTTGCAACCACTAACACTCTTTGGGTGGGAGATTTAGTAAAACCACTCACCTGCATAATTACTGGTTCTAGGGTTGCCAATGCCTGAGCAAAAGCAGGGTGAGAGGCCATTTCGATATCTGAACCCAACCAGGAGTTTAAATCCGGCCGATGATATTCAGCCATCACTCGCACTTTTGAGCTAGAGGGTTTGTAAGGACAAATTACGCACCGCTCTAGCTTGAGTGTTTGTCCTAAACTGTCAACTGTCTGCTGCCAAATAATGTCTAGATCCAGGGTGCGCCGGATATTTCTGGTGATTTTGTTCAGTAATTTTTGGTGTTTTTGCGATCGCAAAGCCAGTTCTAGCTGTGTAGGTATAATAGCTTCACTATTTACCTGTTGAGTATTAACCGATGCTGGCAACAACCGACCAATTACTAACACTGTAGTCGCTCTTTCACCTAATCTCGGCATGATCGGAGTCATTGTCAACTCCAACTCTAATAACTCCTGATGGCACTTAAACCAGCACTGTACCCTTTCAGGTACTAAACTTGACAAAATCCGGTTCAACCGTTCCAAGTAGGCCCCTTTATCTACTGGAACAAAGTTTTCACTTTCATTTAGTTCTTCTACTATTTTCTCAGTGTTGAATCCTAGTAGTTCACTATGCTGCCAATAAAAGGTTAGATAGTGACCTTCTCCATCTTGCGTATACACCAACTCCGCTCCGAGAGTTGGTAATAAGCCATCAGTACTGCGGGTAATAGATTCTAGATCCTGAGGAAGTAAATTTGGCAATTGGGATTTCGCAGTAATAGTCATTATCGAGTTGGATTGACAAATGGCTTTTCACCGTGGTTGTACTAAAGCTGCTTAAATTTTGGCATAAACTTTATACAACTTTCACCCATTTTAAATGTGTATTTTTGATTTTTTGTGGTTCTAGTGCATTAAATTTTACATTTTTTATCATTTGCTGACATTTAGGTGCTAATTTTAATCATTCCATTCCCCACGGGGCGGAACTGGTGTCCGTATAGGTGTGCGCGTTAATTCATCATCTCTTTGTGAATCCCCTCTCAGCCATTGACGAATTGCTACTTCAATCACTTTACTGGGGTCATTGGTAAGATGCTGAATTTGCTCTAATAGCTCAGAGTCCAGATGGAGAGAGATTTCCACCTTATCAGTGTGTTTTGGTTCTGCACCCGCAGGTTTTTCTTGCATATTCATAGATTTAGCTGCTTGCTCTGTAGTGGTTTCCAAAGCTTTGTCTCACAATATATGCAGGATTTGGGCTGTTTCACTCACAAATACGCAAACAGTGGTAGTGAGATAGTTCCCCAAATCTGTATCGAACTAACAAGGTCAGGTGATTTTGGATTTTGGATTTTGGATTTTCCCTGTGCTTAAAGCTAGGGATTGAGAAATTTTGGACTTTGGCTTGACTCCATAGACAAATCTAGGAGCTTGTACCAAAACAAAACCAATCCGCAATCAGCAATCTAAAATCTAAAACTTTTCGGTCAGGTTATCACTTGCTAGAAATTAGCTCTAGAGTTTGTGCAAATAATTGTGTAATATCAGGCAATTAGACATGGTGGCAATTACCTGTGCTATCTACAATGTGATGAATTCATAATTTATTGTACGCCTCTGGCTACTGATTACCAGCACCTATAACTAGAGTTTCATAATATTCTTAAAAATTAATTGGACATTAGGGATGGGGTATGGGGTATTGGGTATTGGGTATTGGGTAAGAAAATTACTCCTCCCTCATCCTCCCCATCTCCCCATCTCCCCACCTCCCCACCTCCCCATCTCTCTATCTCTCCTTAAACAATGGAGCGTCTTGACTAGGAAAGGATTACAATACATTAAGTTAATAGCTTTTATTCTGGTTGCTTAAGCAAAGATGGTATATGACTGACGTTCCCGCAGTTCGCATTCGTAACTTTTGTATTATTGCTCACATTGACCACGGAAAATCTACTCTTGCCGATCGCTTGCTCCAGGCAACTGGCACAGTAGAACAACGCCAAATGAAGGAGCAGTTTCTCGATAACATGGATCTGGAACGGGAGCGCGGCATTACAATTAAGCTGCAAGCTGCCCGGATGAACTACACTGCTCAAGATGGTCAGCAATATGTGCTGAACTTGATTGATACGCCCGGACACGTAGACTTTTCCTATGAAGTGTCCCGTTCTCTGGCAGCTTGTGAAGGGGCTTTGTTGGTAGTGGATGCTTCTCAAGGTGTGGAAGCGCAAACCCTAGCCAATGTCTATTTGGCTCTAGAACATAATCTGGAAATTATCCCCGTTTTAAATAAAATTGACTTGCCAGGAGCAGAACCAGACCGGGTAATCAGCGAGATTGAGGAAATTATCGGTTTGGATTGTAGCGGGGCAATTTTAGCTTCAGCTAAGGAAGGAATAGGGATTGATGAAATTTTAGAAGCGATCGTTGAGCGTGTCCCTCCACCACGGAATACAGTCAATGAACCATTAAGAGCCTTAATTTTTGATAGCTATTACGATAGTTATCGGGGGGTAATAGTTTATTTCCGGGTGATGGATGGGACAGTTAAAAAAGGCGATCGCATCTATTTAATGGCCTCCGAGAAAGAATATCAAATTGATGAGTTAGGTGTTCTCTCTCCCAACCAAAAGCAAGTAGATGAGTTACATGCCGGGGAAGTAGGTTATCTCTCAGCAGCTATTAAAGCGGTAGCTGATGCACGGGTGGGAGATACAGTGACTCTAGTCAATGCCAAAGCCGAAGACCCCTTACCGGGTTATACCGAAGCTAACCCGATGGTATTCTGTGGCATGTTCCCCATCGATGCTGACCAATTTGAAGACCTGCGGGAAGCTTTAGAAAAACTCAGACTCAATGATGCAGCGCTACATTATGAGCCAGAAACCTCTAGCGCTATGGGTTTCGGTTTCCGGTGCGGCTTCTTGGGTTTACTGCACATGGAAATTGTCCAAGAACGGTTAGAGCGGGAGTATAACTTAGATTTAATTATTACAGCCCCCTCTGTGGTTTACAAGGTAATCACAATCAAAGGTGAGGAACTGTACATCGATAATCCCAGCCATTTACCTGCTCCCAACGATCGCCAAAGCATCGAAGAACCCTATGTGCAGGTAGAAATGATTACCCCAGAAATCTACGTCGGCACATTAATGGAGTTGTCCCAAAACCGTCGCGGGGTATTCAAAGATATGAAATATCTCACCCAAGGACGCACAACCTTAACTTATGAGCTGCCTTTAGCAGAAGTGGTGACAGACTTTTTCGACCAAATGAAATCACGATCGCGCGGCTATGCCAGTATGGAATATCACCTTATTGGCTATCGGGAAAATCCATTAGTAAAATTGGATATCATGATTAATGGTGATCCAGTAGATTCCCTAGCCATGATTGTCCACCGCGATAAAGCCTATGGTGTCGGTCGTTCAATGGCTGAGAAGTTAAAAGAACTCATTCCCCGTCACCAATTTAAAGTACCCATTCAAGCAGCCATTGGTAGCAAAGTTATCGCCAGTGAACACATCCCCGCTTTACGGAAAGACGTTTTAGCCAAGTGCTACGGTGGTGACATCAGCCGGAAAAAGAAACTTTTGCAAAAACAAGCCAAAGGTAAAAAACGGATGAAAGCTGTCGGTACAGTGGACGTACCACAGGAAGCATTTATGGCAGTGCTGCGCTTAGATCAAAGCTAACCATCAACAGCAAAATCCTGAAAACCCGATTTTTGGTCTAGATCGGGTTTTTATTTCCATTATTTTTGGTAAGGATTCAGAATTCAGAATTCAGAATTCAGAATTAAAGAGAATTTACAGCAGATTTCAGGTAAATGAGGTACAAAATGCTAAAAGACTTTCAACCCTGTTCCCTGTTCCCTGTTCCCTGTTCCCTGCTGTAAATAATGGGAATTTCAATTATCAACTCTGTACCCTGTCCAGGTGCAGAAATACAGGTTAAATTACCACCATGTCTTTCTACAATAATTGAGTAACTAACTGATAATCCTAAGCCTAAACCAGTACCAATTGGCTTAGTAGTAAAAAACGGATCAAAAATACGTGCTTGCACTTCGGGACTCATCCCTATACCGTTATCAGCAATGCAGATTAAGACCCGTTCCCTATCCTTAATTGCCGTACTGATGCTAATTTGTGGCTGTTGGTGGTTGACTTCTTGCACAGCAGCGATCGCATTATTTAAAATATTCATAAATACCTGATTTAACTCCGCAGCATAACACTTTAACTCTGGGAGTTGACCATAGTTTCTCATCACCTTAATTTCTGGATACTTTTCTTCTCCTTGCAGACGGTATTGTAATAACATCAAAGTATTCTCAATACCTTGGTGAATATCCACAGTTTTAATTTCTGCTTCATCCAAGCGGGAAAAATTTCGCAAACCAGTCACAACATCATGTACTCTGTGCGCTCCCAACTTCATGGAAGCAAAAATTCTTGGTAAGTCCTCACTGGCAAATTCTAAATCTAAAGTATCTTGATAATGCTGAATTTCTGGTGGTACATCAGGAAAAAATTGCTGATAGAGTTTCAGTAAAGCTAAATATTTAAACGTGTACTCATTGAGATATTCTAGATTGCCATAAATAAAATTCATAGGATTATTAATTTCATGGGCAATACCAGCAACTAATTTACCTAAAGCCGACATTTTTTCGCTTTGAATTAGTTGCGTTTGAGTACGTTTTACTTCTTGTAGTGCTATCTCTAATTGTGTTGCTTTTTCTCTTTCTCTAGCTGCTAAATCCTGTAAATCAGCATTTTTTTGGCTGAGTTCTTGTTGTAAATTTTTAATAGTTAAATGATTTTCTACTCGTGCTAAAACTTCTGCCACCTGAAAAGGTTTAGTAATGTAATCAACTCCTCCTACAGCAAAAGCTTTAACTTTATCTAGTGTATCACTTAAGGCACTTAAGAAAATAACTGGTATATCACGGCTTTGTTCATCAGCTTTCAGTTTTTCACAAACTTCATAGCCATTCATATCGGGCATATTAATATCAAGTAAAATAATATCTACTGGAGCAGCTTTTATACCCATCAAAGCCATTTTTCCATTAACTGCTTTCCGTACTTTATAACCGGCTGCACTAAGAATTTTAGATAATAGATTGACGTTATCTAAAATATCATCTACTACTAATATTTGAGCTTTTATTGGAGAGTTATCTAACTGATTCATTTTTATATTTTTCAATTAAATTCACAATTTGATCAAAACGAAATGTTTGTACTAAATTAGTTAGAAATTGAGCCACCGCAGGATTGATTTGACTAATAGGTTCAATCAGTTGTAAAACTAACTCATCATCCAATTGGGTAGCAGCTTGACAGATTTGTGTTAATAGTTCAGTAGGTATATTGGCTAAATCTCTTGCTATTGATTGATTACTATCTTGTGGCAGTGGAGAAAATTGTCCTGACTCCTCTGGTGTTGGTTGCTCATAAATATATTGCACCCCTAAATATTCAGCCATCTTTAACCAAATCGTTTCTTCCCTAAAAGGTTTATTCACTGCATCTTCACAACCTGCTGCTAAAATTTGAGAACGATCTTCTTTAAAAGCGCTGGCAGTTAAAGCAATGATAAAAGGAGGTGCAGAGGGAAACTTTTTTCTAATCCTTTGCGTTGCTTCATATCCATCCATGATTGGCATTTGGATATCCATCCAAATTAAATCCGGTAGCCATGTATCTAATAAATTAACCGCTTCTAGACCATTGATTGCTTCTCTAACTTCAAAACCTAAAGGAGCAAGTAAATTTTGCAGTAAAAAGCGGTTTTCCCATTTATCCTCAACAATTAAAATTCGATATGTCGGCTGGTTAGGTGCTAAACCAATCACTTTTCGCGTTGGCTTTGGTGTAGAAATAGCTTGAATATTAGTTGGAATAATTTGAATATTAAATCTAAAAATACTACCCTGACCTAAAACGCTACTGACAGCAATATCCCCACCCATTAATTGTACAAATTGACGGCTAATTGTTAAACCTAAACCTGTACCAGATTGAGAATTACGACCTGTTTCTGTTTGACTAAAGGGCAGGAATAAATTAGATAATTCTGAACTAGCTATACCAGGGCCAGTGTCTTCAACTGCAAAGCATAATTCTTGATCATCTTTTTGAGTGATGCTGACTTTTACCACACCTGATTCTGTAAATTTAATGGCATTACCAATTAAATTAATTAAGACTTGGCGTAATTTAATATCATCAGTGACAATATATTGCGGTACTTGTGCAGCACAATCAAAGATGAGTTCTAAACCTTTGGATTGGGCTTTAAGTTGAAACATTTCTTCAATAGTATTGAGAAGTCCGTAGAGGTCAAAGCTGGTTATTTGTAATTCTATTTTTCCAGCTTCAATTTTAGACATCTCTAATACATCATTAATCAAAGTCAGTAAATGTTCTCCTGAACGATTAATAATTCCCAAATATTTTTGTTGTTCTAAATTGAGAGTAGCATCACGGTGGAGAATTTGACTAAAACCTAAAATAGCATTGAGAGGAGTCCGCAATTCATGACTCATCTTCGAGAAAAATTCGCTTTTAGCTCGGTTAGCAACATCCGCAGCTTCTTTGGCTTTTTGTAGAGCTAGTTGTGTCTGTTTGCGTTCTTGAATTTCCTGTTCTAGTTGAGAGATGACTTGTGTCAACTCAGATGTGCGTTGCTCAACGCGCAGTTCTAATACTTGATTGAGGTTTTCTGCTCTTTCCCTGGCTTCCTCTAATGCGGTCACTTGTGGTAGTGTTGTCCAACAGGCGATCGCTACTCCCACAAACACTACTACCAACACCATAATAAGTAGTATGTGTCCATCTTGGGTTACATCTTTATTTAGTAAAGAACGACACCACCAGCCGATTAAAACTGCCCCACACATCAACAAAATCAGGATAGTTACCTGAAACATCAAAGAGTCTTGAAACCTTTCCCTAGAACTATATTGGTATTTTTTTTGCCACCATTTAGGGCGAAATACTGCTATAGGTAGACGGCGAATTAAAGTATCAATAGCCAAAACCACAAAAGGCAGGAGTAAACCTATACCAAAATCTTGCCATCCCCAAGCAAAACCGCCCACCAGCAAAATTACTATTTCTAATAGGAAAATTCCTAGAGATAACCGAGGCCAAAGTATACCAGGTTGGCCTCGCTGCAACCATAATCCTAAATGTAATACCGTATAGTTAATAAACCAGCCCACATTACCAGCTACCACGATTTGGGCTACATTTCCCCATAGCAAATAGACAAGAGAAATCAGTAACATTAATGACAAACATGGCCCAAATATACCCCGACTAGAAACCACGGCAAAAACTGGTGCTATATGCCTATCTAAAGCCAGTTGATATAAAATCCGCGAACAATTAGAAACAGCTGTGGCTTCTAGTAATAAAGCTGATGATGCTAACAAAAAAATTACAATTAATGATGCCCATTCTCCCCAAAAGGGTTGAGCAGCAGCCAGTAAATGTAGAAATGTATCTTCTCCCAATAGAGAATCTACGGCTAGTCGGCTGACTATCCATGATCCCCCCAAAAAAATAGGTACTCCCAACCAACTAGCGAACTTGACACAACGTAAAGTTTGTAGCGGGTGGCGACTGTCTGCTACAAAAGATGTAGCTGTTTCTGGACTGTAAGTAGCAAAGGTGGCAAAGTAGAACCACTTCATCCAATCTACCCAACTCAAAGATGACCATGACCAATTAGTGGGAAAAAAGCCGGGACTGTTGGGAGAGAAAATTAACCAACCCAAACCGTGTATACTAAATACTAGTAGTAACCCAATAGCTGGCAAGACAAAAAATAAGTGCAGAATACTCAGCGCACGAGTTCCACTGAAAGCCACCACAAAGGGCAATAAGACAAAGCCGACTCTGAGCAAGGATATAGGAGAATCAATACTAAATAATAATAGTTGAGCATGAATCAAATCAGCGATGATGACTGAACTCATGGTCAGCGCTGACAGCCAAACTAGAACATAGCCAATAGCAGCATATCTACTAATTAGAGGATATCTATATAACAATCGGGTAATGTAGTTTGGAGTTCCACCAGCTACATCCGTCATTTGCTTACCTAGATACTGTACTTGGTAGCCAATTATTACCCCAATCATAGTTGCTGGAATCCAGACAAAAATTGCCATTGACCCCAAAGCATTATGTATCGATGCTACTAGACCAATCCAACCAAGTGGCCCTGCTAACCCCAAACCCCAAGTCTCAACTACACTGAGGACTCTTGGTAAGGGTGATTTTGAAGATGAATTGTGGCTCTGATTCAAAGACTTAGATATCACTGCTATCTTTTCGCAAATTACCGATCGGTTGTTTTATAATTCCCAAAATTTATGCAAAATATAAACAAGCAAAGTTATTAATCTAACCCCTACTAAAAAATTAGACATCCCCACTACACCAGTAAATAAAGTTATATTCAATTCATCTTAGTGTATATAATAACTATCTTTCTACCTCAATCACGATTAATTTTCATTTACATAGTAAAAATAATACAGTTACTTGCTTCTTTAAGAAAAAACTATGAAAAAATTTAAAAATTTTAATAAAACCCCTTCAGGTAATTGCCACACTTGTATTTTTAGATAAATTTAGTTTTTTAGATATTTGTAAATTATTGGGGAATCACAGCAATGAAGATTTTAGCACTGAGTTGGGAATTTCCACCCAGGATAGTAGGAGGGATTGCCAGGCATGTATCAGAGTTATATCCAGAACTAGTAAAGCTAGGGCATGAAATTCATTTAATTACGCCTGAATTTGGTCAAGCGGCATTATATGAAGTAGTTGAGGGAATACGTGTCCATCGAGTCCCCGTAGCCCATAGTCATGATTTTTTTCACTGGGTTGCAAATTTAAACGATAGCATGGGGGATCACGGTGGTAAATTGATTTTAGAGGAAAATGGATTTGATTTAATCCATGCCCATGATTGGGTAGTCGGAGATGCAGCGATCGCTCTCAAGCATACCTTTAAAATCCCCCTGATTGCCACGATTCACGCCACAGAATACGGTCGCTACAATGGCATTCACAATGAGACTCAACACTACATTTCCGGTAAAGAAAAGCAACTCGCTTATAATGCTTGGCGGATTATAGTTTGTAGTGAATATATGCGGGGAGAAGTAGCTAGAGCTTTACATTGTCCTGGTGATAAAATTGATGTTATATATAACGGGATTCGTCCTGAAAAAAAGCAACATCAAGCAGATTTTTATGCTCAAGATTTTCGCCGCCAATTTGCTGCCGACCACGAAAAAATAGTTTATTATGTAGGGCGAATGACCTATGAAAAAGGCGTATCTGTATTAATTAATGCTGCTCCTAAAGTGCTGTGGGAAATGGACGGTTACGTAAAATTTGTGATTGTTGGTGGTGGTAATACTGATCATCTCAAACGCCAAGCGTGGGATTTAGGAATCTGGCATAAATTTTACTTTACTGGTTTTCTTTCTGATGAATACTTAGATAAATTCCAAACTGTGGCTGACTGTGCAGTTTTTCCTAGCCTTTATGAACCCTTTGGAATTGTAGCTTTAGAAAGTTTTGCCTCCAGAGTGCCTGTAGTTGTATCTGATACTGGTGGTTTCCCTGAAGTAGTTCAACATACTAAAACCGGAATTGTCACTTGGGTAAATAATCCTGATTCTTTAGCTTGGGGAATTTTAGAAGTTTTAAGAAATCCTGGTTATCGTCAATGGTTAGTAGATAATGCTTATGAAGATTTAGCCAAACGCTTTAGTTGGGATAAATTAGCCCAGAAAACTGAAGTTGTTTATCAGCAAGTGATGAAAGAGCGATCGCAAGTTGTTTGGCTGTAATTATCTACCCCACCATAGGCATTTTGAGAACTTACGAAATACAGCAGAATTCAGAATTCAGGAGTTCAGGAGTCATAAGAATTTGATTTGAGATTTTAGATTTTGGGTTGAACAGACTGAGGAGTCAGAAGAGTTTTATACTTTTGATTTCAGATTAATCAATCTAAAATCTACAATCCCAAATCCGCTCGGTATAAAATTATTATATATCTAAAGTAGGATGACATTTTCTTAATTCTAGTGTTACTGCTGCTCAAATTAATATAGTAGATATCTGAAATTGTATTGTCAAGAAATATAAACTAATTTGTCGAGTTTGCGTAATTCCTTGATGGAAATTTGATGAATACCAAAGGTGCTGCTGGAAGAAATTATCGCAGCTTTAATCTAACCTAAATGGCATTTTTTCTATTTCCAAATTAGTCAACATATCAATTTATCAAGGATATCCATATGAAACTGCTACCTTTAGATAAACTTGGTGCAAGAGAAAACAACGGAATTGTTAATTTTGGCATATTTTTACCTTGGGTGTCAAAAAATGATGGTAATCGCCTGTGGGTAAAAATTATTCATGAAAAAGACCAATTTTTGCAAGTTACTCAACCCTTAGAATTTGAATTACAGCATTCTATAGATCCAGAATATGGGGATTATTGGTCAACTCAAATTGACATTAATGCTCAACCAAAACCTGCTAATTCTGCTTGGGGAGAACCAGGACGCTATGTTTACCGCTACTGTTTACAAAATCCCAACAAAGGCATAATAGATTGGATTATAGACCCTTTTGCCAGAGAATTTGGTGTAGGTAAATTATCCGCCTTTACACTAGGATATCAACCTTACCAATGGAGTGCCAATGAAGCTAATTGGAAGACTCCAGCCATCAAAGATTTAGTCATGTATGAGTTAATGATTGCTGAATTTGCTGGAGATATTGACAAAACCATTGAACGGTTAGGCTATCTCCAAGACTTAGGCATTAACTGTATTGAAATCATGCCTTTATCTAACGTTGCCTTAACAGTAGATTGGGGATTTTTGCCCATTGGCTACTTTGGTGTAGATGAAAGATTTGGAAAAAGAAGTGATTTACAAAGATTAATTGATGCTGCTCATCAACATAACATCGCCGTCATTGTTGATGCAGTCTATGGTCACACTAGCGATCATTTTCCCTACTCTTATCTTTATCGCCAATTAGGGTATTATGAGAATCCATTTATGGGTTCTTTTGCTAAGGATTATTTTGGTGAAAGTACAGATTATAATCGCCAATTCACCAGAGATTTTTTCTACACAGTCAATTATCACTGGTTAGATGTTTATCATTTAGACGGTTTCCGTTATGACTGTGTACCCAACTATTGGGATGGAGGCACAGGTATAGCTTATGCTAACTTAGTTTATCAAACCTATCAGACCATCAAAGATAAACAAACTGCTAGCGGTTATTGGCAAAGATTTTTTAACAATGGCAGCATTAATTTAATTCAATGTGCTGAACAATTAGAAGCACCAAGAGAAGTTTTGGCACAAACTTATACTAATAGCACTTGGCAAAATGAAACATTAGATGCAGCCAAAAAAGTTGCCGCAGGTAGCAAGTATGATCTGGAAAATCTGGGCTTTAAATTAGGGCTAGATAACTATGTAGAAGAAGTGACAGTAAATGGTGATAAAATTACCAAAGCACCTCTGCAATATATCGAGAATCACGACCATTCCCGCTTTGTGTGCAACTTTGGCAGAATCACCCGCGATAATGAGTTATTACAAGAAGGCGATCGCGCATTGTGGTATAAAGTTCAACCATATCTGATTGCTTTACTCACGGCTAAAGGTATTCCTATGCTGTGGCAAGGTCAAGAATTTGGGGAAAACTATTATTTACCAGATCAGGGTTTTGGCCGTGTCATGTTACTACGTCCTGTGCGCTGGGATTATTTCTATGATTCCATTGGCAAAAGCGTGATTAGTTTAATACGGAAACTGATTAAACTGCGTCGTCAACAATCACAATTTACAGCAGGTGAAAATTACTTTTATAACAATTATGACCGCTATCATTCTAAAAATGTGCTGTTGTTCTCTCGCCAAAATGCCAATAAATTTAGCCTGATAGCATTAAACTTTAGTGATAGTGAGCAAAGTGTGCCTTTCTGGTTTCCCATTGCTGGTAATTATCAGGAAGAATTACACGGAGAAAACAACTTAATTAATGTGCCTAGTTATGCGGAATACTGGTTGAATATTCCTAGTAATTATGGTCGGATTTGGACAATCAATAAGTAGGATAAAATCTCTGCTCACGAGTTGCTTTTGAGTGAAGTCTGGATTTGACCTCTTTGGTAAATCTCTCTCCTACAAGGAGTGAGGCTGCTAAATTCCCCGTTCTCGATGCAGTCAGGAGATCAGGAAGTAAGGTCACACCATGTATTTAATTCACTTAATAACCGTTAAATGATGCCATTAATCTAGTTTTAAAAAACACAAATGAGGTAGAGAAATTTTTAATTCTCTGCCTTATTTGCTATTAAAAAACAGTACAAACCTTGTACGCTGGGAATTTCCCCCTTTTTGATGCCAAAGTTAGCTATAGTTGCAATTTGCTCCAGAAAGCTAGTATGACCAAGGCATTCCCAAGTGTTACCAGGTGGTTGAAAAATGCAATGACTATCTTTTGGAAAATGGGAAATCTGATCATTGCCCATTTTACAGGCAACTTGAAACGCTATTTTCAGGAAATCAACACAGAAGTTCCTCCGGCTGTAAATCACCCCGTAACTTATTTACCCCCCCTAGCGGGACCAGTTCATGTTTTAGGAGGTGGAGGGCCAGATGTAGAAGAAGCGATTCAATGGATGATTCACCAAGTCAGAGGAGGAAATAAATCTGATGCTAAAGTTAATGTCTTAGTGATTCGTGCTGCTGGGGATGATGATTATAATCAGTTAATTTACAATATGAGGGGCGTAAAGTATGTAGAAACTCTCATTATTAGTAATAGACAACAAGCCAACAGAACGGATATTTTTGACAAAGTTAGAAATGCTGATGTCATATTTTTTGCTGGCGGTGATCAATGTGAATATATCCGCCATTGGAAAAACACTAAATTAGAAGTTGCAGTTAAATCAGTATACGATCGCGGCGGGGCGATCGGTGGTACAAGTGCTGGTGCGATGATCCTCAGCGAGTATGTCTATGATTCTTGTGCCTGTGAAGATAGCATGGAAAGTAGGGAAGTGCTAGAAAACCCCTATCGGAATATTACTTTTACCTATAACTTTTTCCAATGGCAATATTTGCGCGGAACCATTATTGATACTCACTTTGACAGCCGCAAACGCATGGGTCGGATTATGGCCTTTATTGCGCGTCAAATTCAGGATGGTGCTGCTAAAACTGTATTAGGGATAGCTATTAGTGAAGAAACTTCTGTTGTTATCGATAAAAATGGTTTAGCTAAAGTCATGGGTAGGGGTGCAGCATATTTTGTCTTGGGAGACCACCCCCCAGAAGTCTGTCAACCAGGAAAACCCTTAACTTACTATGACTACAAAATTTGGCGGGTTCCCAGAGGCGATACATTTGACCTGAGAAACCCACCCACCAGAGGTTATTATTACCGCAGTGTTAAGCGGGGAAGGCTGGACTCAGACCCATACTAAAAACGCTATGACGTGAAAATATAGAGAATAGCTGGATCACTATCTGAGGAAGCAAAAATCAACCCTCTTGCTTCCACTTTTTTGACATACTCACCGACCTAGAAGGTCGGTGATTCTTGACGGTTCATTGCCTCCTGCTACTGAAGTAGTCTTACAGTCGCTCCCCGTCCGTTTAAGGTCGTGCCGATGCCCCATGCCGACCATTTCTATATTTTTAGAAGCATTCTCATCTCTATCTAGTTCAGCGCCACAGTTTAAGCAAAGAACTGAACGTACAGATAAATCAATTTTTCCCCAACGAAAACCACAGCAAGAACAGACTTGGCTTGTAGGTTGCCACCGATCTATGACTCGAAAATCACAACCAAACTTTTCTGATTTAGCCTCACAAAGAGTTCTAAATTCTCGCCATCCCTGTAAGCTGATTATCCTGGAAAGTTTCCGGTTTTTTACCATTCCTGATACATTCAAATCTTCCAAGACAATAACTTGGTTTTCGTCTACTACCTTGGTTGATAATTTATGTAGGAAGTCTTTTCGAGTATCAGCGATTTCGTTATGTCGTTTAGCAATTTTTAATCTAGTAGCTTCACGACGTTTAGAGCCTTTATGTTGTCTTGCTAACTTGCGTTGCAGTTTCCGAATTTTCCGGTCTTTCTTTGAGTAATCTGGACTTGTTGCTTTTTCACCATTACTCATGACCGCAAAAGTTTTAATACCTAAATCAAGACCAATGCTTTGGTTTTTGGCATCAGTTTGAATAGGTTCTACCTCTACAACAAAGCTAAGAAAATAACGATTAGCACAATCTTTAACTACAGTTACACTTGTTGGAGATGATGGCAGATTTCTACTCCAGATTGGTTTAATATTCCCAATTTTCGCTAAATAGACTTCATCACCTTTAATAGAAAACCCTCCAACCCTGAATCTTGCTGACTGCTTTCCTGTTTTCTTTTTGAATTTTGGACTTCCTGCTTTTTTACCTTTTCTTTTTCCTTTGAGGGAATCAAAAAAGTTTTTATAGGCAACTCCTAAATCAGCGACAGACTGCTGCAATGGAATATTAGAAACATCAGATAGCCATGAGCGTTCATTTGTTTTTTTAGCTTGAGTAATCACCAATTTTTGCAAGTCATTGTTGCTAGGCAGCTTTTCTGACTGTTTGCAAATAGCCAGGGCATCATTCCAAACTACCCGAACGCAACCAAACAACTGAGCTAAACTCTGTTGCTGTTGGCTGGTTGGGTAAAAACGATACTTGTATCTGGCTTTCATCAAGAATGCTATAATTGGTCTACATGATTATTCTATATTGGTCTACTCAAAATGACAAGCCAGTTTCGCCGGGAAAGGCACAGTGTTACAGACTTAAAGATTCATTTAGTCTGTGTTACTAAGTATCGTAGGTCTGTATTCACCAAAGAAAGTCTTCACTTGGTGGAAAAATCATTTAGAGAGGTAGCCAAAAAAATGAATTTTGAAATAGTTGAGTTTAACGGTGAGGATAACCACGTTCATGCACTGATTGAATATCCGCCTAAATTATCTGTTTCTCAAATTGTTAATTCCTTAAAAGGTGTTTCTAGTCGCCGTTATGGACAAGCTGGATATAAAAAGCCCCACAAAGAATCCTTGTGGAGTCCTAGCTATTTTTCTGTATCGGTTAGTGGTGCGCCTTTGGAAGTCTTGAAAGAATATATTAGAAATCAAGAAAAGCCGTCCTAGAAGGACGGGGCTTGCATCCCATTCTTTTGGTCAAGTTCTCTGCCGTGAGATTTTGTACACTTAACGGTAGAGGACTTCACCGCTTGCGGTTTGAAGATGACTATTAATACTAAATCCTTATTTCAAACCCGTCTTTTGCCCCTCTGCCCCCCCGCGCAGCGTCAGCATTAGGATTTCTGCCAGTAGACCTCTGCCCCCCTGCCCTCTACCTGCCTCTATTTGCAACTCCTATTGGTCTAAAAGCTGATCTTTGTCGCCACAATTTCTGACGTAACTCCCAAGAAATATAGTTTAATCAACAAAGTATTGGCTAGTTTCACAACCACCAAGTGTCACTAGTTAAAAAAGATTTTCCACAGCACGGAGAGCTAACCCGTGTCTGGACGTGGAGGGATAACCGCTCCCATGCTCCCTGTGAAGCGTCAAGCAATATCTAGGTTTACATAGGTATTGTATAGCAGACTACTATGTTGTTTCAGTTCCGGTAAAATAAGAAATTGCCCAGGCTATGACTCAAAAACTGCTTGTTTATGTCCCACCTCATCCCTTAATTAAACATTGGCTGGCTGTGGCTCGTGATGCAGCTACACCTCCGGTGCTGTTTCGCAGTGCCATAACTGAGTTGGGACGCTGGCTAACCTATGAAGCGGCACG
>DATGXQ010000636.1:0-5765 GCA_035298905.1 Nostocaceae cyanobacterium | reverse complement strand
GCCACCTGCGTGGGTTTGAAAACCTTGATTTTTCATTAGTCCGCGTAGGCGGACTTGGCCTGTATAGCCACGAATTCTATTCGTTAGGGCTTAAGTTTACACCTATGGGCAATGCCATGTCCCTACAAGCAATCTATATGTATCAGGGTTTTCGGAAAATGGTATTAGTTAAATATAGAGCAATTCTCAATTAGTCGTGAATACAGCAAATTTCAGGTAAATGAGGTACAAATTTTTGGAACAAAGCCTGATGCTAAAAGACTTTCACCCCTGTTCCTTGTTAAGAGTTCCCTGTTCCCTGCTGTAATAAGATACTCGCCTTCTCCAAGAAGTTGGGTATCTGGGCATTACAGTCCTACTTGATACTAAATCCGGGTTTAAAAACCGCTTTATCCAGGGCGATGGGAAATCGCGTCTACACAAGCTAAGTCCGCCTACGCGGACTAATGAAAAAAAGAGGGGTAACAAAACAGGATTTGGTATGAGTTGTAAACTAGAGTTGAAGCAACTCATTCAGGATGACTCTTTTTTGGGTAAAAAGTTATTTTACATTAATTTTTTTTTGCAGGTAACTTACCCTTTCTAGGTAAATACTCAGAGCAGTTTACTGCCTCTTCAGTCATCACTAAATGAGGCTGTACTGCACACTTGAGATAATGATTATTAGCAAAAAATTGACAGTTTTTACAGGGAACTTTTTGTAACCCATTGATAGTTAAAACTACTTTATCATCTAAATTAGAACGGATTTTTTGCAGAATTAGGAGAAAAATAGCCCAAATTAGCACAAAACTTAATGGAGCTAAAGATATTGCCAAATCAGGAAAGTTAAAGTTGTTGTGTTGAACTTGATCTCGCTTAACTTCACTTTGCTTGATTTGATAGAGTTTATTTATTGCCGCAATTTTGGTTTGTAATATCTGTTCAACATACATATTATTTACCTTTTTCATAACTCTTTATTTATCTTTTGGGTATAAATAGGGTGTCGCTAACAAATAAAGTGTCAGTAAATACTCCACAAATTTAGTCACAGGTGAAAGTGACGAGTCATTTTTTCAATGCTCATACAACTTGGGCTATTTACAAGATTCTAATTATAGGTTTACCAAAATACAATCACAGCTATCTCTGTCGATAGGTTTGATTATCAATGAATTTTTTATATCTAAAGTTATAAGCTTTAATCACACAAAAGATACTTAGAATTAAATGTGAGGATTTTTTTTAATCTTCAGCAATTGCCGCCAAGATAAAAGTAATTTTCTTCACAGTAAAATAGATGAACGCATCTCATAAAATTATTTCAAATCCCCGCAGAGCAGGCTAAAACTGCCAGACACTAATTTTAGTATATACATAAAAAATATACTCATAGTTATTAGATAGAGAGAGTCCATAACAAAAATGCTACATTTCTTTTAAAGAAATAATGCATATGGACAACAAGTGTTAATTTTGCTTTAAATATCAAGAAATATCCTGAGAAGTTAGATATTATTAATGAAATAGATTAACAGTCTATCACTATGGATTACAACCCTGGAAAGATGAATGTGGAATTTGATCGCCAGATTCCAGTTATACCTCTGTTGCTACTCTGGTTAGCTTATTATTTGTTAGGATGGTATCTTGCAGTTCATCAAATTGTTTGGTTAGTGGGTGCTTTTATAGTAGCGATCGCTATTGCCATAGTCCGTAGAAGTAACTTATGGTTAGAAAGATTACTGAATTTTGGCTCTCAAACGTTAGTTATTATACTCGGCTTAAGTGCATCTATTGCTTTAATCGCTATTTGGTCACTGTTATTTAGTTTATTTCTCATTCCTTTAGCCACAACATTATTAGCAGATTTAGAAATGCGTTTTGCAGGTTTTAGAAAAATAGACTCTTTTTGGATTTTAACTATACTGGCTGGTTCAGGTTTAGCTGTCGGTGAGTTTATAGACCTATTTGTTTGGCCTAGTGCTGTCTATTAAATTACACACTACAAAAATTTTTTTAGTAGGAATTTTTAAGTAATTAGCTATCAGCCACCAGCATTTAGTGAGCTAGATAAAGAACCCTCAGTGACTTTACTTACTGAAGTTTATTTCTAGGCTGATAGCTAATCGCTTTTTCTATTTTTCTTTCTTCTCTAAACGTGCTGCAACATCAGCTGCAAAATCCTCATATTTTCTTAAGGAAGTTACATACACTTGAACTTTCTGTCCAAGTTTCTTCATAATGGGTAAATCTAAGAGAATTTGGTCTAAAGTATCAGGGTTTGGCACATCTACAATTGCAATAACCCGACGCATTCCCACGCATTTCCACAAATCGACAACTACACCCGCTTTTTTAGCACTAAGGGTAACATCAGCTTCCTCTTTCCAGATAGTAAAGAGTTCTTGCTGTGTCATATCATCAGAGTATTCAACATGAAAATCTAAGTGATATAGCATCTTGACCTGACCAAAGATTGTTTTACTCCACATAAAATACAATACGGATGCCAATTTAATAGCATCTGTAATAATTAGTTTCAGGATTTAATCTTCGGCTATCAGCTAATTGCTAAATTTATCCATAATTGCTATTATGGTGGCTGGATTGTTTACGCCAATTACCTTTTTGCAGATATGCTTGCCAAGCTTCCATGTAGGTGTAAAAAACAGGAGTCATACCAATTCAAAATTCAAAATAGCCTTCGGCAAGGCTTCGCCAACAAAATTCAAAATGAAGAAGACCTGATTTGATCAGGGTTTGACGATTTATATCTGTTACATTCTTTTAGTGAATTGGTATCAAATATAGGGTGAGAATTGGGAGAACAATAGACATTTCCGGTAATGAATTGAATGTAGAGACGTTCCATGGAACGTCTCTACAAGGGTTTCAGGTCGTGTATAGTTAATTTTCGGAGAGGTCTAATTTTCAACACCCATCGTAGCTGATTGATCGCCTCTGGGAGGTGTTGACCTGTGGTGCAGTAAACCAGCCAGAGGTGATGGCATCATTGCTTAGTACTATTGTTGAACCGTTTTATGTATCGTTTTATCTATTGTTGAACCGAATTATCCTCCTACAAACGCAATTAAAGTATAATATTATACTATTCCACAGTAACACTTTTAGCAAGGTTCCTTGGCTGATCGACATCTAAGCCGCGTCTAGCTGCAATGTGATAAGCTAATAATTGCAGAGGTATAACTGTGAGGATGGGTGAAAGAATTTCTTCTACTTCTGCGACGGGAATAATATCATTAAAGATTTCTGCGGCTTCTCCATCATTGACTGATGTGACACCTATTAAGCGGGAATCTCGCGCTTTGGCTTCTTGAGCGTTAGAAATCACCTTTTCGTAAACAGTTCCCGGCATAGCGATCGCTACTACTGGTACTTTAGCATCCAACAGCGCGATCGGTCCATGTTTCATTTCTCCGGCTGGGTATCCTTCAGCATGAATATAGCTGATTTCTTTTAATTTCAAAGCCCCTTCTAAAGCAATAGGAAAGTTAATTCCTCTGCCCACAAAAATGAAATCTTTAGTTTCCGCAAAGTCATGTACTAAATGTTCAATATATTTTTCTTGAGTTTCTAAAATCGCTTCAATTTCTCCTGGTAATTGGCGCAAACCTGTGAGAATTTCTTCTATTCTCCTATTACTAATTGCTTGGCGATGATAGGCTAAATCTAAAGCTAACCCATAAAATGCCATCAATTGAGCAGTAAAAGTTTTTGTGGCGGCAACACCAATTTCAATTCCTCCATGTGTGCTAATAATATTCGGGATCATATGCCCTAATGTGCTTTCTGGGCGGTTGGTAATGCCCAACAGTCGCGCTTGATACTTTCCTTCTTGACCTTGACGGCGCTCTTTTTCCATTGCTAAAGCCGCTAAAGTATCGGCAGTTTCCCCAGATTGAGTGACACCAATAGTTAAAGTATTTGCGGTAATGGGTGAAGGTGCATAGCGAAACTCGGAAGCATATTGTACTTGTGTTGGTACACCTGCTAATTGTTCAATTAAATATTTTCCTACTAAGGCAGCGTGCCAGCTAGTACCACAAGCTACTATTTGAATTTGTTCTAAATCGGTGTAAATTTCAGCTGGTAAACCTAAATTTACAGGTGATTTATTGGTGGTTTCGGCATTCCATCCCGTGGGGAAATAAGCTTCTAAACAAGCCCGGACTACCCCTGGTTGCTCATAAATTTCCTTGAGCATAAAATGTTTGAATCCCTGTTTTTCTACCATGATGGGATTCCAGTTGAGGGTAAGGGGTTGTTTTTTCAACCGATGTCCGCTAAAGTTATACACCTCAACCCCCAAAGGAGTCAAACGGGCGATTTCTCCGTTTTCTAGGGGCAATACTGCGCGGGTATAGGGGACGATCGCTGGTGTATCAGAAGCACAGAAAAACTCACCTTGTCCAAAGCCAATGACCAAAGGAGCTTGCTGGCGGACTACAATTAACTCATCTGGGTAGTCTGCACAAATAACACCGATCGCAAATGCCCCTTGCAAAATGTTTACGGCTTCCCGAACTGCTTCTAAAAGTTGATATTCCGATGGGGAATGTTCACGAGAAGACTTTAAGTATTCAGCAATTAAGTTAGGAATGACTTCTGTATCGGTGTCTGAGCGGAATTGATGGCCTTTCGCCTTTAGCTGTTCCCGCAACTCCCGATAATTTTCAATTATCCCATTTTGTACCACAGCCACCCGCATAGCTGTATCGAGATGGGGATGAGCATTATATTCTTCTGGTTTACCATGAGTCGCCCAGCGAGTATGACCAATACCGATTTGCGCTGGCGTTTCTACTTGTTCCAGTTTAGAGCGCAGATTGTGCAACTTACCCTTAGCTCGAACACATTGTACCTCCCCCTCCCAAATTGTCGCCACACCCGCCGAATCATAACCTCTATATTCCAGCTTTTCTAGTCCGGCGATGAGAATATTTGTCGCTGCTTGCGTGCCTATGTATCCAACTATTCCGCACATTGCTTACACCACTCCGCTTTCAGGATGAATAGATTAACTTTAGTTATTGCTGCGGATTTTGAAAACCCCTTGTTTATGGTAAGAGGGTGTTTGCTTGCTTGGTGAGAGGCGATCGCCATCTTTTCATCTCAAAAATTACATCTTGTTGTCAGACGGTATAAAGCTTTTTCCTCATTTTTATACTATCAAAGCACTCAGCTTTTGTAATTACCAATCTCTTACAGTAGGGAACAGGGAAGAGGGAACAGGGAACAGAAAAATTTTAGATTTTAGATTTTAGATTTTGGATTGAATAGAATTATGAGTCAGAAGTATTTTAGATCCTATATTTTGGCTTAAACAATCTAAAATCCACAATCCCAAATCCAAAATTGAAGTACCTCATTTACCTGAAATCTGCTGCAAATTATAAATTTATCACATAATTAATGTTGTAATTTTGACTTACCCCACAAACTACAGAAAATTATTAGTTAATCTCCCAAGTGGTGATACGGCATTAAAAATATTGTGTCAAACCGAAATCTGATCTATGCCGTGTCCACATAATGCATTGCATCAAAATAAGCACTCATAGGCTGTACTGACTGATTCTAATTAGACGTAGAGATATTGTATAGAACATCTCTACAAAAGTAAGAATTCAGGAGTCAGGAGTCAGGAGTCAGAGTAGTTATTATACAAAGAATAGAGATTAGTCATATTTGGCCAAAATCATTTAGCTTGATTCTCCAATTCTCTCTTATTCTGAATTCTGGATTCTGGATTCTGAATC
>DATGXQ010000635.1:0-12515 GCA_035298905.1 Nostocaceae cyanobacterium | reverse complement strand
GTAAGGTGGGCAATGCCCACCCTACTTGTAAGATGGCACTATTCCAAAAAAATAATTTTTTCCGTACTTGATAAAACTTAGTCAAAAGGTTAACTTAATCAATGTAAAAGTTACTAACCTGATGACCACAACTTTCTATGTCAAGTCACAAAATACAAAAACCATCTTTTGGAAATTATGGTATTCCCAAGAAAAGTAGTCCTTTGACTCAAACACGTCCTTGGACAAACCCTTATCAAAAAAGAGATACTTAAGCCTCCCAACAGCCAGAAAATACGGTTAAGCCACTGACAACAGAAGAATGGAAGAAAAATAATATATTGCTCAAAGTCATAGAAACTAGACAAGCTCAACTACAGCAACAATCAATTCAGGCAAAGTTAACAAGCGATGAACCTGCTGATCAATCCAAGCTAGAAGCAGACATGATGAACAATCAAGTCTTGTCCACACCTGAGAGAGAATCGTCAACATATAATCAGCCAGAAACGACTTTAGCATCATTACCAGCATTACCTAGCTTGATACCTTCATTTGTGCTAAAGCGGGTAGGTAGTGCTGTATCTCAAAAGTTACTTTGGCAGACATTTTGGCAAGTGGTTATTAAGCGATTTGGGATACGCGGAGCAACAGCCGCAGAATCCCCCGCAATACTCCTATGCCTAGAGGTCTTGCAGTTATAGCTGATGGCAAAGAAGTAGGGGGTCGTCAAGGAGAAACACATCATACAATTTTTCCTGTAGAAAGGATGCTGTTTTTAACATTTAGTCAACTATTCCTTAGTCTTCCTTGGGTATATGCAGGTAACAAAAAATGATGGAACAAGAACAACTAACAGAAAATGATCTAACTTTGTGGGAAAAACTCTACCAAGCTGAAATGGATTTTCATACAGCCAGATGGGAGTTTTTAAAGAAATGTAATGATAGAGAATTAGTCATGAGAAAAGCTTTGAAAAGCCCATCAGACAGAGATACAGCATTGGACTTACTTTTATATCTAGATGTTGAAAAAAGATTACCATTTTTTAATGACTTGGTTGATTTAGCCAGTGTGGATCATGCCTCTGTCGATCGCGTTTGGCAGGTGATACTTTCTCTACCAAAGGATTTTCTCTTAGCAAATATTGAAAAAAGTGTAGAACCTGTATTAAATAATGCTGTACAAGATGCTTATGTCGAGTACAGATGCTTATTGCAACTATATTCCCAAATCGATAGTGATCTGACATATCGACTAGCTCAAAGAGCCTTGCAACACGAGGATGCAGATGTGATAGAAGCAGGAGAAGACTATATGGAGTGGTTAGAGAAGAACAAGCAATAAGTTTAATGGATCTATTTCATGCGATCGCCACTCTGATATACAAGTAACTATTAACACGTATTGCCACTGATGGACACACCTGATAGCAATACCTATCACACAGCTAATTTGAAAAATATTGGTTATAGTTAAGTAGCATGGTTAATAAAATTGTAATTTTTAAATTGTAATGTCTATTTTAAAAACACCCCTGATTGGTTTAAAAGCTGACTCATTCCGTCATCCCTTAGACTTAGAAGCAACAAATGCTCTAAAGCAAATCCCTGGTTTAGATATGCTAGTGCGTAACTGGCTGGGACCAACAGCAGAGCAGGTTTTTTATGTAGAAAATATTGCTTCCAGTGTTTTGGTTGGTGAAAAGCAACTACCGGATTTACATAAATTACTGTTAGAAGCCTGTCAAATCCTCGATATTGAACCCCCACAGCTATATGTGCGTCAACATCCAGCCCCTAACGCCTATACTTTTGCCATGCGGGGTAAGCAACCATTTATTGTTGTCCATACCTCTTTAATCGAAATTCTCACCCCGGAAGAAACACAAGCGGTTATCGCTCATGAACTGGGACATCTCAAGTGTGACCATAGTGTGTATTTAACGCCAGTTAACTTATTAATTCTTGCTGCGTCTGTTGTTCCTAATATTGGTGCATTTCTCGCTCAAGCTATGCAAGCCCAGTTGTTAGAATGGGTGAGGTGTGCAGAGTTTACATGCGATCGCGCCGCACTACTTGCCACTCAAAATCCCAAAGTGATGATGTCGGTATTAATGAAGTTAGCAGGTGGTTCTCCCTCTTTAGCCCCTCAGCTCAACCTAGATGCTTTCATTGCCCAAGCTCGTGCTTATGATGACATCAGTAACAATGAGTTAGGGGAAATGGTCAAAGCAGCCCGCACTGCTCAGTTAACTCACCCTGTACCAGTCCTCCGAGCTAGGGAAATTGACAGATGGGCTAGTAGCAAAGAATATCAAACCCTCTTGCACAAACACGGTGCTAAATATGAAAATGAAACAGCACCCCAAGGCGGTTGGCGCAATTGGTAAATGAAACCTATCAATCTGTTTGCATACGAACAACTAGCACAAGAGTATCTCTCCCCGATGGCGTTAGATTACTACCGCAGTGGGGCAGGGGATGAGATCACATTACAGGATAATCGGGCGGCCTTTAATAGAATTAAACTCCGCCCCCGAATGCTAGTTGATGTCAGCGAGATTAACCTATCTACCACAGTGTTGGGGGAAAATCTCTCCTTTCCCCTACTTATAGCCCCGATGGCTTTTCAATGTCTCGCTCATCCTGATGGGGAAATAGCCACCGCTACCGCCGCAGCACAAGCAGGTATCGGCATGGTACTAAGTACCTTAGCAACCAAAAGCTTAGAAGAAGTAGCCGCAGTCCGGCGAAATTTTTCTTATCCCCTACAATGGTTTCAACTCTATATTCATAAAGACCAGGGTTTAACTCGTAACCTCGTAGAACGAGCTTATGCAGCTGGTTACAAAGCTCTGTGCGTGACTGTAGATGCTCCAGTGTTAGGAAAAAGAGAGCGAGACCAACACAATGCTTTTACCTTACCATCAGGTTTATCTTTAGCCAATCTAGCCACTATTACTAATCTGAACATTCCCAAAGAACAGGAGGAATCTGGTTTATTAACCTATTTTGCCCAACAAATCAACCCTGCTGTTACCTGGAAAGATTTGGAATGGTTACAATCTCTGAGTCCTTTACCTGTGGTACTCAAAGGGATTTTACGGGCTGATGATGCTGTGAAAGCTGTGGAATATGGAGCTAAAGCCATAGTTGTTTCTAATCATGGTGGTAGACAATTAGATGGGGCGATCGCTTCTCTTGATGCCCTACCGGAAATAGTCGCCGCCGTCAATGGTAAAATTGATGTCCTTCTAGATGGCGGTATCCGTCGAGGTACAGACATTCTCAAAGCTCTAGCCTTTGGTGCTAAAGCTATACTTGTCGGTCGTCCTGTACTGTGGGGACTAGCTACCAACGGCAAAACAGGAGTAGATGAAATCATTGCCATCCTCCAAGCAGAATTAAAAGCAGCTATGGCCTTAAGTGGCTGTACCCAAATCTCCGATATTGATGTCAGTTTAGTTACTAGCAAATATCTTCCCTAAAATTTTTTCTCAAATACCTATTGCAAAATCTGAAAATAGGCTATACTAAGAAAGTGCCATTCAAGGGCGGGTGGCGAAACTGGTAGACGCACCACACTCAAAATGTGGCGACCTTGCGGTCATAGGAGTTCGATTCTCCTCCTGCCCACTAGTCAAGATTAATTTATAATGTACATTTGTACAGTGACTAACTATTTGTCGTCAGTGACAGATTGTTGTCATAGGTGAAAGCTTTATACAGTAAGTAGGGACAAGGTTAACTAACACCCAATTTTATAAAATCAAATTTTACTTGACGCGCGAATAAACTAGAGTTACAATTTGTAGTATGCCAGTCCAAATTATTTAAACTGGCCAAAAGTAAGTAAATAGAGAAGGTTAAAGTTATGCGACTCAAAAGATGGGAGTCTCCCCGCAGAGAAGGGAGAAATAATAAAGGTAGAGGTGGTGCTGCTAGACAGCGACAACTCAAAAAACAAAGACAAATGCTTAGACAGAAACTCAAGGAAGAAAATCAGCAAAACAATCAGCAAAACAACCAGCAAAACCAAAATAAAAATCAAAATAACAGTCAACAGGGGGAGGTTTTCTACTTCCCCTTATTTTTTGGTATTAATTTTAGAACACAAGTAAAGTGTGTACAGAAAGGTAAGAATTCAGGAGCCAGGAGCCAGGAGCCAGAATAGTTACCAAAAGAGGAATCGATAGTAGTGATATTTGGAGAATTTCAGTCAGCTTGACTCTTAAAGTCTTTTTAATTCTGAATTCTGAATTCTGAATCCTTACACAGAAAGTTGAATCGTTTTGCAATTAAGACTTTTCAAGATTTCATAGAACTTTTAGTATCAGCTTCGGGTTGTCTAAACTTTTTGATATTATCAATTACCTAAAAACTAAATTCTTAAACTAGCTTTTATTTGTTGTAAAATAGCTTCTTGTGGTTGAGAAATATCAACACAAATAGCGTTATCTGGCTCCTCAAGAGTATTAAACTGACTTTGGAGGAGTTTTTCAGTCATAAAGTGATTTTGTCGTTCTTGCAGACGTTTTTGGACTAATTCATAAGCACCTTTGAGGTAAACTAGCTGAATTTGGTTATCAATTAAAAGAATTTGACGATAACTAGCTTTCAGTGCAGAACAAGCTAAAGTCGCATTTTTGTTTTCTTTCAACCAAACTTTAATTACGGCTTGTAAGGTTTGCAACCAAGGCATTCTATCTGCATCAGTCAGAGGAATACCACTCCGCATCTTTTCAATGTTTGCGGTGCTGTGAAAATCGTCAGCGTCTCTAAATTCCCAGTTTAATGATTTTG
Organism: Nostocaceae cyanobacterium; assembly: GCA_035298905.1. Classification (GTDB taxonomy): domain Bacteria; phylum Cyanobacteriota; class Cyanobacteriia; order Cyanobacteriales; family Nostocaceae; genus DATGXB01. The sequence continues at coordinate 7,731 of DATGXQ010000635.1, read as the reverse complement.
CCAGTTGTTGAGCGATCGTGGTTTTACCTGAACCAGAAACACCCGTGATTAAGATGATCAATTTGCGGAAAACCTAACTTACTGTCTATTTTACCTTCTTAAGAAGGCGATCGCCTACGCCATCGTAACTTCTGTGTCGATACCCTGAGTGTTGGAAAAAGCCAGTTTAAACCGATTCTCACGAGGCGATCGCATTAACAGAAGCTTCAAAAGCTAAGTTTTGACAGATTTTTGCTTTATTTACAATTCACAGCTGAAGCAGAACTGACTTTTGTTAAATCACCGGTAAACACGACTGTATAGCTAAAAGGTGATGTACCTGTACAAGTCATGGAATTAGTGTCAGGACGACGAGGAGACCACCAAGAATCTGATCGGACTGTCAAAGCTGAACCATTCCATGATAGGGCTTTAACAGATAAAGAGTTAGTTTTACCATCACTTGTTTTTTTGGCAGATAAGAAAGTGGCATAACTAACATCACCGTTAGTTGGATTAATGCGGGCAATAATTGCTACTTTTGGTCCGCCACCGCTACCATAACTAGTTAACCAACGGCCACTGGTAAAGCGGCGAAAATCATTTCCTGTCTGAGAACCTGTGGCGGAGAAAACTCCGTATAAAACGCTTCCTCCATCCCAAATTAAGCCGTAGCCGGTGCCATCGTCCAAAGTGGTTTCATAGTCACTCCGACACCATTTTTTCACACCGCTATCAAAGCGAATTATGCGTGGATCTTTGTTGATCGATGATACTTGCTGATAGCCGATATAGATCGTGGATTTTCCAACGGTCACTCTAGGGCCATTTTTGGCTTTGATAGTGGCTTCACTATCATTGCATGTAAATGTCACGCTATTGCCGATGGAGGAAACGGGGGTAGTTTGTGCCAAAACAGGAGGAGTTAAGTTAGCACCTATGACGACTGGTAAGGATAGGGAAACAAAAAATTTTGACAGTCGGCTGTGGGATGTCATTGGCTTATTAACTTGTAGACAATAATACCATTATCTCAGTTAACCTGCGAATATGTAAAGTCAATTTTGGTACTTAGTAATAGGGAAATAGAAAGTTTAGTATTTTCACTCGTTTGTATTTTACCGTATTTTGGATGAGAACAAGCGCAAAAACAGTATTTTTACTTACAAGTAACGTTTACGCTGGAACTTTGCGTACTATTACTAATTTAAATTCTGATTAAGGTTAAGTTTATTGATTTTTAATTTTGCATTTTGCATTGCTTAAGCTTACTATTAAGCTGATATTTATTGTTTCAATATTTGCAATGTTAGGTCTTTATATGATTAAATGTGTTTATAACAATAAAATCTTGCCATAGCTCAAATCTTACAGCAATCCTAAATCATTTATGAACGCTACCTGTTCCCTGTTAAGAGTTCCCTTTTTCCAAAAGTCAGTTCACAACTCAGATCGGATTGCTATAAAAGACTTTCAATCCTGTTCCCTGCTGTAGTTTGTCTCTGCTTTTTTCCCAATTGTGAACTGAGGATCAAAAAACAATCTAACTCGATCACTAAATAACTAATGTTTAATCCTATGGGTTTTCTGATTATTTAGCCCTACAGCTTTAGCTGTTGCTGGTCAGTTCTTATTTTGAATTTCTGTGGTCATTCCCAGGTGTAACCGTTTGAATGCTTCGTAAATTTTCACTTCTGGGAAGAGTGTTTGGTAAGCAGTACTATAATTATATATAAACGTGACTTCTATCAATAAAAAGTAAAATTTATCAGAAAAAAATGAGAGTTGCTGATGTTACTCCTGTACAGAAATAATTATTGATTTATCTCAGGTAAATTCTTTACAATACTTAACCTTATTCTAATTAAAAAAAATGAATATAGATTACAAATAATCAATAACATCATATTTTGTGAAGCAATTCCGGCAAAATTGAGTGTATGCTTGAATTACGAGCAACCTAGTTGAAACTTTAAGTAATTAGGTGTAAATAAACTTAAAGATTTATTAGTCTTTTGCTCTCAATCCTCAACTTGGATGAGTATGACTAATAGCTAGTAACTAAAGTTTATTTATGTTCCTTTGCTGGCTAGGTGATTCTACGAGCAGTGAAAACTGTTTTCAGCTATTTATTAGTAGCAACACCAAAGAAAACTTTACAAGGATTACCTGAGATGATAGAAAAAATTTTGTTAGCTGTCTCTGGACTGGGACATGCAGAGGAAATGCTCAAAAGCTTGAAAGAGATGCCTTCTATCCAAGGTGCAAAAGTTACAGTTTTGCATGTGGTTAGTCCCCAAACTACTGCGACGGCAATGACCGAAAAGTGGGAAGAAGGTGGTAAAATACTGGCTAATGCTATTCAATCTTTAAATCTAGATCCTAGCCAAGTTTCTTCAATTTTGCGGCAAGGTGATCCTAAAGATGTAGTATGCCAAGTAGCGGATGAAATTGAAGCTGATTTAATTATTATGGGTTCACGAGGACTCAAGCGGCTACAATCGATTTTAGCTAACTCAGTTAGTCAGTATGTTTTCCAATTGTCTTCTCGCCCAATGTTGCTGGTGAAAGATGATATTTATGTCAAGAAAATCAAGCGCATCATGGTGGCGATCGATAATTCTGAAGCTGCTCAAAATTGTTTAAAATTAGCGCTGTTTTTACTGCGTGGTGTAGTAGGTGGTCAGCTAATTTTGGCTAATATCAATACAGATTTGGGTGGGAAAGTATCAGGTATAACGGAAATTAAACCAGAAAAAGATTCAGTTCTGGGAAAAGCGGTTGCAGAAGTAGAAAGACAAGCTATCTCAGTTAAGTGTGTCAGCAGTAGTGGTAAACCTGGGGAGGAAATTTGTCGATTAGCTGATGAGTTAAATATCGACTTATTATTAATTGGTTCTCCAGATCGTCGTCCATCTATTGCTAAGAGTTTTGTTGATTTAGATCGACTAATTGGTGCTTCTTTATCTGACTATGTGCGTGTTAATGCCACTTGTCCTGTGTTGTTAGCGCGGACAGTTGCTTAGTGATTGGTGACTGGTGACTGGTGACTGGGAAAATATAATTCTGACCCAATACCCAATCACCAATATCCCAACAAGTAAAAACCCCTACATAATAATTGCAGGGGCTTTTTTGTGATGTAAAAAGTATCAATTATCCTTTTTTACCTTCACGGCTGGCAGTTTGGATGTAAAGAATAATTAAAAAAACAGCAGGAACTAGTACGAACAAAATGCTCGCAACGAATCCCAGGTCATTTACTTGCATAGCAAGATAGCCTCTCTTAAATTTCCAGTCAACAACTTTAGAATAGCATCATAGACGACAGAATCATACCAATTCAAAATTCAAAATCGCAAAGCGTTGCGAGGGTCCCGACGCAATCTCAAAATTGAGAATGTAAGATTTTATCAGGGTTTGTCGGTTTACTTATGTTACATTCTTTGAGTGAATTGGTATCAGCCCAAATTTTCTTAACTAGTGCAGCATGACAGAAATAACTATCCAGTAAGAAAAGTTCACAAACTTGTTAAATCAGCCTTCTTACCTCCTGCCTCTTGACACTAGGGTTTGGTGATGACACTAACAGGGCCGTTGACTAATGTTTGACAGGCTAGACGATAATTATCGGGTTTTTTGCGGAATTTTCGGTTTTCTACTTCTGTACGGGGAGAGAGATTTTCTAACCCTTCGGCAATTTCCACAACGCAAGTCGCACACTGACCATAACCACCACAATTGGTCATTTTTCCAAAGAATTTATAGATATCTACGCCGTTTTCTAGGGCTTTGAGTCGGAGGTTAGCACCATCTGCTGCTATCACCTCTTTATTCTCTTTGACAAATTTGATGTTTCCCATAGCTAATCCCTCGTTGACTGTGGCTTTGGCCTTGACTATCTTATTCAAGTATTTTAATTTATTACAACATATTAAGAAATATCAATTTTTCAAAAAAATAAAGATAAAAAATAGGACAGGTATATACTACCTGTCCCGTTGATTGATGGTAGATTAACTTATCTGAAGCCCACAGCAGCTTGCCATACGAAAGCAAGCAACAAAAAGAAAACGGGAATTACAGGGAGAACATCTACCAAGGGGTCAAAAATTTGATAAGCTTCGGGCAATTTTGCTAATAGTAATGCTGCTTCCATGATTTTGTTAATCCAATTAATCCAACACAGCTTTAATGTTTGAGAAGTATCTTAACATGGTTTGGGGATTGGGGATTGGGAAAAAAGACACGGGGACGCTCTGACGCTCTGACACGGGGACACGGAGATGCTCTGACGCGGAGAAAGACAGAAAAATTCTCCCCTCTCCCCATCTCCCCCTCATTTTTCCATCTCCTCATCTGCGGGGGTAAGCCAGTGGCCGAAGTCTTGGACAAAGCGATCGCTCAAGATAGATTCACGGATTTTTTGGGTAAAGCGAATTAATTCCGTAATGTTATGAATTGTTAAGAGGGTATAAGCTAAGATTTCCTGCGATCGCACTAAATGGGAAATATAGGCACGGGTAAAATTTTGGCAGGTGTAACAGGGGCATGTTTCATCTAAGGGGGTGAAGTCTTCCCGAAATTTGGCGTTTTTGAGATTCCATCTTTCCCCTTGGACGATCGCTGTCCCATGTCTAGCCCAACGGGTAGGAATTACACAATCGAATAAATCTACACCAGAAGCAATAGCGATCGCCATTTCTCGATAAGTTCCCACACCCATTAAGTAACGGGGTTTATTTGCTGGTAATAATGGGGCTGTAACTTGGACGATTTGCGCCATTAATTCTGGTGGTTCACCCACACTCACACCACCAATAGCAAATCCAGGCATATCCAGCTTACTTAATTCCGTTGCGGCACGGCAGCGTAAGTCTAAATACACACCACCCTGCACAATCGGAAACAAAGCTTGGTCTGGGCGTTGATGGGCATTAATACACCTTTCCAGCCAACGGTAAGTGCGCTCAACTGCTAATTCTACCTCTTGACGGGTAGCAGGATAGGGGGGACATTCATCAAATGCCATGATCACATCTGCCCCTAAAATATTTTGAATTTCTATTGAGCGTTCTGGTGTAAATTTAATAATTTGTCCATCATGTGGTGAGCGAAAAGTTACACCTTCTTCTGTAATTTTTCGCATTTCACTAAGGCTGAAAACCTGAAACCCACCGGAATCAGTGAGCATCGGGCCATTCCAACCCATGAATTTATGTAGTCCTCCGCCACCAGAAACGATCGCTTCTCCTGGTTGCAGGTGTAAATGATAAGTATTAGATAAAACCATCTGCGCCCCCGTGTCTTTGAGCTGGGAGGGGGTGATAGTTTTCACATTTGCCAGTGTTCCCACGGGCATAAATCTGGGGGTTTCTACAATTCCATGAGGAGTGTGAAATACACCTGCTCTAGCTTTGGTTTGACTACAGGTAGCTAGACTTTGAAAAGAAAAGTTGGCACTCAAGGCAAAGATTAGGCTATTTGGCTAAATTTCTTCCTCAAGATAACATTTGGGGGTATGGGGTATGGGGTAAGAAAATTACTTCTTCCTCATCTCCTCAAGCTCTTAAAGCTCTTCATCTCCTCCAAAGGGGTAAAACCCTGCAAACTACTCTGGGGAAGAAGGTGTATGATTTTGCCGTTAGAAACAATAGCCGTCATCGTCCATTTCTGCATCCCATTTAGCGGATAACACCTGATCCATCATCGCCTCGATCGCCGTGGCATTTAAACAGCGATCGCGTCGTTCTTGAAACGGTGTAGATAGGGGAATCAGCCGTAAACAAACACCTTCTTGCACTAAGTCAAAGTAGGTTTCTTGTTGTGCTGATTGTTTGAGTTCTAAATAGTCAAAACTGTAAACGTTTAAGTACAGTGCATTATTGGCTACTAGGGTAGACCTTTCTGGATTACCGAATACTTCCATCACATCCCCTTCACCCTCGCTCAATAGCTTGTCATCTTGGATGTAGATGTAGCGGACTCGACCTAAATCCGTCAGTAAGCGCCGGATGTCGAGCTTATTCACAATAATGCCCGTATTTACAATGCATGGAGCTGGTAGCTTGGTGTTGGGTAGATGGTGACTCATAGGGAAATATCTACATTAGGGAGTGTGTGAAGGTACAGCCAGTTAGCTGGTGAAATCCCTACATTTCCAAAATATCAATTTTGTGGTGTGATCGTCTAACAATTTGCAGTAACTTATTTTTTTTTAGTAGAAAATTTTTGCTGATGACCTGATTTTATTTCAAGTTGCTTGATCAAGTGTTTTATTTGTTCAAATTTTTACATTTAATCTGTTGGGAAAAATTACTGATAAAATTATAACTGCATAACCTGTAACCCTTGACATTAAGCCTTTTCTAGTCATTTTGCCCCATGATTACTCTGATTAAGTCCATAACAAATTTTTTTGTAGATGGCAATAATCACTACTAATCTTCTTCAAAACTTTACAATCTCGATGCTGAAAGTTTTAGTGGTGTCATTTTTTTTTAACTTTTGTGTTAAATATGACAATTTTTATTCAGTGGTGGAGAAGGCAACTATTAGACTTAGTAGCTGCAATTATCTTTTATACAGCTATTCCCTTACCCTACATTCCTGGGCTAGAGTTCCAGCGAGTAGCTTATTTTGCACCAATAGTTGGGGTGATGATTGGGGGAATTTTGGGTTTAGGGGATACGTTGCTGAATTATTTAAATGTGCCTTTGTTAACACGTAGTGCTTTGGTGGTAGTAGGGGGAATAGGGATTACTGGCGGGTTACATTTAGATGGGGCAATGGATACAGCCGATGGTTTAGCAGTGACAAATCCAGAAAAAAGATTAGAGGTAATGGCAGATAGTGTAACAGGTGCATTTGGGGCAATGGCCGCGATCGCCATAATATTATTAAAAACTACTGCCCTCACTGATTTATCAACAAACCGCTATTTAGTATTAATGGCCGCTTATGGCTGGGGAAGATGGGGACAACAACTAGCTATTCTTATTTACCCTTATTTAAAAGCTACAGGTAAAGGTGCTATACATAAACAGGCGTTGCAGTCTTATATAGATTTGTTACCAGGATTTTTTGTACTAATTTGTTTAAGCGTAATTAGTTGGTTAATTAATCCCCAGAATCTAATTTTTGCTATGGCGATGGCTATTGGTGGAAGTGCGATCGCCTTTTGTGTAGCTGCTTGGTTTAATTACAAATTAGGTGGACATACAGGTGATACCTATGGTGCAGTAGTGGAATGGACTGAGGCATTATTTATTTGTGTGATGACGATGATTTAGACAAAATTTTGATACTTTTCTAAGCTTCAATATCAAACGCTATCACGTCATCAATACAAGTTAAAATTTCGGCTTTGACTTTTTCGTGAGCAGGATGAGGTACATAGGCATCACGGGCAGTAGCACTTTCAAAAGTCATTAAAAAGCCGTGAGTATAATCTTTATTTAATCCTTTATTACTGGAGTATGCACCACCAGAAAAGTAAGTTATACCAGGAATCACTCCTTTTAATTCTTCTAAATCTCTAAATATGTCGGCAATTTTGTCAGCAGAGGTTTCTGGTTTAAATTTTAGTAAAACCATATGTTGAATTTGAGACATAATAAAAATTCCGTAAGAATTCAGGAGTCAGGAGCCAGAATAGTTACCAAAAGAGGAATCGATAGTAGTGATATTTGGAGAATCTCAGTCAGCTTGACTCTTAAAGTCTTTTTAATTCTGAATTCTGAATTCTGAATC
>DATGXQ010000634.1:0-14068 GCA_035298905.1 Nostocaceae cyanobacterium | reverse complement strand
TTGTTACATCCCCAAATTGATGAAATTGTCAAGGGATTAGTAGCCAGAAAAAAATATGTTTACCTTTGCACCAACGGTATTTTACTAGAAAAGAGTTTGCACAAATTTCAACCATCTCCCTATTTAACATTTAGCGTTCATTTAGATGGTTTAAAAGAATGGCATGATAAATGTGTAGATAGAAAAGGTGTATTTGATACCGCCGTTCAAGCCATTAAAGCTGCAAAAGCAAAAGGTTTCCGGGTAACAACCAACACAACAATTTTTGAAGGTTGCGACCCCAAAGAAATGCAAGAGTTTTTCGATTTTCTGGAAACCTTGAATATTGACGGTATGATGATTTCTCCTGGTTACAGTTACGAATGGGCGCCAGATCAAGATCATTTCCTCAAACGTGAACAAACCCGCGCTTTATTTAGAGAAGTTCTTGCACCTTATACCGCCAAACAAAAAAATTGGAATTTTAACCACAACCCGTTATTTTTAGACTTTCTGATTGGTGAAAAAGACTATGAATGTACACCTTGGGGAAGTCCAAGTTACAGTGTTTTAGGTTGGCAAAAACCCTGTTATTTATTAAATGAAGGACATTACAAAACCTTCCAAGAGTTGTTAGATAACACTGATTGGAGTAAGTACGGACGTGCAAGCGGCAATCCCAAATGTGCAGACTGTATGGTGCATTGTGGTTATGAACCAACCGCCGCAATGGATGCCATGCAGCCGCAAAATATCGCTCGTTCTCTAACAACTGTTTTTGGCAGAAATTAAGATTATCCGTAATATAGAACTTACACTAGATGGGAATCAAAACAAATTTTTTCCATCAATGTGTAAGCTCTGTATACTTTTAATTTTATTAATGCTATTATCAAATTTTAGAATATATAATAGTGATCACAAAATTAATTATTTCCATTTTTCCCAAAAGGACTATATTAAATTGATTCAACAATCTGATATTCAAGAAATAATCTCTTACATTTCTAGTATTCCCAAAGAAAATGACCTCAACACCCAATCTATATTAAATATTCAAAAAAAGACCCGTACTAGCCTTTTCCCTTGGCGTGGACAATTTTCACCTCAACTAATTGAGTATATTTTAAAGGAAAATACCCAACCAGGTTACTGTATTTTAGATCCTTTTTGTGGTAGTGGTACGACTTTATACGAATCTGCACGACTTAACCTATCTTGTTACGGAATAGATATTAATCCAGCAGCACATTTATTCTCTTCCATCATCAATTTTTGCAGCTTAAATAAGATGGAAAGAGAAAATATATTAACTAAAGTCTGTAATTTAGCTCATAAAAATATTGGTTGGCAAGAAAATACAGGATTGTTTGCATTACTATACCCAAATAAAGGCATTTTGACAGAACAGTTATTGAATTTCTATCAAGATTGTCAAAAGTCATATTTTACCTATTTAATAGCTACTATATCGATAATGATAGCTATGAGTAACTCAGAAAATACCACAGCCCAGAAATTCTTTAAATCTCTCAACACCGTTTTAGAAATTATCAAAACACTCCCTTATACTCATATTCCACTTTCTTCTTTATTAAGTGATGCTCGTTATTTAAACCTTCCTCCATCTAGTTTTGACTTAATTGTTACTTCTCCACCTTATATAAATGTATTCAATTATCATCAAAATTATCGTAAAGCTTTAGAATTTTTAAATTGGCAACCTTTACAAGTAGCAGTTTCCGAAATTGGTGCCAACAGAAAACATCGTGTAAATCGCTTTCTGACAGTTATTCAATACTGTATGGATATGTGTATGGTTTTTATAGAAATGCGTCAGGTTTTACACCAAAAGGGAAAAGTAATTATTGTTGTGGGTAGGACTTCATCAGTGCGTGGTGTGAATTTTCAAAATAGTTATTTATTAGCAATGGTGGCTACAGGTTGTGCGGGATTGAAAATAGAAAAATGGCAGGAACGTTGTTTTACCAATCGTTTTGGAGAAAAGATATATGAAGATATTTTGACACTTTCAATTAGTCTTCAACCTGACTGTGATTATCTAAAACTAGCTCGTTCTATTGGTATTTGGTCATTAAAAAACGCTATATGCCAAAATCAAGAAGTTAAAAAAGATATTGAACAAGCTATAAATTATGCTGATAAAGTAGTAGTTTCTCCAAAGTTAAACTTGGAAATTCCACCCATATATGATACTCTATATAAGTCCTTTTGTTCTCAACAAGAAAAACTAGTCTCTAAAGTTTAAGCTATAAACTATAAACTAATGATTAAAGTTCAAAAATCACAGGTACATGGTGATAAACTTAAAAGTCTTTTAGATAATAAGAAATTACCATCTCAAGATAAACCACACTTAGAAAAGGCTATTAAAAAATATGAAAATTGGATAGCTGATTTAGAGAATACACAGTTAACAGGTGATGCTCTTTTAAAATTCATGGTAGATAAATTAAATGAATACAAAAATTTTATTGATTTAGAATTTATTTTTGATTCTCCAGATGATTTTTTGTACCGACAAAAAGGTCAATTAAAACTTGATAACTCTATTATTGAAGAGTTTTTACCCAGGCTGTTTGATCAAAGATTGGTTCCTGGTTTTGCTAGACTCACTAATATTGAATGTGGTTCTAGAAAATCTTTTGCAGGTTTAAGTTTTGAATCTCCTTTTATTGCTTTATCCGATGGTGGTGCTTTCATTAAAACTAAGGATCAGGATTTTGCAGTAACTAAGGCATATAAAATAAATATTACAGAAAATCCTCCTACACCAGATATATTCTCGGTTGATATCAATGTTTCTTATTTTGCTACAGAAATTAAAACAAATTTGGATAAAACAATGTTTCAAGAAGCATCTCAAACTGCTAGTGAATTAAAAAAATCAGTATCAGGCTGCAAGTATATAATAATATGTGAATGGCTAGATATGACTCCGATTAATACTAAGCTAACTCCTATAGATGAAGTTATTGTTTTAAGAAAAGCTAAAAGAATACCCTCTAATATTAGAACTAATTTTAGTACGGCTCAAGGTAGACAAAATTATCGAGAGTTTTATGTAAATTTACTTCAACAGTATCCACTGAATATAGATTCTTTCCAAAGATTATTGTTTCATTTAAATGAGTGCTTTCCTGATACAGTCAATGAAGATGATGTCTTAAAAAGAGGTTATTTTTAATACTATTTTGAGATATTTATAAAAAGGATATAGTATAATTATTGAGTTTATTATATCATTTCTAACTTCCCACCTTTAACCAATTTTAGTTGTTGTCCCCGCCATTGAATTTTATTACCTACAAACCCACAACACCAAATTAAAAAATAGATTATATCCCGCAGGGGAATCAACCAAAAGAATTTTCGCACCACTGGATCAGCTAATATTTTCACTCCCACTATCCAACCCATTAGCAATCGCATTCCCCAAGTTACTGCTAATACTAACCAAGCAAACCATGCACCACCAGTAAAAATTACCAGTAGTAAACTGTAAACTGTACCAAAAGTAAACAATAATCCCCAATAACCACCGGGACGAGAAACACGAATACACCGCGCCCAACGAATTTGTCGATCGCCACAATCTGCTAAACTAGTTTTGGCAAGATGGTGATTTACTATGTAGTCGGAAAGAATGACTTTGTAACCCGCTTGGCTGGGTAAATAACCGAGTTGATAGTCATCAGCCAAGTAATTAGCGATCGCTGCAAATCCTCCTATCTGTTCTAACACTTGACGGCGAATGGCGATCGTTGAACCAAAGGCAAATTTTACCCCCTCCAGCAAGCGACTGACTAAAACTCCTGCGTGAAAGTCGCTAGCAGTCCCCAAAGCCTCAAAAGTTGCCGCTAAACCTTTAGCTGTGGAACGATATAAACAGGTAACTACCCCCACCTTCTGATCTTGCAATGGCTGGACAACATGTTGCAAATAGTCTTCACCCACGCTAATATCACTATCGGCAATAATCAGAATGTCATATTTAGCCGCACCCAGCCCATTAGCTAAATTACTCACTTTTAAGTTTGCCCCAATTAGGCGATCGCTGACCACCAACTCCATATCTACTGCTGGAAACTGCTGCTTCAGTTTTTCCACTACTGCAATCACTGGATCTTGGCGATCGCGTACACTGAAGATAATCTGATATTTTGGGTAATGCTGTTGACAAAAGGAAGCGAGATTTGCGTAAGTATCAGTTTCTACCCCAGACAATGGCTTGAGGATAGTGACAGGGGGATGGTATTCACTACTACAGGAGTTGGTAGAGGTGACAGAAAAGGCGAGTGCTGCATAAATCCCACAGATGTAAAATAAAATAGCCGAGAAACAGAGAACTAGTAGCAGAATTTTAATGATCATCATTAGCCAAAGCTCACTCTCCCCGCAGTCGAGCTTAAGTCTAAATTGGTGCTTAAGTCAAGTTGTGCGAAAAGCAAAAGCCAATAAAAATTTATTTGACTTACACAAATAGGCTAAACTTTTCTAAATTAGAGAATATGGGGATAAATTTTGTTAGCTGGTGCGAGATATGAGTTAATAGTAAAAATCAGAATTTTCGGATATTAGTTGATCCTCTCCGCAGCGACAATCAAATCCAAGCTAGGAATTATGTAAAATGAAGTTAATTAGTTTTCTGTTCAGTTCATCTTGGATAATGGTTGCAACGACCATTATCACAGGCTTTTTAAGTGGTGGTAGTAGTGCTGGTTTAATCGCCTTAATTAGTAGCAGTAATAGTCATAGTAACATCCTACCTCCACCTATTATGGCTTGGAGTTTTGTCGGTTTAGTAATTATCGCTTTAATTACCGGCATTATTTCTCAAGTTATGTTAATTCGTTTATCTCAAAATGCTATTTTACAACTCAGGTTGCGTCTAAGTAGACAAATTCTCTCTTCAGAACTAAGCCATTTGGAACAGTTAGGAAATTCACGCTTATTAGCTACATTAACTGAAGATGTACAAACAGTTGCTAACGCCGTCTATGTCTTACCATTTATTTGTATTGACTTATCGATGGTATTAGGTTGTTTAGTTTATATTACTTGGCTATCATGGTTAGTATTCTTACTCGTTTGTATATTAATGATTGTGGCTATTGGTAGTTGTAAATGGCTGATGGATAGAGGTGAAAAACTATTAGCACTAGCACGAGAAGACCAAGATTTACTATATAAACACTTTAGTACAATTACTACAGGCATCAAAGAATTAAAATTACATTATCAACGCCGTCAAGTATTTTTAACTAAATACTTAGAAGCCACTGCTAGTTTATTTCGTCGTCATAATATTGAAGGTTTAACCCTATTTGCTACCACCACTACTTGGGGAAAATTTATATTTTTCTTTGCCATTGGTTTTATTCTTTTTATTCTTCCCCATATCCTCACGATTAATACTCAAACTCTTTCTGGCTACATTCTGACTTTTACTTATTTAATGTTGCCGATGGATAATATTGTCAATAATTTACCTTTATTAAGTAAAGCTAATGTCGCCTTACAAAAAATAGAATCATTGGGTCTATCTCTAGCTAATCGCTCAGAAGTTCCTAATACACCAGCTAATTTTCATACTAATTGGTACAACATAGAAATTAAAAATGTTACCCATACTTATTTTACCAACCAAGAAGATAAAAGCTTTACTTTAGGACCAATTAATCTCATATTGTATCCAGAAGAAATAGTTTTTATTGTGGGTGGTAATGGTAGCGGTAAATCATCTCTCGCTAAATTAATAACTGGTCTTTACATTCCCGAAGCAGGAGAAATATATTTGGATGGAGAATTAATTGATGAACAAAACCGCGAATGGTATCGGCAGCACTTTTCTGTCATCTTTGCAGATTTTTATCTATTTGAAGAACTGCTAGGTTTAGAAAATAGTAACATAGATATTATGGCAGAAAAATATCTGAAACGACTGCAAATTGACCATAAAGTCAAAGTAGAACATGGACAACTATCTACCATTGCTTTATCACAGGGACAACGCAAACGACTAGCTTTACTAACAGCATATTTAGAAAATCGTCCGATTTATCTATTTGATGAGTGGGCTGCTGATCAAGACCCAGTATTTAAAGATATATTTTATACTGAATTACTACCCGAACTACGAAAACAAGGTAAAACAGTGCTAGTAATTAGTCATGACGATCGCTATTTTCATCTAGCTAATCGAATTATTAAACTCGATTATGGCAAAATTGAATATGATAAGCCAAACCCAGCGCGATCGCAAATTTTGTAAAGTACATTTGACTCCTAGTCAAAACTTGAATTCTGGGCTGCGTGCTACAGCAAATATCACTATTGTCAAAAACAAATATTTTTAACCACTTAGTTAAGTAAAAGCTTTTTTGAATGCTCAAGGCAATTTGCCTCCTTAATATCTTTTTTATCTTAAAATGGAATTAATAATAAAATCTCGATGTTCGTAAGCTTACTACAATGCACTTTTACTTATTACAAAGCACATTTTAGCACAAATATCCTAGCAATTGATTAAAGTAAAAAAAATTTGCACAAAATTTTTACCTTACTGCTACTAAATAAAAAGTAGCCGATATGAACTGCCTACATTATCACCCATGATAATATCCCAATTTATTCCGTCCAATTTTCTCTATGGGACACTATAACTAGCCTTGCTTTCCTGTAAGAATGATTCGCCAAAAACTACAGCATAACTACTTTTCTTCAAGTCAGAAGAATGAAAAAAAATTGGATGAATATTCTGTAGAATTGGGACTGAGTTAGCAGTTCTAGCTAGGCAAAGTAAACAAAGCCTACCTTAAGCACACTATGTTAGAATTTTTGACTAGTTTTGTTAGTTCAGGGCCATTTATCCCACATGGACACTGCTATCTTTGGAAAACTGATTTAGTCGCACTTCATCTTATATCTGATGCCATAATTGCCCTATCTTATTACTCAATTCCTGCTACTCTGTTTTATTTTGTTCGTAAGCGTAAAGACTTACCTTTTTATTGGATTTTTCTCTTATTTAGTGCCTTTATAGTCGCCTGTGGTACTACTCACCTTCTACAGATTTGGACACTTTGGTATCCTACTTATTGGCTTTCAGGGTTGATCAAAGCCCTCACAGCTATAGTTTCTTTTGTTACTGCTATAGAACTTGTACCCTTAGTTCCACAAGCATTGGCTTTACCAAGTCCTGAACAACTGCGACAAACAAATCAGCAACTACAAACACAAATAGCTGAAAGATTAAAAGTAGAAAGTGAATTAAGAACATATCAAAATCATTTGGAAGATTTGGTAGCACTCCGCACTCAAGAAATTACTCAAACTAATGAGCAATTACAGTTAGAGATTGCTGAACGTCAGCGCCTTTTTGAAGTTTTGTGCCAAAGCGAAGAACGTTATCGTTGTTTAATTAACGCAATTCCCCAACTTGTTTGGACAAGTGATCCTAATGGAGAAACTGATTTCTTTAACAAAAATTGGTGTGAATATACAGGATTAACCGTAGAGCAATCTTTGGGTTACGGTTGGTTAGCTGTACTGCATCCTCATGATTTAGAAGGGACTCTAGAAACATGGCTCAATACTGTTGAAAGTGGGAATATTTACGAAATTGAATATCGTTTAAAATGGGCTGTTAATGGTTCTTATCGGTGGCTTTTAGCGAGGGGGCTGCCACTTAAAGACCAGCAGGGTAAGATAGTAAAATGGATTGGTACTTGTACAGATATTGATGAACAAAAACAAATCCAACAAGAACGCGCTCATTTGTTGGAATTAGAACAGGCAGCTAGGGAAAAAGCAGAAACAGCAAATAAAATAAAAGATGAATTTTTGGCTGTGCTGTCCCATGAATTACGCACGCCATTAAATGCGATTTTAGGTTGGGCTAGACTGTTACAAATTTACCAATTTGATCAGCAGAAAACATCTCAGGCATTGGTAACAATTGAGCGGAATGCTAAATTACAAGCTCAGTTAATAGAAGACTTACTTGATGTTTCTCGAATTTTGCAGGGGAAATTAATTCTCAATAATACTAAAGTCAACCTACAGGTTGTAATTTCCTTGGCAATCGAAACAGTCAAATTAGCAGCAGAAAGTAAATCAATTGAAGTCAAAGCGATTTTGCCTACAGATCCAGTGAGGGTATTGGGTGATGCTACACGCTTACAACAAATATTTTGGAATCTGCTCTCAAATGCTGTGAAATTTACACCCAAAAGCGGAAAAGTAGAAATCAAACTAGAAGAAGTTGACGATAATGCTCAAATTACAGTCAGCGATACCGGACAGGGAATTAGTGCTGAATTTTTACCTTACGTCTTTGATTATTTTCGCCAAGCAGATAGCAGTTCAACGAGAAAATTTGGTGGCTTGGGTTTAGGACTAGCAATTGTCAAAAATATTGTAGAAATGCATGGTGGATCGATTACAGCTGCTAGTTCTGGGATAGATCAGGGAGCAATATTTACTGTAAGATTACCATTAATTAAAGATAATGTTCCTTGCATGAAAGAATACAAAGGACCTTCTTTATTGTCCAGTAATCAATCCTTACCCCTAAATGGTGTACAGGTTTTAGTTGTAGACGATGATGCTGATTCTAGAGATTTTATTGCTTTTGTCTTAGAACAAGATGGTGCAGAAGTAAAAACTGTTGGTTCAGCCTCTGAGGCTCTACAAATTTTAGCCCAAGAAAAAACTGATGTGCTAGTAAGTGATATTAGTATGCCAGAAATGGACGGATATACTTTAATGCGACGGGTGAGAACTTGGACAGCAGAAAGAGGTGGCACAATTCCAGCGATCGCCTTAACTGCTTATGCAGGAGAATACGATCGGAATAAGGCAACGGCAGCAGGTTTTCAATTACATGTTTCTAAGCCAGTAATGCCAGAAGATTTAGTCAGTGCGATCGCTAGTGTGATTAACAGACCACAGCATTAACAGTCTAATTTGCCAAAAATCAGTTACATTTTTTAACAACACCTGCATATTGGGAAAAATGTTTATGACAGAGGCAACAAACGTATTAGGGACAAAATTAGAACTTTGCTGTACTTCCCCCATGACTGGTTTTTATCGAGATGGATTTTGTCAAACAGGGGGGCAAGATTTTGGGATGCACGTAGTTTGTGCGGAAGTGACAGCAGAATTTTTGCAGTTTACCAAAGCGCGAGGCAACGATTTAAGTACACCAGCCCCTCATTTTAACTTTCCTGGGCTAAAACCAGGGGATAAATGGTGTTTGTGTGCTGCCCGTTGGCAAGAAGCCCTAGAAGCTGGTGTTGCCCCTCCTGTCGTGCTGGAAGCCACTCATGCTAGGGCTTTGGAAGTTTGTTCTCTAGAAGATTTAAAGAAATACTCTGTAAATCCGACTTAGATTTTGGTTTATCTCACTTTAATTAGAGACGTTGCCTACAGCGTCTCTACACTTAACTTTTATTAAGTAAAATTGGTTCTACCGCTCCCCTGATGGTAAACAATATTAATTGAATTTTTGTAGGGTTGGGACGTAGACTTTATGCAAACAGCAGTGTGATAAATTCAAAATTTGTAAGCCGTGAAATCAATTTCCGGCTTAAAGCTGAAAATCGTTAAAACGGTTTAAAAATCAGTTTTAGTCATCTTTCAGATGACTTTAGTTTTTAGCCCGTACCCCTACGGGAAAGCAAGTTATGCGTAGCGTTGCCGAAGGCTAATTGATTTCAAGGGTTAGTTCATAAAAATTAGTACGGTATCTCTTTTCTTTCTTGGGTGCATCTCATTTTGGCGAATACCCTCACCCTAGAAGGGTGGGGCTATACAAACAAAGCCTGCCTCCGCAGGCTATATACAGTCCGCGCAGGTGGACTTCGCTTGTGTAGCCGCGATTTCCAATCGCCTGGTACTTCATTCCTTCCTAATTTTATCTTCCAAACTAGAATAGTTAATTAACTCAAAATTGTTGCTTTTAAAAACTTCCCGTACCTTTAAACTTAACAAAGCTGCTAATTCCTTTTCACCTGAACCGATGGGACTATTTAAAGGTTCACCAGGATTAATAATTGCAGGATGAGAATAAATTTCGCTTAATTCTGCTTCGATTTGGGGAATTAAAGCTAGTAAATAATCTTCTGTCATGCTGCTGGTTTGTAGTAAACCGTAGACTTTTTGAGTAAAATTGATGTGATGTGACTTTAAGACTTTTTCACCGTAACTTCGCAGTTGTCCAAAGACTATAGACCAGATTATTTTATTAACTAAATTATCCCGTTTAATTTTTAGAGTTTTATTTAATTCTTCACAAGGTAAACGAATATATTTAATGTTGTATTCTGGTGCTAATTCTGCTAATATATTTAATATCACAGGATGAACGTGTAAATGCAAATGTCCGTCAACGTGGGAAAGCGGTAAACCAGATTCACGGAATTTTTGCAGTTGTGCGCGAATTTCTAGTTTTAATTCTTCCCGTGTTTTACTATTAAATTGGTATTTTAAACCGGCTTGAAAGGCACTGTTAGAAAAATTACCTTGTGCATCAACTAGGTGCGGTATATTTTCTGGGGGGAGAACTGAACGACCGCAGACTAGGACGAGGTGTAAACCGACAGCTAAACTAGGGTGAGATTTGGCTAGGGCGATCGCCTCTTCTGCTGCTTCACCTGATACCATTAAGCTAGTGCTGGTTAATATTCCCTCTTGGTGCGCCTTGATAATTGCTGTATTTACGCCATGAGAAAAGCCAAAATCATCAGCATTAATAATTGCAAAACGGGTTTTAGACATAGGGTATTGGGTATGGGGTATTGGGTACGGGGTACTGGGTAATAAGGATACAGGACGCAGAGAAAGAAAAAAGATTCTCCCCTCTCCCCATCTCCCCATCTCCCCATCCCCCCATCTATTTACTGTGCGTGTGCTGCTGCTTGGGTGCGTCTTTCTTTCAGATAAGCGAAAAACTCTCCACCTTCTCGTAAGCGTCGCACTAACATTTGTCTGTCGGTGAGCATTTCCCGGACGATGGGAATAATAGCTTTAGGACGGAAGTAAAAACGACGATACATTTTTTCTACTGCGTCTTCAATTTCCGCACTGGACAAACCAGGATATTCTAAAGTCGAGGTTTGAATACCAGAGTTAGCTACTAAAGATTGATTTGTAAACCACCCGTTAGCTTTTGCTTGTTCATACAGTTCTGTCCCTGGATAGGGTGCAGCAATGGAAACTTGGATAGTATGAGGGTTAAGTTCACAAGCAAAGCGGATAGTTTCTTCGACGGTTTCCTTCGTTTCAATGGGTAAACCGATGATAAATGTTCCGTGTACCGTAATTCCTAGCTTGTGGCAATTTTTCATAAATTCCCGCGCCACTTCTAGCTTAATACCTTTTTTGATGCGGTTAAGAATGTCTTGATTTCCTGATTCAAACCCGACTAACAACAACCGCAAACCATTATCCCGTAAAGTTTTTAGGGTGTCGTAATCGAGATTAGCACGAGCGTTGCAACTCCAAGTGAGTTTTAACCGTTTCATGTGTTCGCTAATAGCGATCGCTCGATGTTTGTCTATAGTAAAGGTATCATCATCAAACATGTATTCTCGTACCTTGTCCCCAAACAAGGCTTTGGCTTCCTCCATATCTCTTCCCACTGCGTCGGGAGTTTTATGGCGGTATAAATGACCACCAATAGTTTGCGGCCATAAACAAAAAGTGCATTTCGCCGGACAACCACGACCAGTATAAAAAGATATGTAAGGATGTTGTAAATACCCAATAAAATATTTACTAATATCTAAGTCCCTGGCATAAACTGGCAATACACTGGGCATAGCGTCCCAGTCATGAATTAAAGGTCTTTCTTCATTGTGGCGAATATTACCAAATTTATCCCGGTAACTTAAACCTTTAATTTCATCCCAAGGTAAACCTTCCGCCAGTTCTTTACAGGTATAGTCAAATTCGTTACGACATACAAAGTCAATAACTGGGTTTTCCTGTAAAGTTTCCTGTGGTAATACTGCGACGTGTGCGCCGACGAAACCGATTTGTACATCTGGGTTTTGGGCTTTTATCGCTTCTGCACACTTGACATCATTAGCTAATGAAGGGGTGCTAGTGTGCATAATTACTAATTCGTAGTCCTTGGCAATTTTAAGCACATCGTCTACAGTTTGCCCGTGGGGTGGTGCATCTACCAGTTTACTACCAGGAACTAAGGCAGCAGGTTGGGCTAACCAAGTTGGATACCAAAAAGAAGTTATTTCCCGTTTTGCTTGGTAACGTGAACCTGCACCACCATCAAACCCGTCAAAAGAAGGGGGACTCAGAAATAAAGTTTTTTTCATGTTTATTTCTCCTACACCATTTGTTATTTAGTCATTGGTCATTAGTCATTGGTCATTTGTTATTTCCTCCCCATCTCCCCATCTCCCCATCTCCCCATCTCCCCATCTCCCTCTCTCCCTCAACTCTGTTTCGTATTTACACCAATTAAATTTGCCAGTAAAGCATGTACATCACTGCGGCTGAGTTTGCCTTTACCCATTGCTAGGGCATTTAAAGTACCATGAGCTAGGGTCAGGGGAATGCGGCAAAAATTTAAAGCCGGGCCACTGGGTAAAGATTTAGTATAGGCATCAGCTAAGGCTAAGTTGCGTCTTGTGTATTCGTGTAATTTCGCTGCATCCCAACCTGTGGGAAAAAAGTTTACTCCCCGGTTGAGGTCTTCGCTGTGGTTACGCAGAATGTTAACTGCTTGTAAACCTCGACCAAAAGCGATCGCTTGGGTACGATTAGTTTGTGTACCATCATACCAGGCCCATAAATCTGATAGTAACAAGCCCACCGCCCCAGCTACCCCAAAGGTATAACTATCTAAATCAGATTCAGTTTCTATTTTCCAGTTAATTTCTGCCCAATATGCCATTCTATCTGCCATTGCTGCGGTTGCATCCCATATCCGTGGGGCAATGCTTTCCGGTGCAAGTATTGACCATTCTCTAATTCGCAAGCTCACTTCTGGTATAATATCTTCATAACCATCAAATCCCACAGCAAAAGCATCAACCGCAAAACCATCTACCCCTGATTGCAATTTTCCGCTAATACTTCGCAATAACTGTGCTTTCGTGGTACTATCTAGTTTTGGGTGATCTTCTATTTCGTCGATCGCTCGCATACATAGGTAAGCTGAAGTTACCGCTTCCTGCAAACCTGAAGGTAAAATACTAATAGGGATATAAAAAGTTCTGCTCGTTTCTTTGAGCATCTCTAAAGCATCAGTGCGTAAATCCATTTTTAACTCCTCTAATTTATACACCACATCAAGTCTTGCTATTTGATAATACTGGATTATTGTTTTTACTTAAACTTCAAAACTTCAGGTATCCTAGTATTTCATCTGAAAATAACTGCTTTTTGGTATCAAAACTAACAAAAATGTTTAATTTGTCAAAGTCTAGTTTAGTATATCTAGGTTTTTGGTAACAACAAATTTTTGTGATTAGATTATATCTAAACCATCACAAATGTGATACCTGATTTATCTAAGTTACTCAGTTATCAAATGCTGTCACCTGGCTACAAGTAATATTCTTAAGTATAAAAAACAACTGTCAGTCAATTTTTCCGGCTAAAATCTGTAAGAATTCAGGAGTCAGTAGTCAGTAGTCAGAATAGTTATCACACAAAGAATAGAAATGAGTAATATTTGGCGAAAATCTTTAGCTGGATTCTTAAATTCTTTCTAATTCTGAATTCTGGATTCTGGATTCTGAATCCTTACAAAAATCTTAGTCAGAATTCAGGAGTCAGAATGCTGGCCTAATTAGGAATATGAAAATCCAAATTTTCTCTAAATCATTAAAACTGACTCTAAAAGCCGTTATTATTCTGGGTTCTAAATTCTGTATTCTGAATATTTACAAATCGTAAGAATTCAGGAGTCAGGAGCCAGGAGCCAGAATAGTTACCAAAAGAGGAATCGATAGTAGTGATATTTGGAGAATTTCAGTCAGCTTGACTCTTAAAGTCTTTTTAATTCTGAATTCTGAATTCTGAATTCTGAATC